>JBGTOF010000419.1:0-2411 GCA_041742695.1 Elainellales cyanobacterium | reverse complement strand
CGTTAGGCCCGCCTACAGGAACCTGCGCATCATTGTCTAGAGGATTTGGCGCTGGCGTCAGTGGCGTTTCAAATTCGCTGTCGCTATCAGAAAGGGCCTCATCGTCTGGAGTGGTGAGGTCAGCCGTGGCGCCATCAGGCTGGGCCGTAATGCCCTGAATCCGCCAGGTTCCATCCTGTCGAATCATGTCGTAGCGCACCAGCAGGCGGCTGGCGGGGTCATCATTCGTGGCTTCTACGACCACTGCATCCACCTGTGCTTGGTTGGGATTTTGTGCGTTAGTCGGCAACACCCGCACATCTTCAACAGAATGACGATAGCTGTAAGACAGGCCATTTTGACGAGCATCTTCTGCCATAGCCTGCCGTTCCACCAGCACGCTGCCGGTAAGGACGTTGTTCAACTGGCTCATATCGTTAGTTGGCCCCATTGAAGCCCGCTTTGCCGCAAGCCATGCATCTATCACTGAGCGCGCACCCTCGACTGAGAGAGGCGCAGTGGGGTCGGGCGTGGCTGGTTCAGCCGTGGGGTCAGGAATTTCGATTGGCGGCTCATTTAGGCTAATTTGTAGCTGCTCGCCCGTCAATGTAGGCCCCCGGAACAGGGCTCGCGAAATGCTGGACAGCAAGAACCAAACTACGGCTAACCCCAAAATGCCTAAGGCGACCAAAAACAACAGACGCGCTAGGCTAAAGGAGGAATCGCCATCGTTATCGCGAATAGGGGCTGTGGAGCTGGGTCTTCGAGGGCTAGAGGGTGCGGGTGTAGAGGGCTGCGATCGCCCGCCGCCACTCCCCGTTAGCCGACCTTCGGGAGACAGTTGTGATACGCGCTCTGCGGTGGGCATCGTGCCGCTCCCATTGGCATCATTCGTACGCGGAGCAGCACTGGATGGCCGTGAGGCAGGCAAGCGCGACTCTATTGTGGCAGTTGTAGCCGTTGAAACTCGACCACCTGGCCCATCGCTGCCAGCCTCCTGCCCATAGGTGCGGTTTCGCGCTTCGGCAGGGGCGGTCATGGGGGCGATCGCTCCCGAATAGCCATACACCGCAGGTGCCACAGCGTCGCTGTGATTGTCAGAATCGCTGGGCAACTCTTCTAAATAACCCTGCACTTGGCTGTCTGCAAAATAGTCTTTTAGGGAGGCCGTTTGCTGCGCTAGGTCAGAGAAATGAGGAAAAACCTCATTTTGTAGCCAGCGCTCGCTATAGAGGCATAGCCCCGGCAAGCAATCAGGTGACCCATGAGAATGCTCGCGGATAAACCGAATAGACTCTGCTTCTTGACTATGATCTAGGGCATAGCTAGCATCTTCGGTTTGACCCAGAAGCAGCGAGCATACAGCCTGTTCCAAAAACACATCCTGACGACTGCTGAGCCGCTGGAGCAAGTTTTTGGCCCGGCGCACTAATGCCGGTTGGCGATAGGCAAACCCACGAGCCAGTAGAGCATAGACTGCCAGGTATGTGGCTACCGCTGAGGGACGCTGCGCCTCAGACTCAAAGAGGGTTTGTTGCTCTGCCGTAGATAGGTAGCTGCGGAGCTGTTGAATAAACCGTAAGAAATCGTCGATTTGCAGGCCTGATTGATCGTCGCCTAGGCCATCAATGCCGCCCCGGTCGTTCAGCATATCTTGCAGCAACGTTAGCCCACGTCGCCGCTCTAATTGGTTTTGCTCAGGCAGTGCCAACAGTTCCAAAATGCGATAGGGGCGTAGCTTATACAGATCAGATTGCATCTCGTTACGAACATTCCCAAATAGACCATCCTGCCGTAGCAGTGCATGCCCAGCCTGAAGTGACTCGGCGGCACCTTCATACTGACCTTGGTGCCACTGCTCGCGTCCCAATTCTAAATACGATAGCGCTACCGTGAGCAGCACATCGCTGCGAGTGGTGCTCACGGTCATTTGCTCACTGCTGGCGGTTCGGCTTGTCAGATAGGGTTGCCCTAGCTTCAGCACGAGTTCGTATTCTCCTAGCTCTAGCAGAACTAGCAGCGCTCCGACCAGTTGAGACTCTTGAATGGTGATGCTAGACGCGTAAGGATTGGTGGCAGGGTCGAGCGGCATAGCGCCGGATGTGGCATCGGCGTCTTCGTAGGTATTTGCCAAAAAACTAGCATTGTAAGCGTTGCGCTGTGCTGGGTCGGCCAGAACGGTGTAGGCCTCATCCAGCAGTTGCTTACGAGAGGCGATCGCCCCCTCAGAATATTCTCGTCGAGGAAGCTGCAACGCGCGATCGCGATGGGCTTGTTGCAGTTGGTCATCGGTCGCCTGAACCGGCAACCCCAAAATCCGATAATAATCAAGCGGAATTCTCACGGTCCACTTCCCCAACGATGAAAGAGAGTCATCAACAATCCTGGATGCCAGCTCCGGCTGATTGCGCGGGTTGCGTTAGTTTGCGGGC
>JBGTOF010000416.1:0-3638 GCA_041742695.1 Elainellales cyanobacterium | reverse complement strand
GAAGAAAATTGCTATAAGCTCATTGCAACGAGTCGCACGTCTAGACCGCAAGTACACGAACTCTATCAACGATTAGGGTTTACTCAACATGGAGTTGAGTTTCGCATTGACTTCTGAGCGCGCACGGCATAACAACTCGGCTGGAGCAGACTGTCGAATATTTCTGCGTGAGTGCAAGGGTTATGTACAGCCGCTCAGCCGAACCGTTTGACCACAATATTGAGAGAAAAGTTTTTTCTCTCAAGCAGTTTTAAGGAGAATTGGAATGAGATTTTCCTTTCGGCAACTTGGCAAGGAACATGCACTATCAATTCTCCGTTGGCGTTATCTTCCCGCGTATGACTACTACAATTTTGATGTCGATGCTATCCAAGAAGACTTATGCTATCTGACTAACTCGAAAAATGCCTTTTATGCAATTCTAAATGTGCACGAAGAACTTGAAGGCTACTGCTCTTTCGGAGCAGATGGCCAAGTGCCAGGCGGAGACTACCAGACTGAAGCTCTTGACATCGGCATGGGAATGCGACCAGACTTGGTCGGTCAGGGACATGGCAAGCATTACGCTCAAGCTGTGGTGAGGTACGGGGCAAACCAATATAGGGCACAGCATTGTCGAGTAACGATAGCGGAATTCAATCAGCGGGCGCAACGAGTATGGGAGCAAGTGGGATTTGAGGAGATTGAGAGATTTGTCAAAACCGATAGTGCGGAGGAATTTGTGATTATGATTTATAAAGTCTAGCGTTACTTGCTAGACGCACGGTACATCAGAGCTTGGTGCTATGACTATCTCTTTAGATTTACCATCAGAGCTAGAGAATGAGCTTTCTACTGAGGCCTCCCAGCTTAAGTTGCCTTTGGCAGAGTATATTCTTCGCGTTCTCTCCTTTCGCCCTTTTCTGCAAAATCCTCCTAAAACAGGGCTAGATCTTGTTGCCTACTGGGAAAGCGTTGGGGTGATCAATTCTCGATCCGATATTGCTGACAGCCAGGAGCACGCCCGCCGGTTGCGTGACCAGGCTGGGCACCGTGAGCGGGTTTAGATAGCGAATGTACCTGGTCGATACCGATATCATGATCGACATTCAGCGGGGTTATGGGCCAGCACTGGCTTGGTTTGCCTCTCTCCCAGACCTGCCAAGCATCTCTGGCTTTGTGGTGATGGAATTGATTCAGGACGCTCAGAACAAGCAACAGGTGCGTAAAGTCCTACAGCTTGTAGCGCCGTTAGCCATTGTTTGGCCTACTGAAATTGACTGTGCCCGTGCTCTATCTGACTTTACGGCATATCATCTGTCTCATAAGGTTGGTCTGATTGATGCCTTGATTGCTTCCTGTGCCGTTGGGCGTAACGCAACCCTCTGTACATTTAACGCGAAGCACTATCAAGTTATTTCAGGCTTGAGCATGGAGCAACCCTATAGCCGCTAAGCCGCATAAACACTGTAGCGAGTAGGCAATCGGTACCGCTTCATCCACCGCCTAGTTCAATAGCACTTCGCCAACTTAGAAATTCTAGACAATCACAGTAAGCCATCCCGCTAAACACCCTGCCCAACTCAAGAGCTTCGTTAAAATAAAGACAAGGCACCTTCAACCCTTCTCGCCATGCTCAGCACCACCGTCACCGCTACCGGGCAAATCACCCTGCCTGACGAGATCTGTCAGCATCTCAACCTCGTCAGCGGCAGTCGGGTTGAGTTTGTCATTGACGAAGAGGGTCAGGTCAAAATCTTTCCCCTCACCGTTGCTGTAGAAATCTTATCCGGCATCCTACATCGGCCCAACCTTTCCCCCGCCACCCAAGATGAAATGGATGCGGCCATCGCTGAGGGAGCCAATGATTGGGCTTGATACCAACATCCTGGTGCGCTATCTCACTCGCGACGACGAGCTGCAGTGGCAGCAAGCCTCTGAAGTCATCCAGCAAAACCAACCCTGCTTTATTGCCAACATCGTTTTGTGCGCACTAGTTTGAGTGCTCAGAGGTGCCAACTACCGCTTTCAAAAAACCGAGGTGATCGACACTCTAGACGCGATGCTCCACAGCCAGGCCTTTGAGTTTGAAAGCCGCTCAACCGTTGATCAAGCGCTTCAGCGATATAAACAGGGCAGGGCAGATTTCTCTGATTACCTCATTGGAGCAGTTTGTCGACAGCAGGTTGCACAGAAACTGTCAGTTTTGACAGCAAACTGAAGGGGGAGAAAGGATTTCAGTGCCTGGAGTAGCGGAGCCAACTAACAGTGTATGGCAGCGGAGGGGCGAAAGTTGCTGGTGTGGCTCTCAGGGTTATCTGTCGCCGCTGCACTTCACCGCTATATTGATTACCAGGAGCATGGCAGGATTGCGAGTCGTCCAGGGTTGAGCTTTCTTTGAGAATCTCTTGATTTTCATGGGCTTGATGGCTATGCATCGTTGCCTGCTGCAGTATATAGATGCACCTAATCGCGTTTCTGTTGTACATCAAAAAGGCGCAGTTCCGTTAGAAGAACTGCGCCTTTTTAATGCATTCACTTAGCCCGCCTACTGGCTCATTGATGGGGCTTTTAACACGGGCAGGGCGGCGATCGGGGCGTTGCCCTCGGTCACTGCTTCGCTGGCCACAAACACATCGCCCAGCCGCGCCGTGAGCTTTTGGGTGGTCGCGTCGTAGATCTGGGTCAGCATCTTGGGGTAGAAGCCAAAGCCAATAATCGGTACCAGCAGGCAGGCGATGATAAACACCTCGCGGGGCTCGGCATCGGCCAGCACCTCGTGCTCGATCAGCTCTTTATTCTCAGGGCCATAGAAAATCTCCCGCAGCATCGACAGCAGGTAGATGGGGGTGAGAATAACGCCGATCGCCATAAATATAACCGTGATCAGCCTAAAGGTAAAACTGTAGGCATCGCTGGTGGCAAAGCCCACAAACACCATCAGCTCCGCCACAAATCCGCTCATGCCCGGCAGCGCCAGCGATGCCAGCGAACAGGTAGTGAACATGGCGAAGATTCTGGGCATCTTTTTGCCCACACCGCCCATTTCGTCGAGGATGAGGGTGTGGGTGCGATCGTAGGTGGCCCCCACTAAGAAAAACAGGCTGGCCCCAATCAACCCGTGGGAGATCATTTGCAGCACCGCGCCGCTTAGCCCCAGATTGGTAAACGAGGCAATACCAATCAGCACAAAGCCCATGTGGGAGATCGATGAATAAGCGATCTTGCGTTTCAGATTGCGCTGGGCAAAGGAGGTCAGCGCCGCGTAGACAATATTCACGCAGCCCAAGATGACGAGAATCGGCGCAAAGTAGGTGTGGGCGTCAGGCAGCATGCCCAGGTTCATGCGAATTAGGGCATAGCCACCCATCTTCAGCAAAATGCCCGCTAGCAGCATGTGCACAGGGGCCGTCGCCTCACCGTGGGCGTCGGGCAGCCAGGTGTGCAGGGGAATGATCGGCAGCTTGACGGCATAGGCAATTAAAAACGCGCCGTAGAGCAAGAGCTGTAGCCGCAACGGGTATACCTTCTCGGCCAGCGCCCGCATGTCAAAGGTGATGGTGTCGCCGTAGAAGGCCATGGCCAGCGCCGCCACCAAAATGAACAGCGACCCGCCCGCTGTGTAGAGAATAAACTTAGTGGCCGCGTAGAGCCGCTTC
>JBGTOF010000414.1:0-5292 GCA_041742695.1 Elainellales cyanobacterium | reverse complement strand
GAAAACCCTAGCGCAGTTGATTCAGCTGCACCAGCCCCTTCGCCACACAGAGCACCACACGCCTGCTGCAATGCAAGTGCCCGATGCCTTTCCCCTTCCGACCGTAACGGCAGACTAAATCCCTTCATCCTCTAATCGTCCTGTGCAAGCGATCGCCGCCATTCAGTCTCTCTTTCAATCACCGCCCATCCCCTATGAGCCGCAAAAGCACACCCTCAAGGGTTGGGCAAAGTACTGCTTACAAATTCGCGGCTACTCGGTGGTGTACGCAGACAAAGCCGATTTTGCCGTCAACACCCGCAGCGACGGCAAGCTTTATTTTCGCGTTACCGAACAGGCCGATCAGGTGGATGGTGCAACCGCGTGGATTGTGTGCGATCGCACCACTCAAACCACTCAGGTATTTCCGCCCCAGCCCTCGTCCTAGCCAACGACGTTTACAGAGCGTCCTTCTACACAATATGGAAATCATCCAATTCCGCGAATTGGTATAATTCCCTCCATGCGCCACCCTTACCCACCCATTGATCCCTTTCAGACCGAGCGTCTGCCCGTCTCTGACCTGCACACGCTCTATGTCGAGCAAGTGGGCAATCCCCACGGCAAGCCCGTTGTGTTTTTGCATGGTGGCCCTGGCGGCGGCACGATTCCCATTTATCGACAATTTTTTGACCCGCAGCAGTGGCGAATTGTGCTGTTTGATCAGCGCGGCTGTGGCCGCAGCACGCCCCACGCCGATCTGCGCGACAACACGACGTGGGATCTGGTTCACGATATTGAGACCATTCGCACCCACTTGGGCATTGAGCAATGGGTTGTGTTTGGCGGAAGCTGGGGCAGCACCCTGGCGCTCACCTATGCCGAAGCCCACCCGGAGCGGGTAAAAGGGCTGATTCTGCGGGGCATCTTCACGCTGCGGCAGAAGGAGCTGCGCTGGTTCTATCAGGAGGGGTGCAGTTACATCTACCCGGATGCGTGGGAAGCGTATTTGCAGCCAATTCCACTCGAGGAGCGGCATGATTTGATAGCGGCGTATTATCGACGGCTAACCAGCGATGACCCGGTGGTGCGCCGTGCAGCCGCTCGCGCGTGGTCCATTTGGGAGGGCAGCACCAGCCGCCTTATTCCCGAAACCAATGTGGCGGAGCAGTATGGTCGGGAGGGGTTTGCCGATGCCTTTGCTCGCATTGAATGCCACTATTTTGTCAATAAGGGCTTTTTTGAAACAGAGGATTTGATTTACCGCCAGATTGATCGCATTCGCCACATTCCGGGTGTGATTGTGCAGGGTCGCTATGACGTGGTGTGCCCGATGGTCAGCGCATGGGAGCTGCATCAGGCGTGGCCTGAGGCCGAGTTTCAGGTAATCCCCGATGCAGGGCACTCGATGAATGAGCCGGGGATTCGGACGGCACTGCTGGATGCGAGCGATCGCTTCGCAATGCTGTAGCGATCGCCCCAGTCAGCTCCCCATTAGTCGTAATTACGAGCAGCGGGTTCTATCTTCACTCGGTGGATGTGGCGATCGCCAGCCGAACCCGAAACGTGGTTTGCCCCGAGCCGCTCTCTAACTCCACGTCAGCCTGCAGGCGCTGCGCCAGCTTTTCCACCAGTGCCAACCCCAACCCTGTGCCCCCGTGCTGCCAAGGGTCATGGTGGGGAAGGCGGTAGAACTTATCGAAAATCCGCGCCTGCTCTTCTACTGGAATCTCGACCCCGGTGTTGGTGATGCTAATCACCAGATAGCCTGGGTTGACCGCAGAATCAGTCTGAGGCGTCATCAAAACTCCGGCGGCTGATTCACCCTCTATTTGATAAACGGATAGCGTGATGGTTTCGTGGGGGGGGTATACTTATAGGCATTGTTTAGCAATTCAATGACAACCCGCTCCAGATAGACCAAGTCAGTGGTGAGTGGCGGCAAGTTCTCTGCGACGTTGATGTGCAGTGTTTGCTGCTGGCTGTGAATGCGATCTAAAAAAGGCTCTGTCAGATGGGGAACCCATATGGCGGGGTCAATGGTGCACAGGGCGAGCGGGTCAGTTTCTGCATCCAATCGGGATAGATCGAGCAGGGTGTCGATCAGCTTCATCTCTTGCTGATGTCCCTCCGCCATAATGTGCAGATATTGCTGAATAGCACGGGTATCTGACTCGGGTGCAGAGAGGCGGTCAAACAAAGTCTCTAGCATTTGAGCAGCGGTTTTGATGTTTGCCATTGGGGTGCGCAGCTCATGAGACACCGTGTTGAGAAAGTCATCTTTGAGCTGATTGAGGCGCGCTAGCTCCTCCACCTGCCGTTGCACTTCGCAATAGAGGCGAGACTGGCGCAGGGCGATCGCACATTGGCTTGCCACTTGTTCGACCAGCCGCATATCTTGCGGGGTAAACATGTAGCCTTTGTCTTGAATCAACCAGAGGTCGCCCAGTATGCCCTGCTCATCAAAAATGGGCTGGGCCAGCACGGCTACCGTGCCCCGCAGAGGATTGGGCCGACAAGAGCAGAGCTGAATCGGTTGCCGCTGCAACAGGCGGTCATAGATTTCGGGATAGGCTTCCATCTGCGATACATGCCCCTGCGCCGAATACGCCAGCGTGGTGTGCTCAAAACAAATGGTAGATGTGCGCTGCTCTAGGTTGTAAATAGAGGCATTGCAAGAGAGTAGATTAAGGGCGATCGCCAACTCCTGCACAACCGTTTGCATGATCTGACCCTCATCCAAACTGTCCCGCACTTTTTCGATAATGCGCGTTAGGGTCGCTTCCAGCTCATAGGCAGTTTGCAACTGCTGCGTCCGCTCTTGCACCTGCACTTCTAGATTGATATTGAGCTGCTGCACCTGCTCATAGAGCTCAGCCTGCTGCGTTGCAATGCCTAGCTGAGTGGCCAACTGTCGCAGCAACCTTAAATCAAGCTCCGTCCAGTCGCGCTGCTGGCCGCATTGGTGCGCGCTGATCATGCCCCACAGATGGTCTTGCTGCAAAATGGGTGCTACCAGCTTTGATTTAATGCCGATTGTCTCCAACAAGTGGGCATGCATGGGCGTAATGTAAGGCGTCCGAGCAGACTCCAAAATGCGGATATTGCCCCCTCGAAATAGGGCATACTCCGCTTCACTAAACAGATCTTCAGACAAAGCAATACCTAGCAGTGCCTGGGTTGGCTCTTGCACGGCTTCCGCTATGATGCTCAGTTGCCCTTGGGGTAAAAATCGACCAATAATAACCCGTTCGACCGCCAAGATTGACTGAATCTCAGCAGCAGTGGTATGCAAAATCTCGTTGAGGTTCAGAGACTCCCGGATGCGTTGGGCGATCGCCCCTAGTACGCGCTCCCGCTCCATCTGCTGCCGCAGTTGACCCTTCTGGCGCTGAATAGTCAGTTGGTTCTCAACCCGAGCCAGCACCTCCTGCATGTGAAACGGCTTGGTAATGTAGTCCACACCCCCTACCTCAAACGCCCTCACCTTATATGACGTGTCATCGAGTGCACTTAAGAAAATAACCGGGATGTCACGGGTGAGGGGCGATTGCTTCAGCTGCTGACACACGTTGTACCCGTCCATATCTGGCAGGCGCACATCCAGCAAGATTAGATCAGGGGGAGCGGCATTGGCCGCCCTTAGCCCGGTTGCACCATTGAGAGCACGACGAATTTCATAACGTTGCTCTGTCAACACTGCCGACAGCAACCGCAAGTTATCCGGCTTGTCATCCACAATCAAGATCGTTTCGTTCGCGGTGGCAAAATACGCGCTATGCATAATTCCTGATGGATGAAAAACTGAAAAATCGCTAATTTAGAAGAGGGATTGGAGCAAAAGACTGTAATTCCAGTCTTTCCTCTAACCAGCCATGTCAAAAGCGTCAACTAGCATTAAGACTCAACGAATACAGGCTGTCTTAAACCTGGGAATGAGATGAGAACCGAGCAATGCCGTCTACTCATTTCATTCAGTTGAGACCCCTATCTAACAGCGAACCCACGTTCAATTCTTCTAATGCTGTCTTATTTGGGCCTAAGAGAATTGAGCATGAGTTTGTCTATACACATCATTAGAAAGGCCGATTCAGAGAGAACACACTTTCTTAGAAGGCTTGAGAGGTCGTATCCCAAGTGCAAGATCCCAATTTATTAAACCCGACACACAACCTCGGGCATATCCCCGGAGGGGGCACCCCCAGGTGTTACAAGGTCGTCTAGCAGCGGTTACCTATATATGCAATGCATTGAGTGTAAGCAATGGAGCATGAGACAACGCGCGCGCTCAAGCTTAGACATGGAAGTATCTGGCACTGCATTTACAGGGTTCCAAGTCTGAACTTGACAGTTTCAGAGCTTGCTCCTCAAGGAGTCTAAGCTCCGTGGCAGAGAACTGCGAGCATATTAGCCCAAATAGACTAGCCGATATGAAACTCTTGACTGCAAACACTAGGGACAGCTGAAAGATCTATTGATAAATTAACTCTTCAGTCCTATTAAACTCATAAATTTCTGAAGAATATTTAAAGTGTTTGCGGGATTTGGAAAGATAAAGGTGAAGAGAGATGGTGTAATCGTTATCCCAGAGAAGGGCTCATATTCCTTCCCAACCGCAATCACTCAGATTTAATCCCCCAATTCCATGTCTGAATGGGATTGGCTGAATGGGAATGATAGAGTGCGTTTGATTGAGCAGCGCGGCGTGATTTTAAGAGGTTTGGCTGTGACGAATACCCGCCTTGCATCAGGGCGACAACTGCTGGGGTTGTTGGCGTTTCTGCATTACGTGCTAGCTGGTTTTGCAGTGGCGATCGCCCTTCTAATGCTGGTGCTCGTGCTAGCTGGGTTACACAGCATGGTTACGTTCTCCAATCCGTGGTTCGACAGCGTTGTGCTGGTGCTGGTAGGCCTCGCAGGCCTGCTAATTTCCAGTCTGTTTACGGTGCTATTGGTGATGTCGGCTCGGCGCATGGGTCGGCGCAGCGATTACTGGTTTAGCCTGCTGTTGTCATGTCTGATGTTGGTTTATATGCCGTTTGGCACTCTACTAGGGCTGTTCTCATTGGTGGTGCTGTGTCAGGGGTCGGTGCGGCAGCTCTATGAGAATGCTGCGGTCAAGTCCTAAATTCAGCGTGATTGATCACGTTGATGGATCAGTTCTGGAGTCTATCCATGACCAACTTGTCAAATTCTCAGTCGATATCTGACCGAGAAATGCTCCAAATTTTGGCGGTTTTGCACTACGTTCTGGCGGGTCTCACGTTTTTTTGTGGCATTATTCCCGCAGTCATCATGCTGCTGGTTACGGTG
>JBGTOF010000411.1:0-2350 GCA_041742695.1 Elainellales cyanobacterium | reverse complement strand
TCAGGTTGGTATTACGGCAGCAGATGAGGCGATCGCCACTTGGCTACGGCAGCAGTCTGTGCCCGTGCTAGTAGCGGTCAATAAATGTGAGTCTGTTGAACAAGGCATGTCTCAAGCGGCAGAGTTTTGGGAACTGGGCCTTGGCGAACCCTTTGCGTTGTCTGCAATTCACGGCAATGGAACCGGTGAGCTGCTCGATCAACTGTTGACCCATCTGCCCGATACCGAAGATCTCGAACCTGCCACCGAAACCCGCGTCGCCATTGTGGGACGTCCTAATGTCGGCAAATCAAGCTTGCTCAATGCCTTCGTGGGCGAAGAACGCGCGATCGTTAGCCCCATTTCTGGCACTACCCGAGATGCCATCGATATGGTTATCGCCAGTGGCGATAAGCACTATCGTCTGGTAGACACCGCAGGCATCCGTAAGAAAAAGAATGTAGAGTACGGCCCTGAGTTTTTTGGGATCAACCGCGCTTTTAAAGCTATTGAACGGGCAGACGTTGTGCTGCTGGTGATTGATGCGCTGGATGGGGTTACAGAACAAGACCAAAAGCTCGCGGGCCGCATTGAGGAAGACGGTCGCGGCTGTGTCATTGTCGTCAATAAATGGGACGCCGTAGAAAAAGATTCCTACACAATCTACGACCACGAGCAGCTTGTGCGAACCCGTCTCCGGTTTGTTGATTGGGCCGATATTATCTTTGTGAGTGCTCATACGGGGCAACGGGTAGAGCGCATTTTGCAATTGGTGGATGTGGCTGCAGAACAGCACCAGCGGCGCGTCTCAACGGCAGTGATCAACGAAGTGCTAGAGGAAGCGCTGAAATGGCACACCCCCCCAACGACTCGTCAGGGTCGCCAAGGCAAGATTTACTATGGCACACAAGTTTCAGCGCAGCCGCCGTCCATCGCTCTGTTTGTCAATGATCCAAAGCTGTTTAACGAAAACTATAAGCGCTATATAGAAAAGCAGTTTCGCCAGAGCTTGGGGTTTCAGGGAACCCCAATTCGGCTGTTTTGGCGAGGTAAAAAGGTGCGCGAGGTAGAGCGTGGCAGCAGCGCCAATCGAGCCACCAAAGTTTAGGCTGGTTTAGGCTATGGATTTATTGCGATCGCTCCCCATTGGTCTCTATCTCGAAAAGCCTGTTTCATGGCTGCATGGTATTGACCCCCGGGTTAAATTTGCCTGGCTGATGGCGTTTTTGCTCACGCCCATTGCCGCGAGCCCTGCGTGGCGGCTCTCGCTCGTCGGCTGGATGCTAATCCTGATGCTGAGTACACGCCTGCCGCTGCGGGTGTGGTGGAAACAGATGGGCTTGGTCACGGGCTTTAGCATCTTGCTATTTGGCATTACGCTGTTTGCGCCCGACGGGATCAACGCGGAGCATCGTCCAAGGCTTCCGGCCAACGAGTGGAGCTTGATACAACCGGAGAGTGGAGCGAGCAACGCCAGTCTTTCCACCGCTGAGCTTCAAAACCTGCCTCAGCCTACGTCCTATCGCTATGTGCTGCTCGACCGTCCGCCCTTTCGGATCACCCGGCGATCGCTCGACCTGGCGATTCGTGTGAGCACCCTAGCCTTCACATTGCTTGCCAGCACAAACCTGTATCTGTTAACAACAGCACCTGAAGAAATTACAGCCAGCCTAGAGCGACTTCTAAACCCGCTAGGCCGTTGGGGTGTACCGGTCGCAGAGATTGTGCTCACGCTGACCTTGGCACTGCGCTTCATTCCACTCGTGTTAGAAGAAATTCAAAACCTAGTTCGCTCTGTACGAACTCGTGCCATTCGCTGGAAGAAGCTCGGATTTCGCGGCTCTGCCCAGGTATGCCTGACGGTCGCAGAACGCTTGGTAGATAATTTGCTAACTCGTGCCGAACAAACGGCGATCGCCATGCAAGTGCGCGGGTTTAGCAACCCTCGAGACCACCTCATGCAATGGCACCAACTTCGGTTGCATCCGATTGACTGGCTGGTTCTGAGTTTGCTGGCGCTATTTGTTATCAGTCGCGCGCTATGGGGCGGCACTGATTAGCACACCTTGGCAGGTATTTGATTGGCAAGGCTTCAATCAGGCCAGGTGCTGTAGAGACGACTACCTTGCTTTCGCTAGCCAAACAATGAGCTTTTCCTAGAGGAGAAGAGTTCATCGCACGCCGTAGTTTACGTTCAGCAATGTAAATTACATACCCCACTAAAACTATTCGGTAGTGCCTCAAATTAATGTGGGATAGGTGGCAATATCGTGCCAATTCCAGGATCGTGTCGCTAACCTCGCTCGCTGTGCAGCGGTAGTTTTAAAACGGCTATGCTGCCAAATCCAGTTGAAATAGCTGACGACTAACC
>JBGTOF010000371.1:0-5368 GCA_041742695.1 Elainellales cyanobacterium | reverse complement strand
TACCAAGTCGAAGGAGCCTATCAGCAAGATGGCAAAGGACTATCCATTTGGGATGTCTATTCTCATTTGCCTGGCACCACATACCAGGGAACCAACGGGGATATTGCTGCCGACCATTACAACCGATATCAGGAAGACGTTCGGTTAATGGCAGAGTTGGGGCTGCGTTCCTACCGATTTTCGATCGCTTGGGCCCGGATTTTTCCTAATGGCAGGGGAGAGATTAATCCTGAAGGAATTGCATTCTACAGTCGCTTAATTGACGAGTTATTGAAATACCAGATTGTCCCATTTGCAACGCTCTATCACTGGGATTTGCCCCAGGCCCTACAAGATATTGGCGGCTGGGAAAATCGATCTGTTGCTGATGCATTCGCCATCTATGCCAGAACTTGTTTCGAGCAGTTTGGCGATCGCGTCAAATACTGGATTACCTTCAACGAAGTCATTAACTTCATCATGCTCGGCTATCGGGATGGTCTGCATCCGCCCGGAGTTAAGGATGAGCGCAGAGCCGTTGAAGTGAGCCATATTGTTAACGTAGCTCATGCAAAAGCAGTCGGTGAGTATAAACAATTAGTCCATGATCACAAAATTCTGGAGGGCAAGATCGGCGTTGCCCATGTCCTATTACCCGGCTTTCCAATCAGCGATCAAGCAGAAGACATCCAGGCGTACAAAAACTACGAAGCCATGGATCACCATTGGTTTTATGATCCTGTTCTTCGGGGTGAATATCCTGAAAACATGTGGAATTACTATCAGAATAAATGGGGTGCCCCAACAGTATTAGAGGGCGATCGCACACTTTTAAAGCAGGCGAAAATTGACTTCATCGGCATCAATTACTATCAAAGCACCTTTCTGGCACACAACCCCATAGATGGAGTCGGTCCTGCTGCAGTGAATACAACAGGTGAAAAGGGTAGCCAGAAAGAAAGCGGCATCCCTGGACTGTTCAAGAGAGTTATAAACCCCGACATTGAGTATACCGATTGGGACTGGGCAATCTATCCAGAAGGGCTTTATAAAGGCATGAAGCGAATTCAGGAAAGATACGGTAACATTCCAATCGTAATCACTGAAAATGGCATAGGGGCAAAGGATCCGATCGCTGAAAATGGAGACATTTTAGATCAGCCTCGAATTGAGTATTTGAAACAGCATATTCTTGCCTGCAAGGGGGCGATCGCCGATGGCATCCCTTTATTCGGCTACTTTGCCTGGTCGTATATCGACCTGTTGAGTTGGTTGAATGGCTATCAAAAACAGTACGGGTTTGTCTATGTTGATCGAGAAAAAGAATTAGAACGGCGGAAAAAACAGAGCTATTTTTGGTATCAAAAAGTTATTGAAACCGACGGAGAAGCGCTCTAAACAGACCTAACGGTAATACTGACGACCATAAGTGCCCCAACCTAGGGCCGCAGAGCGTCGGGTCTACTTATCTTTGCTCATGCGCGTCGATACGCGCGAAGATAAGGGAAGGCGAAAACAAACCGCGCAAAGCCATGCAAGGCATTCAGTGGTCTTGGCCTTAGAAATCACACGTTAACGATTGGTGCAATTGATATGGCTGATGTATCCCCCCAAGTGAATGGAAATGGCGATCGCCCCCTTGATGAGGCCGCAGTGACTGAGCTAGTGGGGCAACTGCGCCGCAAAGAAGGCACCTGGAAGACCTGGGGAAAAAGCTGCCAGCAATTGCAGACTGCCGGAATGTCGCCGCAGCAGATTTTTGAAGTCACCGGGTTTGAGCCCGTGCATCAAAACCAGCTCGTGATTGCGCACCAGGTGTATAACTCAATGCTCATGGATGAGTTGCCAGAATCAGTGCAGACGCGATTCGAGAAAACCGGGAGCGATACCCTCTATGAGTTTCGGATTTTGAGCCAGCGCGATCGCCTCGCTGCGGCCACCGTCGTAGTTGAGAAAGGGCTCGATTCTGAAGCAGCGCGCGAAGTCACCAAAGCCCTAAAGGAATTCTCGCGACTGGCATCAGTGCCCGAGGCGTTTCCTGACTATCCCATGGATGCAGTGGCCTACTACTATTGGAAGCTGGCGCGACAGCAACGCGATCTGCAGGCGCGATCGCGCCTCATTGCTCAAGGGTTGCGGTTTGCCGCCAGCGACAGCGCTCGCAAGCAGATTGAAACGCTGCTTACCGATTTTTCTATTGCACGGGTCGAAAAAGCGCCCCTGCTCCCGGTGTATCGGCTAGAAACCGAGAGCGAAGTGC
Organism: Elainellales cyanobacterium; assembly: GCA_041742695.1. Classification (GTDB taxonomy): domain Bacteria; phylum Cyanobacteriota; class Cyanobacteriia; order Elainellales; family Elainellaceae; genus Kaiparowitsia. Next base: position 3,129 of record JBGTOF010000371.1, on the reverse strand, counting down.
CCCGGGTGCTGCCCGTGGTGGGGCAGTTTCCCCTCACCGCTGACGATTTGAAAGCAGTGCCGATGGTTGACCCCGAGGGTGCTTTTAACATCGTCAAGTTTTCTGGGGTGGGTGCCTGGGTGCCCATGCCGGGGTGGCAGATTGTAAACTCCGCAGAAGATCCCGTTGCGATTTTGGTTCGCAGCGATCGCCTTCCCAACTTTCCCGATCAGACCGATGAAGAGGTGATGCTCATGGTCGATCGGGCCTCCCGCGAGTGGGATGCCTTCGGCTATTTCTTGGTTGAGCAAGACACCCAGCTAGAGGTGGTCTGGTCTGCGGAACCTCTGACAATCCCTATTTTAGGGCGGGTGGTGTTAGTGCTGCGTCCCAAAAAGGTGCTCGATGAGAGCTACAACAAAGAGCTATGGCAGATCGACGAATAGGTTCCCCAGTTGTTAAGAACTAACTGCTAAGGCTCTGTCGCCAACGACGTCGGCAGCCCATCAATACTGGTGAGGTTTTTGGCCTGCTGATAGGTGTGCAAGCCTTCGGTTCCCTTGACTGCCGCCCAATCTAGGAGCGATCGCCGCTGCTCTTCAGCCTGCAAAACAGGTACTCCCATCCCGCAGGATGTTTGCACTCGCTTTACATCCACGGTGATGATCTGCCGCGCACCCGGCAAGGGCGAAAATAGGGGAAAGAGCGATCGCCACGCCTCTGACTCAGGCAGCACAACCGCACCTTTTCCATAAAGTCGTAGAATGCAGGGCGGCTCCTGAAACGCGCAAAACATCACCGTAATGCGCCCATTTTCTAGCAAGTGGGCCGACGTTTCGTTGCCGCTACCCGTCAGGTCAAGGTAGGCCACCTGATGGGGCGATAACACCCGAAAGCTATCCAATCCTTTGGGCGAAACGTTAATATGCCCTGTCGGAGATAGCGGAGCCGACCCTACAAAAAACAGCGACTGTGCAGCAATAAACGCCTCAAGGTCTGGCGTAATGCGGTCAAATACTTTTGCCATCGGTTGCTCATTTCCCCATCTCATCCGACTTGGCAATTTTATAGCAAGAGCTGTGCTAATAGAACTGGCGGGAGTACGCTTTAAAAACAGAGGAGGCTTGCCCAATGTCCTTGAGCAAGCCTCAGATCTGATGATTAAACACGACGATTACACGTCCTTTTTGCTGAAGTATAGGCTAGCCTTCGACCTGTGTTGCCACTTCCAGACTATCAGGATCGACATAATGACAGGTGGCATCATCTACACAAATCAATGCCCAACCTGACTGATCAATGCCCATAAACGTATACTGACCTTCTTGAACAAAGAAGCCGCGATGATTGCGAGTATCGGACTTCACTTCAACATTATGCTCAGGCAACATGGTTGAGATCTCCTTGTAAGACAGGGGGCGGTTTAGGCATTAGTAATGCTAATCACCCATTTGAAGAAATCCTATCATTGGAATCACTGAACCTACGTTAACTATCTTGATCATTCATGTCGATAACTAAATAAGTCGATTGATTTATGAATGGGGGGACAATTTGGTGAATGCGTTGGTATTGGAGGGATTGACGCAGTAAAAGTCAGCAGCAGACCTGGTTCTATAAACTTCTTTGAAGTTAAGAGATATTACTCGCCTTCAAAAAGCCACGCTTGAATACGGGTTAGACTCTTCCAATCCGGTCGGCGGCTTAACCCTTCTTCAAGATTCTGCTTTACTTCCTCATTTAACTCAGGCACCGCCATCATCATTTGCCCTGCGAGTTCTACATGCTCGCGCACGCCGCTTTTAGCGGTTTCGAGCATGGCGATCGCCAGATTCACGCGAGCTTGAGGATCTTGCGGGTTTAGCTTAACCGCCTTCTGGGCTGCTTTGTAGGCAGAGGTTGGCTTTTTATCTAATAGGTAGAGCCAAGCTAGACAGGTCCAAGCCGGGCTGCTTTTGGGCGCGCGATCGCACACATCCTTAAACGTCGGAATCAAGCTGGCGGGTTCTTCGCCATTCTTGTAGCGCTCAATGCCCTCATCAAACAATGCGTCAACTGTTAGCTCCGACATAATTAACCTACGTTGTACTGTCTTGGTGTTGAGTGTTGTAGGGCGATCGCCCTTATCTCTCGTCTCGCGACCCCAGTGGGTAGACCAAGGGCAGTTCTGCCCAGATGAGGAAGATTGAAGGAGCGCTCCCTTGAATTAGCCACCGAGCCAAGGACTAGAAGTCCCAGGCTCAAAGCCAAAATCCTCTGAAGAGGATTGGGAGCCGAGTTCCCCAATATGCTTTAGCAGACTTTTGCGATGAGCTAGGGAGTTCACTCCCGGGTGATTAACGACGAATCATCATTCCAATAGACTCATGGCTTCAGCTAGGCTGCAAGGCGTTGCGCCCTTCACACCTGATCCTGCATTTGTCTGCACGCCCCTCAGTCTATTTTGAACGCGGCGCATCGTCTATTCGCCGCACGCCTGCAAAAGAGCAGTAAGGTTCTAGCGTTCATCTTCAAGCATGCCTAAAGAATTGTATCAATTCTGAGGAGCCACGTTGGCTGGATCTCTCCCGAGATCGCGAAATGCCCGAACGCAACTAAAAGCCCGTGTCAAGATCATAGGTCTTAACACGAGCTTAGAGACTGCTGGATTGCTCTGGCACAAAGGCCCAGCTGGCGTCCCAAAGAGAGTGGGCGAATTACGCCCTAAGACGAGAAGGATTTGCCGCAGCCGCAGGTTTGTGCAGCATTGGGATTGGTGAACTGAAAGCCGCCGCCAATCATTGAGTCGCTGTAATCGAGCACAAGGCCATACAAATAAAGCATGCTCTTGGGGTCGCACACAACCTGAAACCCATCGTAGTCATACACCTCATCATTGGGGCGAACATTGGAGGGGTTTTCAAAATCCATCGTGTAGGACATGCCCGAACACCCACCCTGGCGCACGCCGACCCGCAGGCAGATAGCACTTCCACCTTGCTTTTCTTTTAAGAACAAAACTTGCTTAATTGCGTTATCTGTAATGAGAATACCGCTTTGTTGAGCGGGTGCTGCTTGTGTCTGTGTCATGGGTTCGCTGCTCCTTAACCTGTACTCAGTCTAAACGCTCTGTCCCTTTAGTTGTGTCAAGGGTGCCAGTTTTCTCAACTC
>JBGTOF010000352.1:0-31851 GCA_041742695.1 Elainellales cyanobacterium | reverse complement strand
GACGGTTTTTTCTCGGTTGGTATTGACAAGCTTCTCTCCGAAATTCAACTCTCTAATAATTCCTCAATTTTGGAGATGATCCATGTCAATTTATGTCGGTAACTTGTCTTACCAGGTTTCAGAAGACGACGTGAGTGCAGTATTTGCAGAATATGGTTCTGTTAAGCGCGTGCAGCTCCCCACTGATCGCGAAACCGGACGCCCCCGTGGCTTTGGTTTTGTAGAAATGGGCACTGAAGCGGAAGAGCAAGCCGCTATTGATGCGCTTGATGGCGCTCAGTGGATGGATCGCGAACTGCGCGTCAACAAGGCCAAGCCCCGCGAAAACCGCAGCAGCTTTGGCGGTGGCGGTCGCCGTGGTGACGACTTCTCGCGTCGTTACTAAAGGTCGCAATTCGTCCTTCTGAAGAGAATGGCAACGGCAAAACCCCTTACATCTGCTTCAGCCTGAGTGTATTCAACGGCTGATCAGATTTAGCAAAAGCGCCTCAGACAGTTGTCTGGGGCGCTTTGTGTTGCGGTGCACTCTTAAACTGCGGGAGCCGGTTGACTCTCCAGTCCACTGGAGGATTCACTATGAAATTATGAGACGCCTTTAGGCCGTTAGGGCGACCGATAGGCTGACGCGGGCACATGATTGGCTGAACCCTTCTATCGAGGGGATAGTTAAACGGGGCTGAACCAACGCCATCAAACTCACGTTAAACCAAGCGGCATGCAGACCCGCGCTTCCGTCACACGAGCAAGGCATGATTATGGAACAGGTGAATTTAGCATTAAAAGGGATGCGCTGTGCAGGCTGCGCCCAAAGCATTGAAGGGGCGATCGCCACTGTTCCAGGTGTAGAATCTTACACCGTGAATTTTGGTACAGAGCAGGCGACGGTAGCGTTCAACGCCCAAACGACGGATGTGGAGGCAGTGCAGCGGGCGATCGCCGCTGCAGGGTACGACTCTACCATCGCCGTCAATCCCTTTGAGGCCACCGCCGAGGCTGCCGATACAGAAGATCTAGCTCGACGCCGTGAGCTGCGCCACCTGACTCGCCAAGTGGTCGTCTCTGCCATCCTCAGCGGCATCATTGTGATCGGGGCAATGCCCATGATGCTGGGCATCCACATTCCCTTCATTCCCGCTTGGCTGCATAACCCGTGGTTTCAGTTGGCACTAACGCTACCCATCATCACCTGGAGCGGTGCGGGCTTTTTTGTGAATGCGTGGAAAGCCTTTCTGCACCGCACTGCCACCATGGATACGCTGGTGGCGGTAGGCACTGGAGCGGCCTTCCTCTACTCCCTCGTAGTGACGCTATTTCCCACGGTGCTGACTGACCAGGGGTTAAGCAGCACAATGTATTACTACGAAGTCGCCGCTGTCATCATCACACTGATCTTGCTGGGGCAGCTACTAGAGCAGCGGGCACGGGGACAAACTTCTGCTGCCATTCGCGCCTTGATTGGTCTGCAAGCGCGGACGGCGCGAGTGCTGCGAGAGGGGCAAGAGATTGATCTGCCGATTGAGCAGGTGCAAGTGGGTCATGTGGTGCGGGTGCGCCCCGGCGAAACCGTGCCTGTAGATGGAGTCATGCTTGAAGGCACCGCCACAGTAGACGAATCGATGGTGACGGGCGAGAGCGTGGCGGTGCAAAAACAGCCCGGCGATGAGGTCATTGGGGCAACGCTTAACACAGTGGGCAGCTTCACATTAAGGGCCACGCGCGTCGGGCGAGATACGATGCTGGCGCAGATTGTGACCTTAGTGCAGCAAGCGCAAGGGTCAAAAGCGCCGATTCAGCGCCTAGCAGATCGAGTAACCAGTTGGTTTGTGCCGGTGGTGATGGCGATCGCCCTTCTCACCTTTCTCATCTGGTTTGGGCTAACCGGCAACCTGTCGCTGGCGCTGATTACGACCGTGGGCGTGCTGATTATCGCCTGTCCCTGCGCGCTAGGTTTGGCTACGCCTACGTCCATCATGGTGGGCACTGGCAAAGGCGCAGAACATGGCATTTTAGTCAAAGATGCCGGCAGTCTAGAGCTAGCCCACCGCCTGCACACCCTGGTGCTCGATAAAACTGGAACACTTACAGAAGGCAAGCCAACCGTCACTGATTTCATCACCCACACAGGCGGCTATCCCCAGCAAGATCTGAAACTGCTGCAGCTGGCCGCGTCTCTAGAGCAGCAGTCAGAGCACCCCTTAGCGGCGGCTGTGGTGCGCTATGCTCAGGCGCAGCAAGTTGCGTTATTAGACGCAACCGACTTTGAGGCGATCGCCGGAAGTGGCGTTCAGGGTAGGGTGGCAGGCCATCAAGTCTACCTCGGCACCCCGCGCTGGCTGACCGAGTTGGGGCTACATCCAGCGGCGTTCGCGGAGCAGGGCGATCGCCTAGAGCAGCAACGCCGCACGGTGATTTGGCTAGCGGTGGATGGAGAAGTGGAGGCGATTTTTGCAATAGCCGATGCCCTCAAGCCCTCTTCTATCACAGCCGTTCAACAGTTGCAGCGGATGGGACTCGAGGTGGTGATGCTAACCGGGGACAACCGCCGCACCGCAGAGGCGATCGCCCAAGAAGTGGGCATTGACCAAGTATTGGCAGACGTTCGCCCTGAGCAAAAAGCGGCGATGGTGCAGCGCTTGCAGCAGCAAGGCAAACTCGTCGGCATGGTCGGCGATGGCATCAACGATGCGCCTGCACTCGCCCAAGCTGACGTGGGCTTTGCCATTGGCACCGGTACGGATGTGGCGATCGCCGCGAGTGACATTACCTTGATCTCCGGCGACCTTCAGAGCATTGTGACTGCCATTCAGCTGTCCCGTGCCACCCTGCGCAACATCCGTCAAAATTTGTTCTTTGCGTTTATCTACAATGTCCTGAGCATCCCCATTGCCGCTGGGGTTCTCTTCCCCATCTTTGGTTGGCTACTCAACCCCATTCTCGCGGGCGCAGCCATGGCACTCAGTTCAGTATCCGTGGTCACCAATGCCCTGCGGTTGCGCCACTTTCAGCCCACGCTGGGGCGTTAGAATTGGCAGGGAACTGGGGTGGCAGTAGCCCTAAACCCTGATTTCAGCACCACTATTGACGTGACAGGCAGAGATAGAGATTAAAGAGGGGCGGCTCGCAGATCTAAACCCCTATCCACACCTCAAGCGCTATGGACATTGTATTTAGACATTTAATCCCCCACCCACCCACGATATTGTGGAAGTAGCAGCGCAAACGTCACGTCTGCAAGACCCCATCGCCAAGTCAAGTTATGAATTCTACGATTGCTGAACTAAATAAGCGGTTTAAGGCAGCCCTTGTGGCTGCTTTTGGAGCAGAACTGGCAGACGTTGACCCCATGCTAGTGACGTCGAGCAATCCCAAATTCGGCGATGTGCAAGCTAACGTGGCGATGTCGCTGACCAAGCAACTTGGGTTGGCACCTCGAGCGATCGCCGAGCAACTCATTCAGCAGCTCGACCTGTCGCCTTACTGTGAGTCCCCCACCGTAGCAGGGCCAGGGTTTATTAACCTGCGGCTGACCCGCGAGTATTTAGAAGCGCAGCTGCAACAGGTGCACCAGGATGAGCGCCTAGCGGTGCCCCTCGCCAAACAGCCCCAGCGCACCATTGTGGACTTTTCTAGCCCCAACATTGCGAAGGAAATGCATGTAGGGCATCTGCGTTCTACGATTATTGGCGACTCCATTGCCCGCATTCTAGAGTTTTTGGGCCACGATGTGCTGCGGCTAAACCATGTGGGCGATTGGGGCACCCAGTTCGGCATGCTGATCACCCACCTGCGCGAATCCTATCCTGATGCGCTCACGACGGCCAATGCCTTGGCCCTGGGGGATCTCACCACGTTCTATAAGCAAGCCAAGCAGCGGTTTGATACCGATGAAGACTTTCAGGTGCGATCGCGCCAAGAAGTCGTTGCCCTGCAATCGGGCAATGCGGACACCCTCAAAGCGTGGCGGTTGCTGTGTGATCAGTCGCGATTAGCCTTTCAAGAAATCTATGACTTGTTGGATGTTCGCATTCAAGAGCGGGGTGAGTCGTTCTACAATCCCCTGCTCGGCAGTGTGGTAGAAGACTTAGCTCAAGCCGACCTCCTAATCGAAGACCAGGGTGCAAAGGTGGTGTTTCTAGAGGGATTCACTAACAAAGAAGGAAAGCCCCTGCCCCTGATTATTCAAAAAACAGGCGGAGGCTATAACTATGCCACCACAGATCTGGCGGCCATTCGCTACCGCACCCAGCAAGACCAAGTGGAGCGCGTCATCTACATCACTGATGCAGGCCAAGCCAATCACTTTGCGCAAGTGTTTCAGGTTGCCGCACGGGCCGGGTGGATTCCGGACAATGTGGAACTGGTGCATGTGCCCTTTGGGGTGGTGCAGGGCGAAGATGGCAAAAAGTTTAAGACCCGCTCTGGTGAGACGGTGCGGCTAAAAGATTTGCTAGACGAGGCGATCGCCCGCGCCTATGCCGACCTCAACGCCCGCCTCACGGCTGAAGACCGCAGCGAACCTGAAGCATTCAAAACTCAGGTCGCCACAGCCATGGGCATTGGTGCTGTGAAATATGCCGACCTAAGCCAAAATCGTACGAGCAACTATATTTTCAGCTACGACAAAATGCTGGCACTTCAAGGCAATACTGCACCCTACATGCTCTATGCCTATGTGCGCGTGCAGGGCATCAGCCGCAAGGGCAACATTGACTTTACCAACCTGGGTGCAGATCAAGCCATTCTCGTGCAGGATGAAATGGAGCGAACCCTGGCCCTGGCGCTCCTGCAATTTGACGAAGTCCTGAACACCGTAGCCGTCGATCTCTATCCCAATCGGCTTTGCCAGTACCTGTTTGAGCTGAGCCAGACCTTTAACCAGTTCTACGATCGCTGCCCAGTGCTCCAAGCAGAGGAGCCGCTACGCACCTCGCGCCTGATGCTCTGCGACATCACCGCGCGCACGCTAAAGCAAGGGCTAACGTTGCTGGGCATCGCTACCGTAGAACGGATGTAGGCACGGGTTACGATGCAATTTCGCGTGGCACTCCTTCCAGCGCGGCATCTTCAGTATCAAAAATTTCAAACACAGAATCCATCATGGTGACTTCGAACACCAGTTTTGCTTCGGGGTGAACATTACAAATCCGGAAGCTGCCCTGCACTTTATCGGCATCTCGCATTCCAGCCACCAGTGAGGTAAGGCCAGAACTGTCGATAAAGTTAACTTGCCCCAAGTTGACCACGATGTGCGAGCTAATTTTGGAAATGCACTCTTGCAGTTTTAGCCGAAACTGCCATGCAGTGGTGATGTCGAGCCTGCCAGTCGGGGCGAGGATAATCACCTTTTTGCCGTCTTGAGTGACTTCTGTACGTTGCTCCATATGGCTGACCGAATCTCCCTTTGACTGACCAATTGCAATATATCGCAGCGCCCGCTGTCATAAAGCCAGACAAGGGACATAGCACTCACGCGTCGCGTGGATTCTAAATCCGCCAATCTGCAGTATTCAGTGGTTGCCGCCATGTAACCCTGATTTCAGTAGAATCCTGTCAGAGTAGCCCACGGCGGGTTAATTTGCGCTCATGCTCAGTATTCCCAAACTCAGCAAGAACCATCACGAGCTAGCGAATTTGGTCTGGTTTTCTAATCCTGATTGGTTCACTCAGGTTTTGTATTGCTGTCCTGAAACGCCCTCTCAGAAGGTCTTTTAGGGTCGGGTCGCAGCCATCCCAACGCAGAGCCAGCCATAGTTTAGGCCTGTAGCGAAGCACAGATGCCCAGCCATCCTATGCCGAGGCAGTGCAGTCGCGGCTATATCTAGAAAGGTTGTTAAGGGCGATCGCCCTGCCCATAACGGAACTTTTTTAGTGAGCCTCTTGCGGGGGGAGTCTCTTTTCCAAGAACAATGACTTGCTCAAGCAAAAACTACTGTAGAAAACGGTAGAACGTAGTAATCGTATTAGTGCCCACTCATGCCCCATCGCTTGCTGCTTACTTCGTTTTCTACATGGCGTGCCGACCAACGGTCTAACTCATCCGATGATCTGCTCGAGCTCTTGCCTCAAGCGACATGGCATACTGCGACACCGCTACTGCGGCTATTGCCAGTAGATGTGGCACAGGCCACAGAGCGGGCGATCGCCTATATCCACGCGTTCACCCCAGATATTGTGGTGTGTTGCGGGATGGCAGAAGGGCGTAGTCGCCTCCAGATAGAGCGCCGAGCGGTTCAAGCAGACCGCACGCTGCAGACCTCTATTGACTTAGAGCCGCTATGCCGAGCGTTGCCTATGACCGACATCAGCAACGACGCAGGCCAGTTTGTGTGCAATGGCTACTATTTTGCATTACTCGATTATCTTGCTCAAACCCACCAGCCCACACACGTCATATTTGTTCATGTGCCGGTACTCACACCGGAAAACCGAACCTTCCTCGTTCAAGATTTCATAACAGTCTTGAACCGCTTGCAGCAGTAGCATCTGACCGCTATCTCTTGTGACATGCCGCATCAATCGCAAGCAACTCCCTCAATCCTAGGGACGGTAAACCCAACAATAGGAGGGCGATCGCCCCTCATTAGGCATGCCAAATTTGCTCTAACGTGTCCAAATCATCCCTGTTTTTTGCTCAAATTAGTATAATTGAATACAGAAGGTTTTCTAATCGCATCTCTGAAATCCGATTTCGATCTGGAACAGTGCTTCTTACAGGTGTAGGAATAGGTACAGCACCTGAAATAGCGAGATCATTCCCAAGTGCAGCCCGCATTGGATGTCTGCCAACCTTCACCCGCTTCAATGGTGCATGTCTGGTTTGCCGGCATAGATCCTCTCGTTTCAACGATTGCTGCTCTGGCGTTTTAGCAAGCCACCGATGTAGACCCTACAGGTTCGATGTAACCGCTATGAAAGGTCTTGCCCGCACCGCTCTGAACTGATTTTGCGAGAAACTTATTTCTTAACTGAGAGGCTGACATGACCACTGAACTGTTTGATGGACTGTTGATTATTATGCTAGTGGCGATCGCATCGTCCTTGCTAGGGCCAGTATTTGCCTACATTCTGCCCAACCGCGCTCCTAAAAAAGCGTAGATTGAGTATCAGAATCTAACCAAAAAAAGCAGAGTTGAACAAAATGCTGTTCAACTCTGCTTTTTTTGCAGCGTATTCAATGGGATTAATCTTTCGTCCTACTCTAAACGTTAATTCGGCAAATACCTAAATCGTGCGGCCCGCAACGTAAGCAGCAGGATTTAGCGGTGCTTTTGCCTTGTGCTTGGGGGACTGAAGCACCGCCCTTACACTCACGTAGCGGTAGATGCTGATACTGGGTTGCAACTCATACTCATAACGAGTATGATTAAGAGGTGAGTTATCAAGCCTCTCGTTGGTTTAGATACATCGCCAAACTAGGTTGAGTTCTTCCCGATGACTAGTGGTTTCACTCAGCAATTTCTGATAGCCCCGTGCATCAAGAGGGGAGCACACCCATTCCAGATTTTGGTTTGCTGATGAATTGCGGTGTCAAGCTGTGCCATCCATATCGAGCTCTAGTTAGATAGCAGAGCAGAAGGCACCCAACGATAGAACGTTAGATAACGGAACGCAGACACCACATACGTGAGAGACATTTATGACTACGACGTTTCAAGCCCGTCAAACAGAATTAGTTCAGGCGCTTAATCGCCAGCAGTCCAACGCGCTAGTGGCTTACTTGAACTACAAGAAGTATCACTGGACAACCTATGGGCCCTTATTCCGCGACTTGCATCTGCTGTTTGAAGAGCATGGGAATGCCATACTCGCCATGATTGATGAATTGGCAGAGCGCAGTCTGATGATAGATGGTAAGCCTGTAGCTGATCCCGCCGATTACCTTTCAATCGCGACGGTCAACCCGTCTACGGGTCAACTATCGGTGCGTGAAATGGTGCAAGAGGCGATCGCCACGCATGAACTAATCATCGACGAAATGCACAAAGATACGAGCCTAGCAGATGAGCGCGGCGATATCGGCACAGCTGACTTGTTAACTCGGCTAGTGCAAGAACACCAAAAGCATCGCTGGTTCCTGAGAGAGATTCTGGAAAAAGGCGACGGTCTGATTTCCTAGATACTGCAATAGCTGAATAAGCTTAAGCCGCCGATGTGGATTCTCAACATAGTTAGGAATCCACATCGGCGGCTCTTTTGCATAAATTTAGATTAGTTCGGCAAATGCTTAAAACTGTTCTGCTCGCGACGCAAGCAGAACGGTCTAGCCTTGGCTTAACCCTACGCCCTGGGAAGATTATAGCCATAGCAAATTGCAGCCATCCTATATTCATTAGGGGGGATGAATCTGAATAGCCGGGTGGGCGATCGCCAAATAGCCTTCTCGGACAAGCCCAACGGATGAGGCGCTACTCTGCGCCCATCCCATACAGTGATAATTGGAAGTTGACTCCTGATTAGCCTGAACAAGGCAGACGGTAGGGGCGAGGGGGGCTCGCCTCTACCATTCCTTAAATTAATAACACCGCATGGTCTGTGGATAGAGTAGCTCGCACTATACCCACCCCATCAACCCACGTAGCGGCTACGCAATGGGCCAAACCATAGAAAAAGCCCATTCCAATGGAGATGGGCTTTTTCTATGGTTGATCGGTCAATGACGCATATGCAATAGCGTTAGGCTAGGTTAGAGAACGACGAAGCGAGCCAGTTAGCGGTAAGTATTTCCGCGACCGCCGCCACCACCCCAGCCGCCGCCACCGCCACCACCCGAGGGGCGACGATCTTCACGCGGACGAGCCTTGTTGACTTTGAGATCACGTCCCATCCACTCTGCTCCATCCAATGCTTCGATGGCGGCGTCTTCTTCTGCATCAGACGACATTTCTACAAAACCAAACCCGCGAATGCGCCCCGACTCCCGATCGACGGGAAGCTGAACTCGCTTCACAGTACCGTATTCTGCAAAAACAGCCTGAAGGTCTTCCTGCGTGGCTCCGTAGGATAGATTTCCGACATAAATTGACATGGATGGACTCCGAAAAAAATTGACGAAATGAGGTACATGAGCCGGAGCTGTGCCTGCCAGCAAAATGTAGACAAACGTGCTAACCGAGCTGTGTATCTCGGACTAAGTTTAGCACGGAAAATAGGGCTGACAAGGGCTGCAATCATACCATAGTGCAGCGTAGACTGAAAGGAGTCAAAGCCTTGTGAGCGAGTTGTTTCGAGGATTTGGTTTTGCAGATTTGGTTTCAAGGATTTGACAAGTTGGGGGCATAGCATGTTTCAGGTGACTCGGCAGCGGTTGGCACTGTGGTACACGATAGTGACGGCGGTATTGCTGTTGCTATTTGCCAGCGGCTTTTATTGGTATGTGCGCAGCACGTTGATTGAGCGCATTGATGACACGTTGAACCATGTGGTTGAGGTAGTGTCGCGATCGCTCGTCGTAGAACCTGTTGACTTCGGGGGCAGCTTGGGAGAGCCGTCGCTGCAGCTCAATATAGATGCCAGCTTTCGCGACGATGCAGAAACCGTCGAAGATGACCACATCGACTTGGAATGGTTTAATGCGGCTGGAAACTTGGTATGGTCTACGTTTTCTGCACCGCTACCGGTGTCGCTGCATGCCAACCCAGAGGGCGAAACAGTGCGGCTGTCCGGGGAGCAATTGCTGCGGCAGGTAACGCGACAAGTTGAGCACCATCACGTACTGCTGGGCTATTTGCGGGTCAGTCATCCCTGGTTTGAGGTGACAAAGCCCACACGGCAGTTGATTCGAGATCTGGCGCTGGGGACGGGGCTAACGGTGGCGGTGGTGGGGTTGATGGGATGGCTGCTATCGGGGCTAGCAATCGCCCCAGTGCGTGAGTCATACCAGCGGTTGAAGCAGTTTACAGCCGATGCGTCCCATGAGTTACGCAATCCCATTGCAGTGATTCAAACCAATGTGCAGGTCGCGCTGGCAGATCCTAACCCGGATGTGGTGCTTCAGCAGCAACAACTTCGGGTCATAGAGCGGCTCACTCGGCGATTGGGGCGATTGGTGGATGATTTGCTGTTTCTGGCACGGCAAGATAGCAGCTTAACGCTACCCCGTCAGACTGTGGTGGCACTAGATGAGCTGCTGCAAGAGGTAGTAGAAGAGCAGCAGGCGATCGCCGCTGATAAGTCAATTCCCATCACGCTCACTGTCGTAGAGGCTGCGCAGTTAGGGGCGGTGGCGGGCGATCGCGATCAGCTGATGCGACTGTTTACCAATCTAATCAGCAACGCGGTGCAATATACACCCAGCAGTGGGGCGATAACGGTGACGCTGCACGCCTCTAAAGCGAATTCTAGCCAGCTTCAGGTCAGCATTCAGGATACAGGAGTGGGCATTGCAAGTGAAGCGTTGCCCTATGTATTTGATCGATTTTATCGGGTTGACCCGGCGCGGTCTCATGTCAGCGGCTCGGGCAATCGCACCCCACCGACACCGGGATCAGGGCTGGGCTTGGCGATTGCCAAAACTATCGCAGAACGCCATCAAGGCGAGATCCACTTAGAAAGTAGGCCCGACCAAGGCACAACCGTGACCATCTCCCTTCCGATTCACAATAGCCGCCCACACAGCGCTTAACGTGCTGGTTTTAGACCCTATCCGATCAAGAATTCTAAAATCGTCACAGGAGTCGTACGAGGCAAGAGTCACTGGGTAGCCCTCAGATCCGAGTCGCTAAACAGTAGCCACCAGAGTTTGGTAGCAAAAGCTGAACGTGGCCCACTGATACATATTAAGAGGCACTACATCAGACGATACGTTGAGATTGGCTTGCAAATCTTGTAGCACGGCCTGGGCTAGTTCTAGGTCACTCGGGCGCTCGTCTTTGCTAGCTTGCTCACGGCGTCGGGCGATCGCCTGCACCTGTTCAAAGGGAGAATAGCTCACACAGACAAAGCTGCGGCTAAGCTGCGGCGATGAAACAGGGGCCGCCAGCACCAGCGGCTGACTCGGGGCGATCGCTACATTCACTGGGGCTTCTAGGATGCCGTCTTCCGCATCATCGTCAGGCTGGATCGGCAGTTGCACCGTTAACATGGTGCCGCTGCGAACTAGGTGCAGCAACACTGCATAGACCGGGCGATCGCCCAAATTATGCAGCCGAAACTGAACCGATTCTCCCGCTGGCAGCGTGATCAGGCGATTGCCTGTGCTTCCTTCGACCCGATTGGAATTGAGCGATCGCAGGGTTTCTTGCTGCGCAATGGGTTCGGTAGTGGCTCCTGCGGCTTCTAGGGCAACTCGCAGCCGCATGCCTGAAGCCATTGCATTTTCGGTCAGGTTGAGCAGTTTTACTGCTTGGAGCGATCGCAACACAGGGGTCAATCGGTTTACCGCCGTTTTTACGGCTTCTTCATCAGACGCAACCGTGCCAGGCACGGCAAGCTGAGCCGGATAAAACAGGCCAAATCCCTGTTTCGTCGCGTTGACTCCCTTAGCAGGAGCCGTCAGCGGCTCTAGGGTGCTATCTGACAAAGAGGCCGCCAGCGTTTGAGCACGAGGTTTGAGCTTGCCAAATAAAAAGTCTGCCGATTGCTCCCCGGCGGAGACAGTCGCCACTTTTACGGATGAAAAAGCGCTCGTGGCATCAACGCGTTCAATTCGCTCCAAGTGGCTGTCGAGCGCCACTGTCAACCCGACAGATTTGGGCACTAGCCGCACTAGCTCCTGCACGGGCTGCCCGATTAAGTCTTTAACGGATGTGGCTAGGTCAGACGGAAGGGAGGCAATCAGCCGCAGCCCATCTCGACTGCGGACTTGTAGCCGTTGGGTGCTGCCAGCGATCGCCAATTGGGCTCCCGCGCTATAGCTAGTCAGTGCATGGGCAGGCAGCCCCCCCAGCCATACCTGCACCCGTCCATCTCCTTCGACCTGAGTAATCACGCCATCGGCAGCAGCTTGGTTGGGGATCAGACTGTACAAGGGGCGATCGCGCCCAGACTCCAACCCCAGTGAGGGCTGCTGCGCTCGGGTCGTCACTCGCTCTACCCTGCCCGACGTGGCGTCAAACGCGACCTGAACCGTTTGCGGCTCGGTCACTTGCCAGAGATATTGTGTTAGCGCATAGGTAAACAACCCCGCCGCAAACCCATTCCACTGCCCCTCGAGCGCCAGCCCCCGGCCCGAGCCGTCAGAGCTGGCAGCGCGCAGCCAGGCCCCGGGTGGCGCATCGCTGCGCTTACGGCGAGTCTCGGCCAGGGCATTGCTCAACTGCTCCTGTAGCGCTTGCTCGTCGGCATGAAGTTGACCTGAGGGCACATGGGGGCGCGATCGCACCCGCAAGTTGCCAACCAGTGGCGCGCCCATATCCGCCACACCGGCATCAATGACTGCCGTAAAGTTTGAAGAAGAGAGCGATCGCCCGAGTAAACGCAGCGTCTCTTCAGGCACATCTCGAATAGTCGGGGCATCATCGCTGGGCATCACCCCATCAAAGGGAACGAGGGTTGACACTTCAACCTGGTCGGCTCCCAGCCGCACGCGACTGCCCAGCCCGCTAAAGTGAAACACCACACTGTCATCAGGCTGAGCTTGATCAATTAAATGCTGCTGAAACGCAGTTTCAAAGCCAACACGGGTAGCGCGGTCGTCTAAGAGGGTCAATATATCGCCTTTCGCAAACCCAAATCGGTGGATTAGCAGCTCTTGCTGGAGCGCCACATCACTTAGACTGCCTAACAGCACACTCCCTCTAGAGGCGGCAATATCGCTTACGGCTTCGGGGTATTGATTAATGCCCACGAGCAACGCTAATTTGCGGCGATTGGGTGCAGCCAAAGCGCGCTGATACCGATCCGCAGTGACCAAAAAGCTACCCTGGGAGACCCCGATCGCGGCGATCGCCCAGCCCATGCGCTGAAAAAACTGTCTGCGTGTCAGTTCCATGCCTCTATTTCACCATGTAAACCGACAATTCGAGCAGTCCCTTTGGATAGAGATCTCTATCTTACGAGGTAGAAGGCCTACATGGGGTTAGAGCGTTTCATTTAGCAAACAAGATACAGGTTCCCCAGTATCCCTACACCCTGACCAACGTCAGCAGAGAGGGTATAGCGCAACCGTTGCGCTACCTCATCAGCTCTGCAAGACAAAACGAGCTCCCTTTGCCGAGCTGTCGATTTGCTCAATGGATATCGGGCGATCGCCCCTTGACTCAGCAGGGCGACCGATGTGCCCCCCATAAATCAACATTTCTCAATTGTTCTCAACCTCAGGCTAGGCAAGGGTTTTATAGGAAAAGAGGATTAATAATCCCGACATCTTTCGGTATAAATGAAGGGGCATATCACCCTTAAGCTTGACGCCAGTAGTGTCTTTTTCCCAATAGGTCAGACTCTTTAGGCAAGCGCCCTAGATTCACGCATTCACTGAATTTACACAGTCACCGATCTCTATCAGATTCATACCCACTATGCCCCAGCCGATTTTGTATGTTGCAATTACAAACCACGGGTTTGGTCATGCCACCCGCACGGCCTCGGTTGTGGCGGAAATCAAGCGCCGCTGCCCAGAGATCGTAGTGATATTGGCCACCACTGCCCCCCGCTGGCTGCTCGAAACCTACATTCCTGACGACTTTATTTTGCGGCCTCGTGCCTATGATGTGGGTGTGGTGCAGAGCGACAGCATCACGATGGATTTGCCCGCCACGCTGGCCCAACTGCAGGCGATTCGCGATCAATCGCGTCAACTGATTGCCTCAGAAGTCAGCTTCATTCAGCAGAATCGAGTAGGGCTGGTGTTGGCAGATATTCCCCCGTTGGCGGCGGCGATCGCCCATGCGGCCAACATCCCCTGCTGGATGATGAGCAACTTTGGGTGGGATTACATCTACCGCGCTTGGGGCGACGAATTTACAGAGAGTGCCGATTGGATTGCAGAATGCTTCAGCAAGTGCGATCGCCTGCTGCGGTTGCCGTTTCATGAACCCATGAGCGCGTTTCCCGTCGTGGAAGACATTGGCCTCACGGGGGGTTCGCCCCGCTTTTCAGCCGACGCGCTGAGCCAAACTCTCGGGCTAACCGCACCCCGCGAGACCACAGTGCTGCTGACCTTTGGTGGCTTAGGGCTGAACCAAGTTCCTTACCATAATGTGCAGCGGTTCCCTGATTGGCAATTCATCACGCTCGATCGCCACGCGCCCGATCTCCCCAATTTGCTTAAGCTCGAGGGTCGAGACTACCGCCCCGTCGATTTAATGCCGCTGTGCAGCAGAGTTGTGTCGAAGCCAGGGTTCAGCACGTTTTCCGAAGCCTGTCGGCTAGGGCTTCCGATTATTTCTATCACCCGGCGAGAGTTTGCCGAATCTGCCGTGCTGTTAGAAGGCATCCGAGACTATGCCCATCATCAGGTCATGGAGCCAGATGCATTTTTCTCGGGCGATTGGGACTTTTTGCACCAACCCCTGCTGCCTCCTCGTAAAGGTACGACAGTTCCAGCAGATGGCAATGAGGCGATCGCCCAGCGCGTGATTGAATATCTTATGGGCTGAAGTGAGCTCGCTCCCAAGCCTCACCCTAGTTTTTCTGTGTCAAACTAAACCCGTCTCAGCCGAATTACCCGGTCTGCGCCATGCCCCACATTCAACACGTCTTGCATCTGTCTACCTCGCCGAAGTGCCTGCACAAAATTACGGCTGATGTCGCAGAGATTGTGGCTCGTTCGGGCGTTCGTACCGGAATGTGCCATCTATTTTTGCGCCATACATCGGCAAGCCTGATCATTCAGGAAAATGCGGATCCTGATGTGCTGGCGGATTTAGAAACATTTCTGGCCCGTCTAGTACCCGAGGGCAACCAGTACATCCACAGCACCGAAGGCCCAGACGATATGCCCGCCCACATCCGCAGCGTGCTAACGCATACGTCAGAGCAAATTCCAGTGGGAAACGGGCGGTTGATGCTGGGCACCTGGCAGGGCATTTACCTATGGGAACATCGCCGCCAGCGCCACCAGCGAGAACTGGTGGTGCATGTGTGGGGCGAGGGCTGAGGGTGTTGCTCCCCGGCTATTCTTGGGTCAATTGCTGTGCTGTTGCAACCCTACGAACCCGCGCTGCCCGCGACGCAGGCGGCATAGGCTTAGGTCTTTACCGAACCAACGTTACTTTAGCTCGAAACAAGACAAGTTTGGGGGCACTGCGCGACGCACGGTGCCCCCAAACTTGTTGAACCTAAACGGAGGTTATTCTTGGACAATAGACAGTGTGAAGGGCACACTGCCACCTTGGGCGCGATCGCCCACAAACACCGAATACGTACCCGGTTCCCACAATCCCGAAACTTCGATGCGCCCATTAGACTGACTGTGCGCCATGACGCAGTTGCTGCGACCGCTGGGGCCAGTAATTAGTAACGTGGTAGAGTTGCTCGCCTGCACCCGAAACCGCAGTGCCGTAAAGGACTCTGTTACGCGAATCGTTTGACTCGCCGCCGCTGGAATAAAGCCACAGGCACTAGCCTGAAACGCACCTGAAGTTCCCCGCACTACCGCTTCGGATGAGAGCGGCGTTTGCACCTGACTCAGCGCTGCAGACCCAACGGCAACGGATGCGGCGATCGCCATGGGTATCGCGAACCACCGATGATTGACCTGGCGCAAACTAGACTGAAACCAATTGAGTGGACGCATATGACCACCCCTCACACAAGGATTATGCTTACTCCTGAATCCTATCCAGAGAAAACTCTTGCTTACAGAATATTGTGACAGTTCATACAGCCAACGTGAGGTGGCTGTGCATCAGGGCGATCGCCGCACGTTCAAACAGCACCACTCGCCTTTGCGCCACAACGCCGCCACAAACCAGCCGTTGTCTTCTAACGTATCTGCCACGGCTTTGACCTGATCGAGCAGAACGCCGCTGAAAATGGCCCAAGTGTTGGGTTGGGCGATCGCCTCCAAGCCAGGGATCAAGTCCACAATCACTTCCGCGAGGATGTTGCAAACGATTCCATCCACAGGCTCTGCCACCAAACTTGCAACCACTTCAACACTGCCCTCAGCCACCACAAGTTGCTCTGGGTGAATGTGGTTTAGCTCGCGGCTAACCTCGGTCGCGCCCACGGCTAACGGGTCAACATCCACCGCATAGACCTGACGTGCCCCCAGCAAGATCGCTCCAATAGAAAGAATGCCAGAGCCGCAGCCAATGTCGGCCACCACCGCGTCGGTCGCAGAGTCAGGCTCTCCCAGCCGCATTTCGAGCGCTTCTAAACAAAGCTGGGTGGTGGGGTGCGCCCCGGTGCCAAAAGCCACACCCGGATCAAGCAGCAATACCAACCGATCGGTTTGCTCAGGGGGATCAATCCAAGCTGGATTAATGAGAAAGCGATCGCCAATTTCTTCGGGTTCCCAATGCTGCTTCCACGTGCTTGACCAGTCTTCTTCTTCAATCAAATGCCACTGCACCGCAGGCACAGGTAGCTCAGCGCAGAGCATATCTTGCTTAAGCAACAGCGATAACGCAGCCAGATCTAACTGCTCTACCTGAAACTGGGGCAAGTAGGTCGTCACTAGCAACCCAAAACTGCGGCGCTCACTAGAGATGCCCCGCGCCCCAAAGGCATCCAGCCGCCAAAAGATAGTTTCTTCAGCAGCCGGATCGCCCAGCACTTGAATTTCCCACCAACTGCTCGCCAAACGCCTATCCCAATTCGATTGTCCATTCTTCGATTGTCAATTCAATCATGCTCTTGCCATGGGAGCCCGTAAGCTGAAGCAGACCCTAAACCGGTAGCGTCACCGTATAGGCATCGCGGATACCTGGCACCTGAAGAATCTCCTTCAAAATACCGTCTGGCAGCGGATCATCTAGGCTCAACACCATCACCGCATCACCTCGCACAATCTTGCGACCCACTTGCATACTGGCAATATTGACATTGAAACTGCCCAGCAGCGAGCCAATCTTGCCGATGATCCCCGGCATGTCGCGGTGCAGAGTAAACAGCATATAGCGGCTCGGCGGCACGTTTACCGGGAAGTCATCCACTGTGGTGATGCGAATCTCATGATCGCCCAGCAGCGCACCCGTAACGGAATGTTCACCCTGACTGCCCCGCGCCGTGAGCCGCAGTGATCCCGTGTAGTCTACGACGGTGGTGTCTCGGATTTCAGTTACACGAATGCCGCGCTCCTTTGCCTCGATGCTGGCATTGACGTAATTCACGCGCTCTTGCAGCGCATCGGAGAGCAGCCCTTTCAGCGCTGCAATCACAATCGGCTGGCCGTCGCTGTTGGCGGCCTCACCCTGCATCCGAACATTGATAGACTCGACCCGACCGCCCGTCAGCTGGCTCACCATGCTGCCGAGGGTTTCCGCTAGTTTTAAGTAGGGGCGCAGTTTTTCTAACACATCGGGTCGCAGTCCGGGAATGTTCACCGCTGAGCGAGCAGGCAGCCCCAGCAGCACATCCCGAATTTGTTCCGCCACATCGACCGCTACGTTAACTTGGGCTTCTTGTGTAGACGCGCCTAAGTGCGGCGTCAGAATCACTTCCTTCCCCAACTCCCGCAGAGGCGACTCACCCAGCGGCTCTGACTCAAACACATCGAGGGCGGCTCCGGCGATGGTTCCGGCTTTGAGGGCGGCGGCGATCGCCTCTTCGTCCACAATGCCACCTCGCGCACAGTTGATAATGCGCGCAGTGGGCTTCATTTGCTTTAAAGTCTCTGCATTAATCAAATGATAGGTTTCAGGCGTTTTGGGCAGATGCAGCGTAATGTAGTCAGACTCACGGATCAGCATATCCAGCTCTACCAGTTGGCAGCCCAACTGCTCAGCCCGCTCACTGGAGAGGAACGGATCGTAGGCCAGTAGGCGCATATCCATCGCCCGCGCCACTGTCGCCACATGGGAGCCGATTTTGCCCAAGCCGACGATCCCCAATGTCTTTTTATAGACCTCTACCCCGAGGAACTTACCGCGCTCCCACTTGCTGCCTTTAACCGACTGATTAGCTTCGGGAATATGGCGCGAGAGGGCGAGCATCATTGCGATCGCATGTTCTGCAGCAGCGATGGTGTTGCCCTCGGGCGAATTCACCACCAAAATGCCGCGCCGCGTTGCTGCCTTCACGTCTACGTTGTCAACCCCAACCCCTGCTCGCCCAATAATCTTGAGTTGCTTGCCCGCCTCAATAATCTCAGCGGTAACACGAGTGCCCGAGCGAATCATCAACGCATCGTAATCTGGAATGATTTGCTGCAATTGCTCTGGCGGCAGCCCGGTTTTTATATCAACCTGAGCAACCTGAGAGAGGATATCAATTCCCACTTGATCGATGGGATCGGACACTAAAACCTTTGGCATGATGGCAGAACGGGTAATCGACTAAGTAGGGACGTAACGTAAGTAAATGTGATGCGGCCAGCCGTGGGCCAACTCGGCAGATTTAGATTTGAGTCTGAATCACTTTGATCATCAGATCAAAGATCGGAACGTTTGGATAGGAATGTCAACCTAAACAGCGCTTCCCGCACAAAGACTAAGCAGCCAGAGCGCAGTCAACAAAGGCCCTCTGAATGGCTCAGCTCTATCCATACACTAGAGCCTGAAGCATCACTGCTACCCAAGCAAAACCTAGATGTCACTCTTGAAGTCTGGCCGTTTCAAGCAACATAGGCAGCGCGTCTTCCGCAATAGCAAAACCGCACTACAAGAGGTCATTCTACTGCAAAGGGGCGATCGCCCTGCCCGTGATCCAAATGTTTTTGGACAGACCTTGCTACACCCACCAACAGGTACGGCTTACCGTATCAAGACAAAAGCGGCAAATTATTGTTATATTTGTTTACATAAAGAAACATTGTTTTACAGGAGGCCGTTATGGCTCTGCTAATTGCTCTATTTGTTGTAGGTTGGGTTGCCGCTGCAGTACTGGGCACTCAGGTTTATTTCCGGGGTGAACAAACCAAGCCCATCCACGCCCGCAACTGGCGCTCTGAAACCTTTGAAATGCTGGCTCAATCCATCACTGGTTCTGATGTGGATCACATGAGTCGTGTCCCGGCGTTTGTGGTATCGGATGCCTACACCAGCAAGACCATTTCTAATAATTAGCCGTTAATCGCCCGATGGGTATATTGAGATGAATAGGGCTTATTGCATGCACCCATGCAGATTGTGGGCATTCTAAGTCATAGAAGGTATGTGGGAACGCGCCAGAGATGGAGCGAAACATGCCAGAGCAACAACAACGTTTAGACGTCCTAAGTTAAGATCCTCCCCAATGAACTAAGTTGGGGAGGATTTTTTTGGCGATCGCTACTCTTCAGATAAACGCACAAACACCGCGCCCCGCTGTGCTTTGGATTCACTGCCATAGCTGCTAATGGTGAGCGATTGCACATGATCAAACAACGGCTTAGCGGCGAGTTCTGCCAGTTGCAGAATGGGCAGTTGGGCTTCAAGGGTGGGCCTGACTGCTGACCAGTCGATATAGAGATAGCCATTGTTGCGTGGGTTGAGAGGGGCGATCGCCTGCTGAAATTCAGCATCCTTCAAAAGCGGAGCCGCGCGGGCATCAAGAGCGGCTTCCATCGCTTCTAGCGAGGTAGCAAAGACTTCATACCGACCAACCTGGGTGTGGACACCTCGCATATCGACTTGCAACACATCCAGGCTTTGGCGGTTGCGACGGCGGCGAGTGGTATCGGGTGTGGTCAACTTAGTCCAGGCATAGGCCGTTTGGTCTGCTATCGTCACTGGGCCAGTGCCCAGACCTGCTTGCTGGGCGATCGCATCCATCTGGGTTAGAGCTGCGGCCGTAGCATCCGAGGTCTCGCCTGCAAAAACCCAGCGTTGGCCATTGTCATCTTCGGGCAGCCAAGCCAGGGCAAATTCTCCTTCCACCCAGTCCACCAAGTCTTGCGTAAGCGGCAGGCCTAGCGCTTGCTCAACGCGTTGCAGCGATGGGGTCACCAACGCAGACAGCACGCCATAGGTCTGCAGCGTAGCGTTGAGTTGAGGTAACAGCGCATTCAGGTGTGTGCCCCCGGCAACCACGGCGCTGTCTGGGGGTATCGCCATCAGCGCCTCTACAGGATGGCTGAGAGCCGGTAGCGCTGTGGGAAACGGATGCCCTTCTGCGGCCAGCAGCACGGTATTCACCAAAATGCCTTGAGGGTTTAGCTCAATGCCCGCCACGATGCGCTCAATCAGCGGGGCGGTATCGTCTGCCGCAGCGGATAGCTGCCCCTTGGGCAGGTCAAGCCATTGCCCCAGGTTAGGCAGGTTAACATAGGCCATGCCGATGGGGGTTTTAGCTAGTTGCGTCAACGACTGGCGATAGGCGGGGTTGCTGCTGAGGTTGAGGCTAGCCGCTTGGACGTTATTAATGGCATCGCGCAGTACCTTAGGCGCATTGGCAACCAGCACAAAGCGATCGCCCACCACCGCCGTTGCTAAGGTGCCATCACCCACGTTCCCAGGCAGATCGCTCGCTGGCAACCCCACCACGCGGTTGGGCTGGCCTGAGATAATCTTTACCCCTGCATACTGCTCAAACACCAGGTTCATCCCGGCGATCGCCCGGCGTTGCCAAAACACCTGCAAAAACTCTCGGGCGCGATCGCTATCCCGTGTTTCCAACGCCAGCAAATAGCCAGGCTGTGACCCATTGCCCTGATCGCGATCGACATCGGGAGTGGTGACGGCTAGGGTAACTTCACTCCCCAGCCAAGGTTTGATATCGGTGTCGTAGTCAAGGTTGCGCCCCGATAGCAGACTCGATTTTAGCTGTGCAACCTCAGCCCGCGCCTGTCGCCGCTGCTTGGCTGGGGCGATCGCCACGCGCACCGCCTCCAACTCATCCGGGTTAACGAGCAGTGACACCATGGCCAGAGCTTGCTTGGGCACAAACATCGCTGCTGCCGGGCTAGTTGCCCGCGTTTGACTCAGCAACGTGAGCGGACTTTGCGCCGCCAACCAAACCCATCCCCCTGCGCTGATGCCGAGCAAAACCAGCACCACCAATCCTAGGGTCATAAAAAATGAGCGGAGCTTCATGAAACCACCACAGCGTAACGCCAGTGCCAACCATTTAGTGTAGTACTGGATGGGCATGGCGTCGCGGTTTAAGCTATCTCAGATGGCTCAAGCGACTGAATGTTTACATAGCAACCCAGCGACGAATTCGCGCAGATTAAGCAGAACAGCTCTTAGATTTATCTACTAAGCGAATTAAAGCGGTAGAAACTGTGCTTCCAGTAATAAACACCGCAGCAAGAAACCTAAGACACACTTTAAATCGTGAGCAAGAACAGGCGCTGCACCTCGACTCTCACTTAGAAATCACCTCTGGTTTCTTCTCTACAAAGATTGCAACCTCTGACGTTTTGCACGGAGACCTAAGCGGTAACGCTGCTAGAAAACCAGACCCTAATCCTTTATGACTGGGCATCAAGCTGATGTTAGTGAGCACGCTGTGGATTTTGCTGATGGGCTTTTTTGCAGGGCAACTGGCTCTGCGACTGGGCGCACCTCCGCTGATTGGCATGATTTTGGTGGGCATTGCCATCGGCCCGCAATTTGCTGACGTCATTAGTCCCGACGTCTTGAACGCTGCTGATAGCCTGCGGCTGGTGGCGGTGATGATTATTTTGATGAAGGCGGGGCTGGGGCTTGATCGCGAGAAGCTAGCGCAGCAGGAGTCAGTGGCGCTGCGATTGGGGTTTTTGCCTGCGGCATCGGAAGCGGTTGTCGTGGCGATCGCCGCCATGGTTCTCTTCAACTTCGACGTTCTCACCGGGCTCCTGCTGGGCTGTGTCGTCGGAGCAGAATCCCCAGCGGTGATTGTGCCGGGCATGTTGCGGCTCAAAAGCCTGGGGTGGGGTGTCGCAAAGGGCATTCCCGATGCCATTCTGACGGGCAGTGCCCTGTCGGATGTGCTACTGCTGCTGGTGTTTGGGCTACTGCTCAACGTTTTGGGGCAGAGCGGCACAGCCGCAGTGCGGCTTCCTGGCGGCCTGAGTCTATCGCCCTTGCACTGGTTGCCATTTCAGGTGGTGCTAGAAATTGCGCTGGGTCTGCTGGCCGGTTTTTTGGCGGCGCGGCTGCTGGTGCTGCTGCTGGTCAAGCAAAACTGGACGCGCACGATTGTGCAAGACATGATTGTTGCCGCCAGCGTCGCGCTGTTCTTGGTGGTGTTCACTGAGGTGTTTCCCTACTACTCCGGCTATCTAGCAGTGATGGCGCTGGGGTTCTTCTTAATCGAATTTGATGCGCCCCTAGCGCGAGTCATTCGCAGTGGCTTTGATGCGCTATGGGCAGTGGCAGAGATTGTGCTGTTTGTGCTGCTGGGGGCCAGCATTCAACTTGCTGTTTTGGAATCTGTGCTGTTTCCAGGGCTGTTGCTGCTCACACTCGGGCTAGTCGTCGGGCGGGCCATCGGCTGGTATCTCTCCACCCTGGGCAGCAATTGGACATGGAAAGAGCGGGTGTTTTTGCTGCCGGGGAACATGGCCAAGGCCACGGTGCAGGCTGCGATCGGGGCGCTGCCGCTGGCAGCGGGGATTAAGGGTGGCGAGGTGATTTTGGCGATCGCCGCTCTTTCCATCCTCACGACTGCACCGTTGGGGGCTTGGGCAACCCAGGTGTTTGCCCCAACCCTGCTCGAAAAAGGTGAGGTCGATCCTACCAAGGTCGCCGTGAGCGATCGCCCCGTATTTCTGGCCGCAGTCGATCCGTCCCCGCTTGCTGCCCAGGTTTTGCGCAAAGCGGCAGACTTGGCACGCCGCAGCAACGGCGACGTGATCATCCTCTATATCGACAATGAAGGAAATGCCGACGCCGTTGCAGCCTTGCAGCAGACCGCGCAGCAGGTGCTTGCCGATATTCGGTTTGAGTTTCTCACCCGAGCCGGTGCAGTGCCTGAAGAAATTATGCGAGTCGCCCAAGCGCGGCGGGTGACAGACGTGGTAATTGGCAAACGCGGGCAGCACCGCTGGCACGATCTGACGCTGGGTTCAGTGTCTCAGGCCGTGTTAGAAATGAGCCCCATTCCAGTCATTATGGTAGATAGCTTGAATAATAGGAGCGATCGCCCTTCGAAAATCTAACAGTAAATCTGATAGGGGTACCTAGATCATGAGTGGAGATCACCCGCAAATCTAAATTCAATTTAAATTCAGCAGTTCACAAACCTGAATTCACAAACCTGTTGTATTCTCGCAAAGATCACGCAATTCATTGCCCGTTATCCGGTTTTTAGGATAGATACTGGGTAATCTTTTGGGTAGCACATCGTTAAGAATGGGAGTCTCATGTCGCAACAAACGCCGACAATCTTGGTAACAGGCGGAGCAGGGTATATCGGCTCCCATGCAGTGCTGGCGCTGCAGCAGAGCGGATACAACGTATTGGTGCTCGATAACTTAGTGTATGGACATCGAGACCTCATCGAGAACACCCTCAAAACCGAGTTGATTGTGGGAGATACAAGCGATCGCCCACTGCTCGATAAAATCTTTGCCAGTCGGTCAATTGATGCCGTGATGCACTTTGCCGCCTATGCCTATGTCGGCGAATCGGTGAGCGATCCCGCTAAGTACTACCGCAACAACGTGGTAGGCACCCTCAGCTTGCTAGAAGCAATGCTGGCCGCCAATATCAAAAACTTTGTCTTTTCGTCCACTTGCGCTACCTACGGCGTGCCCACCACCGTTCCCATTCCCGAAGATCACGCCCAGTCGCCCATCAATCCCTATGGCATGACCAAGCTCATGGTGGAGCGCATCCTCCAAGATTTTCAGTTCGCCTACAACTTCAAATCCGTGATCTTTCGCTACTTTAACGCGGCAGGAGCCGATCCCGATGGGCGTTTGGGAGAAGACCACAACCCCGAAACGCACCTGATTCCCCTCGTATTGCAAACGGCGATGGGCATCCGTCCCTGCATCAAAGTCTTTGGCACCGACTACCCCACCGAAGACGGCACCTGTGTTCGCGACTACATCCACGTCCATGACCTTGCGTCAGCCCACGTGCTCGGCATCGACTATTTACTGAAGGGCGGCGACAGCACCATCTTTAACCTAGGCAACGGCAGCGGCTTTTCGGTGAAGCAGGTAATTGATACCGCTCGCCAAGTCACCGGAAAAGACATTGCTGTAGAAGAGTGCGATCGCCGTCCTGGTGATCCCCCGGCGCTAGTTGGCAGTGGCGAAAAAGCCAGACGCATCCTCGGCTGGAACCCCCAATACGCTGACCTAGAGAAAATCATTGCGCATGCCTGGGCATGGCACCAGTCGCGCCACGGATGATGCGATGGGGCTGACGCGTTAGGGAACGATCTCGTCAGCCTTTGATTTAACCCGCCGCGATTGGGTTAAGGAGCCTGTCACACGCGGCTCAAGCAAATCGCTAAATTCTCACGTCAGCGCGTTAGGAATCTGAGGCACTTGCTATACTAAGGCGCTTCATGCAGGCATCTAGGGAGTATTAGCGCAACGTTGTGAAGTACTTTTTTTTGGCCGATGGTTGGACGATTGGGCGCGTGTGGGAGTTGGGTGGGTTGTGGAATGAGACCGCTTGGCGGCGAAAACCCTGGATTGAGCGCACAGCCCTGGCGATGAATGAGCAGCAGCAGCGGCTGTGGCTCTATCGGGTAGAAGAGTCTGTGCTGATGGTGGAAGTGAAGCCGAGTGAAGCCGTCGCGACTGCCACCCATGCCATTGGACAGGTAGTGCTGAAGCGGTTAATGACGGCAGATCAGGCCATTGATTTGCTGGCATCTCCCGAGACCCGGTTAGAGAACCATGTTGCTTCGTGAGCCGAGTAACGGAGAGCCCCAATCTCTAATTCTCTGGGGTGACTATCGGTCTACCCGAGCTGCTATAAGATAGCAGGTGTTGTTATGGGAGCGTTAGGATGGCCTCGCCATTGGTGATTCCTGAAGATGTGAGCTTTGAGGGGGCGATCGCCCTGACTCAATCCTTGATGGAACAGATGGAGCAGGATCAGCTCTCTGATGGGGATCTAACCCAAACCCTGACGCAGTTGGTAGCCTCCGAGAACGGGGCTCGGGGTTTCTTTGTCACCTATTTAACGAGCGATCGCCCCCTCGCCGATCAGCCCTCAACCGCCGTGCTAGCCGCGCTCAAAACTGCACCCGAAGGCGTCGGAGAACTGCTCGTCAAAAATCTAGCGATGTCATCCGCTATGGCGGTAACCCATCGCCGCAATAGCAACCATGACATGGCCCAGGGATCAGACCGCGTGCGATCGCGCACTGCTAATTTAATCCAGCAGTTGCAGTTATCGACCGTGCCGACCAAGCTTACGCAATTGAAAGACAGCGCCACCACAGGCAACGGCGACTATGCCAGCTTTCTGACCCGGTGGGGCTATGACAACGAGCAGCGCCAGGTGATTGTGCAAGCCATTGATCAGAGCCTCTCTGCTGGGTAAGCCTCAATAGGCCAAGACCAACGCTGTCCGAGTTAGATGCTAGAACACAACACTGTTACAGCAGTTCTAAATCGCGCAGGTGCAGATTGAGCGCATCCGTCGAAATCTGAATTTCCCGAAACGACAGCGCTAAAGATATCAGCATCAACACAAGGCTAGCGGCAAACACTGACCGCCCCAGCACTAGCAATCCCGCAAACAGCAGCAGCATACAGGCCACGCACAGCAGCAGGCTCAGCGCTCCAAACGCTTGCATGTTGCGAATGAGCCGCACCCGGTAGCGCAGATTTGAGATCTCCTTGAGCAGCACCGTGCTAGGGTGCGCCTGATGCGTCGCGTGCAGGTTGCGAATGATACTCGCCAACGCCAGAAACCGATTCGTATAGGCCAAGAGCAACAGCGACACGGTAGGAAACAAAATCGCCGGGGTGTTGATGTCAATATCCATGCGTGCGATCGCCCCTAAACAGGGACACGGTGTAGATAGGCTGGGCGCAAAGAAACCCGACTGTATTGTAGGGCGATCGCACGAAAGAGCGCAGGGTTCATGATTCGTAGCGATCGCAACCGAATAGAAGCGGTAAGGTAAGGCCAGCGCTACAGATAACCCTAATTCCTGAACTAAAGGTAGGCGTCTGCAAACTCCAAAGAGCCCGCCCTATCCAACTCCGACCTGTTCCATAAGATCGGCGGAATCGGCAGAAGCTAACCGGTTGGATGCTGTAAAGAGGGCCAACGTCCGCTGAGTATAGCGATATCTAAAGTCTATCTATGACGGTTGAACGGAAAGTAGCCGCAGTGTTCAAGATGAGTGATGAGGCATGGCTTCGTCACGCAAATTCCTGGAGCGGATGGACGCGTTTTGCTACGGTCTTACCGCTGCTGATCTTGGCCTTCTGGAGCCGAGTCTGGTTAGGGGGATGGTCGCTGCTCCCCATTGTCGGGGCCTGTGCATGGACTTGGCTAAACCCGCATGTGTTTCCCAAGCCCCGCTCAACCCATCACTGGATTTCAAAAGGGGTTCTGGGCGAGCGCGTCTGGTTAAACCGGGATCAAGTGCCTGTGCCCCCGCATCATCGGCTTGTGCCCTCTCTTCTCAATACCGTCGCAGCAGTGGGCGGAGTGATTATCATTTGGGGCGTTGTCGTCCTCAGCGTTTGGGGCGTCAGCATTGGGTATGCCATTGTGACGCTTGGCAAGCTCTGGTATATCGACCGCATGGTGTGGCTCTATAGTGACATGAAAGACATTAATTCCGACTATGCCAGTTGGCTATATTGACGAATTAACGGCGGATTGAGACCTTGGTCTGAAGCTACCAAGACCCATTGCGACGCATCTAAACTCACCGATCGGGCGATCGCCCAGGAGCATTCAACATGGACCCAAATCACCCTTACTTGCCCAGCGATTCTACCCCAGTGAAAGCTACCCTAACAGCTCAGGTAGGCACCTCAGTGTTACCCTACACAGCCTTAGACAGCACTGCGCTTACGACACTGACTCCCCAAGTCGGCACCACGATCCTGATGCCGTCTGCGCTGCCTACCGATCCGGCCCTGCGGACTCAAACCACTATGCTGCCGCCCACGCTGCTCCCGACAATGCCCAGCCCCAAAGTATCAATCCTGCCCGTTGATCCTAATCGCTCCTACCCAACCCCCCAAACGCATACCTCGATCCTCAACCCTGATCTATTTCCCAAAATGGCGACACCCAAACTGCCTAACTTAACCTGAATCTCTAATGCCGAAGGGCAGGAAGGCACAAAGAAACAAAAAGCCAGACCAAGCAAGAGGGGGTTGCGGCTGATATTAAATGCTCGTCGGCATGCGCCTCTTGCGTTTTCGTGACAAGGCTGTGTGCGATCGCCCCATATTGTTCCAGAAGCCATACTCCTCTGAAGAGGAGGTAAGTGCTAGTTGGCCCGACACGCCTCGGGTTGGGGATCTTGGCGCTCGACCCCAGCGGCAAAGCGGGGCGGCATGCGAACCGACTTGAACCCTCGGTTGATGCTGCCCTTCATGGCTTGGGAGGAGTAGCGGGATGAATCAGTGATAATTTGTTCCTGCTGGTTATAGGTTTCTCCAAAGGGGCTGCTGAAGTGCGCTCGGATGATAAGCACCTGGTTGGGGTCAACATTTGAATCACCCCCGATAGTTTGTTCGGTGGTGAAGGGGCCTTCAAATGGATGGGGGCCATTCTCTATCAAGCGGCGATCGACAAACTCGCCATCTTCCGTCAGCACTTCCCACCAGTCGGCGTGTTTCTCGCAGCTTTCGTCAGGACTTTGGATTTCAACTGCTAGAGTATGCTGACTTGCGCCAGCAGGGGCAGAACTGACCTGAAGCACCACTGGCCCTTCAATAAGTTGCGGCGTTTTGCTCTCGGCATAGTAAGTCAGCATTTGGGTCATAGCGGTTAATCGGTCGCTGTCCGAAGCCCTTCTAAGGGTTCGCCAGGCATCTCCCCAACTGCCGTATAGCGCTTGGTAAGCAGCAATCTGACTCAACAGGTCATTACCGTAAAGGCTGGATTGCTCAGCTATCCTCCGCACCTCGATTAATCCAGCGTGCACGGCGGAGCGATCGCCCAGTTGCCCATACGCGCTGGCAATGACACTCAACCGATAAGCTTTGCTCCTAGCATCATCGATGTCGGTGGCCACCGTAAGGGCCTGCTCCAAGACCGCTGCGGCCTCAATGGCATGGCGTTCCCCCAGTTGCCCATAGGCGCTGGCAATAGCACTCAACGCATTCGCTTTGGCAAAGGCAGCATCAATGTCGGTAGCCACCGCAAGGGCCTGCTCCAAGACTACTGCAGCCTCAGTGGCGTGGCTCTCCCCCAGTTGCCCATACGCGCTGGCAATGGCACTCAACGCAGCCGATTTAGCACTGGCATCATCGATGTTAGAGGCCACTGCGATGACCTGCTCCAAGCCCGCCACCGCATCGTTAGCGTGGTGCTCTCCCAGTTGCCCGTAGGCGCTGGCAATAGCACTCAACGCAGCCGATTTAGCACTGGCATCATCAATGAATAGCATGTTGATAGGTGAAGTGATGTTGGAGGCTACCGTAAGGGCCTGCTCCAAGACCGCTACCGCATCGTTAGCATGGCGCTCCCCTAGTTGCCCATAAGCGCTGGCAATGGTACTCAACGTAATCGATTTGTCCCTGGCATCATCGATGTTAGAAACTACTGTGATAACCTGCTCTAAACCTGCTGCTGCATCAGTGGCGTGGCTCTCTCCCAGTTGTCCATAGGCGCTAGCAATAGCTCTCAACGTATCCGCTTTGGCCCCAACACCTTCGCCGAAGAACATGTTAACGGGTGCAGTGATGTCGGAGGCCACAGTGAGGGCCTGCTCCAAGACTGCTGCGGCCTTAGTGGCATGGCGCTCCCCCAGTTGCCCATAGGCGCTGGCAATAGCACTCAACGCATAAGCTTTGTTCCTGGCATCATCGATGTCGGAGGTAACCGCGAGGGCCTGTTCCAAGCCTGCCGCGGCCGCGGTGGCGTGGTGCTTCCCTAATTGTCCATAGGCACTGGCAATGCCACTCAACGCAGCCGATTTGACCCACCAGGAAGCATCAATGTTGGTGGCTACCGCGAGGGCCTCAGCCAAGACCGCAGTAGCCGCGGTGGCGTGGCTCTCCCCAAGTTGCCCATAGGTGCTGGCAATAGCACTCAACGCATTCGCTTTAGCCAAGGCAGCATCCATGCCAGTAACAATTTCCGTCACGCGCTCTAAGAGCGGCAGTGGTTGGCGCTGGGCAGGCAACCTTGGAACTACAGATGCGATTTGGCGTAAGGCATTCGACCTGGACTCCTGACTGCTGACTTGGGTTTCTAGCAGGCTCAAGCCTTTCTGTTGCTGGTTATTTTTGATGTAGACTACGGCTATTTGGGCTTTTTGCTGGTCAGAAGCCCGATTTACTATTCGGCTAAGCTCCCACTTCACCTGTTGCACATGTCCCTGGGGCGTATAGTGCCACCATCCCCAAAACAGCATCCCGACCAAAGCAAATGCTCCGACCACTCCCACCATGCTGTAGTACCGGTGGCGGCTGAGATAGAGCAACCGTTCCTTTTGCTTACGCTTGGCACCCCAGATTAAAAAGGGGCGCTGCCGCCGAATTTGCCAGAGTTCCCTGGGGCTGAGTAGGTATCTAGCGCTCTGCCGATTCCCCAGCCATTCGTTAACTCGTCGCTCTAGCAGTTGGTTCGCCTGATCCGCCGCCGTCAGCTCCCGCCCCGCCAGCCGCAGCAGGGCAGGGATCAGCCGTTCGTGGGCCAGCTCATAGCCTGTTGCGCTGCTCTTCTCTTGGGGAGTAATTAACCGCACGTCGCTGCGAGCTAGCCAGTTCACCGCATCGGCGATGTCTTCGAGCCGCATGTCGCCCTGAAGCTTAGCCGCTAGTTCTGGCAGGGTAAGCACCCCAGCCCGCACCTGGCGATCCAAATCGGTTAGGGCCAGCAGGGTTTTGATAGCGACTTCGCGCTGGTTGGGCAGCACCCTGACCTCTAGGGTGCGCTCTAAAAAGCGGGTAAGCAGCCCCTCGACGCCGCCAAACTTTTGAAACGCTTCACGGTTAAAGGCGCGCAGGTCGTCGCTCTTTTGGCGCTCAATCATCCAGGCCAAAATTTGCAGATCTACGGGCGAGACGGTGCCATCTTCGGAGTTGGCCAGTTCCTGAGTAGCGAGTTCTTCCACAAAGCGGGGATCGAACTCCAGATTTTCGGTCTGGGCGATAACACCAAGGATTTTAACGGCTTCGGCGGGGGTAAAGCGCTCCAGCTTAATTTGGTCATAGGGCCCAAGCGTGTACTTGAGGCTGCTCTGCAAAACGTACAGCTCGTGAAGCAGATCAGCGCGAATGGAGACCAGCAGCTTAACGGTATCGAGGGCTGGGGTCTTGTACCAGTCGGTAAGAGCCTGAATAAAGGGGGCGCGGTCTTCCGGGCGGCGGTAATGGACGAAGACCTGCTCAAACTGATCGCACAGCAGAACGATGGGCTTGCCACTGGTAGCGACAGCCTGGTGGAGCAGGTGCAGGAAGGGAGATCCCCCCAGATGCCCTTGAACTGAGCTACTTCCAGCCTCCCCCCTTGGAAAGGGGGGACTAAGGGGGGATCCCTGCGAGGATCTTCCATCGGTAGAAAGCCCGGTGTCGGGAGAAAGTCCGATCTCAGCAACCAGCGCCTTGCGGATGGTTTCCAGGGGCTCTTGGTCGGAAAAGCGTACTAACACGCCCCGGTGGCTACAGTCCTCGGCTTGCAACTTGGGCCACAACCCAGCCTGCAAAAAGGAGGTCTTGCCGCAGCCACTCTCACCCATGAGAATGCCAAACTTGTAGTTGGGGCTGGTAACCGACTCTAGGCATTCCCGCAGGCTGGCCTGCCGCTGCAGCTGGGCGAAAATTTCCACATCCTCAGCACCAAAGGGGCGTAAGCCCTTGATAGCGCGGCGCTCAGCGGTGTCGGCTGTGGTGGTGCGATCGCGCCCAGGCCGCTTCACCAGCGCCACCACAAACGCGCTAACAAAAGCCAGTGTCGCCGCCGTCCACAGACTCACCCACAGCGCATCGGGAACCGCATCACCGGGCCACAGGCTGACCAAAAGCTCTTTGAAGACCGTGCCCAATAGACTGAGCCCAACCCCAGCTAGCACCAGCAGCTTAAACCAGTCATCGTTGCGCAGCAGTGCAACCAACCACTCAATAAACTCGGCAATGGCTTCGGTGGTTTGCCGAATCAGGTCAAGAACCGATGGGCCTGAGGACATGGGGGCAGGGGCTCGCGAGTGCTCTAACTATAAGCTACAGGAGGAAAAACCCATTGTCCGCTTTTTCGGAGAAAGAGCGCAGAAACACTATTTGAAAGATTTGCCTAAGGATTCTATTCACATTTGAAAGGATAGTCTACACCAGCCAAATATTGGATTCAGGGTTAAGTAATCCACTGAAGAAGGGGACAGATTGTATGTTCGCCGTAGAATCTCCCTGCATGATTGTCAAGGTATAGCCTCATATTGCCAAAAGCGCAGGCGGTACAATTTTGCACGCTCGCTGAACTGAATTTGTGACTATACAACCTGACTGAAAGAAGTGGGTAAAAGTTAATAGTGACAATGTTTTGAGAGAGGATGAAGGAATTTCCAAGGCTAGAATTACTACAAAACCAACCTTATGCGCATGTCAAACTCTACCAACTCTATAGTCAACTGCTAAACCTGCTGCATCAATACAATCTCTAATTAAAGACAAGATTAAGCCCTGCTGCCCGAAACACGGGCAGCAGGGCTTAGATAGACAGTTTAAAGAGTCCAAGCCCGCACCTTTGAGGGTACGGGCTTGGAATAGGGACCTGGCATCGAGCTATTTTTGCAGGCAGCTAC
>JBGTOF010000343.1:0-13252 GCA_041742695.1 Elainellales cyanobacterium | reverse complement strand
CTCTCCACCTATCTTCTGGGATTGGGGGACATTACGCCAGATTTAGTTCTTGCATGAGCCAGAATCCGCTGAAGGTTTGCGCCTCTGGGCTAGACTGCACCGCGAGAAAATGAACGCGGTTAGCTCGGGCTTTGGCGGCCTCAAATTCTTTGGCTTCTTGCAGCAGTTCAGGAGTGGAGAGCCCTGCCAAGATCCACGCATCATCGGCCCCGGTTTCCAGCAATAGCTGATTGCGCGCGCCAGTAGTGAGCTTGAGATAAGCCATCTCTAACCCCGACATCCAGCCTGCAAGCGGCAGCGCCCGCTGCGAAAAAATCAGCATGCCGGGTATAGGGGTGTTGGCAGGGAGATTGGCCACTTGCAGCGGAAACGCTTCGCCAAAGTCAATCTGCCAGTCTGCCATATCGTCAAACGCGCTGGCTTCTAGGGTGACAAAGCTCCACCGTTGCCCCCGCAGGGCATCCGGTAGCGGTTGCGGATCGGAGACGGGCATCATCACCGAGGGATTGGCCCCAGCTTGATAGTTGGGATAGGTGGGATATTCTGTGGCGATGCGCTGACTGATCCACTGGTTTAGGGCGATGGTGCGGCGGCTGGCATAGGAGGGAATGCCGACTTCTTCGCAGGCGCGAGTGATCATGTTGGCCATTTGCCGCCGAAAAAAGCGAATCTTGTCGGGCGGCTGAGGCGCTTGGGCGATCGCCGCCTCAATGGCGGTTTGTAACGTTACCGAATTGACTTCGGTATTGAGGCAAAATGACGAAAACTGAAAGGGCGCATCTACCGGGCTATCAATCGTGAGGGGGCTGTCACAGATCAAGACCTCCCACAGTTTTTTTTGATTCTCATCCAGCAGTGGACGAGAGTAAAAGTCGAGTTCCCAAATGACGGCCATGCACATCTACATCTTCAAAGAGTGCTTCGATCATATAGCAATTGCCGCTACCATCAGGTTTTCCGCGCCTAACCGCTGGTTATGGCGCTGGCGACCCCACTAAAGCTGACGCTCCTAAGCGAGCGATGTGCAGGATAAACGCTAGGCGCAACCAGAGCCGCCTGCGACTCACGCCATCAATTCAAGCCTTCGACGCTCAAGCCATTAATGCGAGTGATTTGAGCGTCGAGGGCTCGTCGTTAAGAAGGGCAGGAAACAGGGGCAGGCTGTCATCAGCCAACTCTAGGCGAGCGGTGCTGCCGGGGTAGAGGTTGGTGTGGGTTGTGGTGCGTAGGTAGAGCTTTCGCCCCGAGGGCATCAACATGCAGTAGCGATATTCTCGACCCAGAAATTGGCGATCGCCCACGACTGCGATCCCCTGTTCATCCGGCACGGGCACCAGCGCCTCTTGACGAATCATGATGTCCCCCTCTGTCACTGTAGAGTCGGGGCAGATGATCCGTGAGGCATCGAGCCAGCCCAGTTCTGTATCCCACTGATGGCCATGCCGCCGGGCCTGCACAAAATTGGCCTGCGTCACAAACTCGGCCACAAAGCGAGACCGAGGCGATTGGTATACCTCTTCGGGTGGGCCAAATTGTTCAATGGTGCCCTGTCGCATGACGGCAATCTGGTCGGCGATCGCCATCGCCTCTTCTTGGTCATGGGTGACAAACACCGCCGAAGTGCCTGTTGCCTTGAGGATCTCGCGCACTTCTTGCCGCAAATATAGCCGCACCTGCACATCCAAATTGCTCAGCGGCTCATCTAGCAGCAGGAGTGACGGACGGGGGGCCAGCGCCCGAGCCAAGGCTACCCGCTGTTGTTGCCCACCCGAGAGCTCGTGGGGGTAACGGTGCTCTAACCCCTGCAACCCCACGAGGGCGATCGCCGCTTGCAGGCGATCGCCCTGAGTTTTGGCATCCATCTGTTGCAGCCCAAAGGTAATGTTGCGCGCTACTGTCAGGTGAGGAAACAGCGCAAAGTCTTGAAACACCATCCCCACCGATCGCCGCTCAGGCGGAACCGCTTTCCCCAGACCTGCCACAAGTTGGCCCGCCAACTCAACCTGGCCTGACTCAGGCTGCTCAAACCCTGCAATCATTCGCAACAGGGTAGTCTTGCCACAGCCCGATGGCCCTAAGAGAGCCAGCACATCCCCGTCTGCTAGCGTGAGGGAGACTGCGTTCACGGCTGGCGATCGCGCCCCCGGAAACTGACGAGTGACCTGGTGGAGCGAGAGGATGGATGCGGCAGCCATAGATTCAGTAACCCGATGTAAAGTCAATACAAAACCGTGAACAAGACTCGTGAATAGGGCCAGACATCAAGGCTCAATCCCCTGTAGCCCCTGTGATATCAAGACAGGGGCTGC
Organism: Elainellales cyanobacterium; assembly: GCA_041742695.1. Lineage (GTDB taxonomy): Bacteria > Cyanobacteriota > Cyanobacteriia > Elainellales > Elainellaceae > Kaiparowitsia. The sequence continues at coordinate 10,943 of JBGTOF010000343.1, read as the reverse complement.
ACTGCCATCCCCCTAGGCCTTACCCGTGACTGAGTAGGACAACAGCGGGGTGATGAACCGGATGAGGGAAGTAGACAGCTGAGCTAAACTGCGCCAATAAGACGCTGATTACCCACTCAGCCCCTTTGGGTTTAACCTTGCTCGAGACGCTGAACAGGAAACCACAGTCATGCTCTTTATTGAGAGTAACATTCAATAATGCGCCGTGGATGAGTTTTTTGTAAGATTTGCAGGACTTCCGCTGGCGAATGGAATAGGGTGGGTGTTTAGGGCTGATGCTGCTCAGACTAGCTCACAAGTCAGTGCATGTAGGCGTGCAGATTATTTTCAATAGGGCAGTTGCCACGCGGTCAAACTTCAGGCAAGCTTGACGATTAGAGGGAACTCTCTGGGCATGGATGCGTCTTATAGTGGGATGATTTTCAGCCTATGACTCATTACTGAGCGCGATTGGCGCTTTACAGGTCGCTAAGGTATGACACACTGGACGACATTTGGGTGGGTGATTCTAGGGGCGATCGCCAGCTTTGGTTTCACTGCCTGTGACACCGTTGTTGACCCGCGCGAGTCGTTTCCAGAAACTAAGATCTGTCCTGGCTGCGAACTCCAAGCCGCTGACCTAAGCCGCATAGATCTAACTGAGGCAGAGCTGAATCAAGCCGATCTAAGCAATGCCCGCCTCATCGGGACTGACCTCAGTCGTGCCACGATGGAGCGCGTCAATCTTAGCGATGCGAACCTGCGCAGTGCCAATCTGGCTCAGGCAGGCATGGCCTCTGCCAACTTCACCAATGCGAACTTGCGGAATGCAAATCTATCGGGCGCATTCTTACGCAACGCCAACTTTACCGGAGCGGATATCAGCGGAGCTGATTTTACCGATAGCGATCTGTTGGGCGCCACGATTGATTACAGCGCGCTACGCCAGACCACCGTTACGGGAGCCTTATTGCCCGATGGTTCTTTTGGTCGATAGCTAGCCTTCTGCAACAGCCTGCAATTCAGCGCTTTAGGCGCTAGGGCCGCCGCTGCATCAGTGGTCGTGTTGCTCATAGACCACAGCACTATCGGGTAAGGAGAAGGGTTCTGCGTCGAGGATGCGGGTGGCAGCGGCTGAGGTGGCCGTGGCGGCGGGGTTGCTTGAGCGCAGCGTTTGTAGGCTATTGAAGGCTTTGCGGGCGTTGGCTTCGTGACCCTGCTGGGTGAACAGATCTAGCGCCATGTCTAAGTCGGCGATCGCTCCACCCAAGTCGCCCGTTCTAGGGCGCGCCAGTCCGCGATAGTAGTACGCTGGCGCCGAGTTGGGCGAAAACCGCAGCGCTTCGTTATAGTCGGCGATCGCCTTCTCTAGTTCACCTTGCTGTTGATAGGTCATGGCCCGAAAAAAATAGGCCACGGCTGCGCGGGGCTGCATTTGAATAGCCGTAGTGAAATCGGCCAGCGCGCCAACTCGATCACCCCGATCGGCCCGCACATAGCCTCGATTGCAGTAGGCCGCAACTTGGCGCGGGGCGAGGTGCAGCGATTGGTTGAAGGCATCAATGGCCCCATCCACATCGCCACTGTCAAACCGGATCACGCCCTGAACATTGTGGGCGATCGCATCGTCGGGCTCCTGTTGCACAATGTGGTCAAAATCGGCCAGCGCGCCGGGGCGATCGCCCAGATCTAGCCGGGTTACAGCCCGGTTCCAATACGCAGCGATGTCGTCTGCATTCAGTGTGGTGTCGTTAAACCGCTGGATCAGCTGTTGCACCAGTTCCATATCACTGGTTTTGAGCTTGAGGGGCATCTCGGGCAGCGTGCTTAGCCCCACGACATCCTCATCCACGCCAATCACACAGTAGGCATAGTCTGAGACCAAAAAATTCTCCCGTGCACCGAGAATTTTGAATTGCAGCGTCTCTGGGTGCGATCGCTTTAGCCCTAGCAACAGCTTCAAGGTGTCTTGCAGCTCGACCTGATGGGGGGGATAAATTTGCCAACGCTGATTGATCGGGGCCAAAAACCTCTCTGTGCGGCGTTCAGCCTGCTGGCACCAGCCCAAATCTAGCCGCCCACCGCGCTGCAAAAAGGCAGCCATCTTCTCCACTAGTGCGCTGTCGATCCGCTCTTGCCCAGACCATGGCAGCACCACGATCAGTCGCTCCTCTGTCAAATCTAGCGCTTCTTCCAGCACCGAGCGGCTAGAATGCATCACCCGCCCGTCAGGATTTGCCATTTGGAATTGGCGCGATCGCACACCCACAGGCAAATCCAGCACAAACTCATAGTGCGGCCCGACGGGATGTTCATAGAGCTGCTGGTTGATGCTCTGAAGCTCACGATGCAGCAGTTCAGCCACCTGCACCTGAAACTCAGCCCCAGCGGGCAATGTTTGCAACTGCCGACCAATCTGGGCAAATTCTAGCCGCAAGAGCTGCTCTAGCCGCGACTGAAACTCCTGCTGAGGCAGACGCGGTTTGCTTACAGCATCGCCGCTAGAAGAGTCCTGCAGCATCGCCTGCAACTGTTGGTTAAGCGACGTCAGTTCCTGCCGCAGCATGGTTTCGACCTGAGTCTGAAACGCTTGCTGGTGCTGGAGTGTATTCACCTGCGCGACCAAGCCCCCCATGTTGTGTTTGGGCACGCGATCGGCAACAGCCGTGACCAGAGTTTGGATTTCTGTGTGGAGCGACGTGAGATCAAAGGGGGGTGGCAGGTGTTGCACCTGCTGACTGAGCTGGTGAATTTGCTGTTGCAGATGGGCTAAATAATCCTTCGTGGGCGTGTATTGCAACTGTTGATTGATGTCTTGAATTTTGCGCCACAGCGTCTCTCCGGCTTGGGCCTGAGACTCTTGCTGCTGTTGGAGCAGTTGGAGCTCGGTTTGCAGCAGCGACCAATCGCGCCGGGGCACTAAATCCTGCACCAGTCGAATCAGCTCGGTCACATCTTGTCGCAGAGCAGTGGCATCAAAGGGAGGAGGCAGCTTTTGGAACTGACGGTTGAGCTGGTTGAGCTGGTCTTGCAGTGACGCTAGGTTGGGCTTGGTATAGTCTGCTAGGCGCTGCACATCCCCTTGCAAGACGGCTGATTCTTGCCGAATTTGGGCGATCGCTCGCTCTAGCCCTTCTACTTTGCCCGCCCGAACAAAGTCTTGCCACTGGGCATTGAGCTGGGTCAGGTGGTCGGCTAACAGCCCATACCGGGTTTGCACATGCCCCAGTTCAGACCGCAATCCCTGCACGGAATGCGATTCCATGTCGCTGATGCGGTCATAGATATCGCTCTGCAGAGTTCGCAGTTCCGCCGCGAGATGATCTGCCAGATCTCGATTATTTTTTACAACCAACCGCCGCAGCCCGCTCATGGTTTCGGGGGTAGGCAACTGCGAAAGCTGCTGGTTAATCCGCAGCACCTGCCCGGCTACGTTTTGGCCAAGTTTATTTAACTCATAGGCCAATTGCTCTTGGGTTTCTGCCTCTAGCCGCTTACGATTGGCGATGTTGAGCAGCGCCAGCAGTGACAGGGGCGCTGAGGTATACAGCACCTGAGATGACACCAGTGATGCAACCGATCCCACGCCCACCCCTACTAGGCTGACGTATTCTGCAATATCAATCCACCGATTTGAGTTGACCAAGGTTGTTGAGCCTCCGGTCTTGCCGTTTAGCAAGAAATCAGTCTTCTGAACTTGTGCAATTGAACTTGTGCGATCGCCCCAGCGATAGCGCTGACTTGGGGTGTAACCCTTGCACAGAGCAAGGGTTACACCCCAAGCACTGCTGGCTTGAGGCATACTGCACTTACGTTATGAATGAGCTATGTAGCGCTTCGCCGCATTTGGTTTGGGCGAGGCAGTCTTTCTTTTTCAATGCGGGCTGGGGCTGCGATGCCTTAGAGCGATCGCCCTTAAATTCACCCCAGGCTGAGCTATATAGGCTCCTCACAGTCGCCGACATGCAATGCCGACAAGCAGTACAGAGTTAATTTTCTATTCCAGATTGATGGAGTGAGATCAGGAAAACACTCAAACTCTGTTAACGCACAACACCTCCCCTGCTACGTTGAAAGGCAGCAGAGGAGGTGTGTAACGTAATAGGATCAAGCAGGTCAATCCAATCTTCAGTAATTTCCGATCAATTCCGGAACCTGCGCCAGAATTTAGTTACGAAAATCTAGCGAGCCCTGGTAGCCAGACGCTTGCGCCAACTGATCGAGAGTCTGCGTACCTGAGTACAGTTCGCCATCGATCTCCCAGGTGGGATAGCCCCGAATTTCTTTGGCTTGGCAAACGGCGGGCTGAGCATTGGCCCCATCTGCCGCACATTCCACATAGGGGAAGGCTGTCGCAGCTTCTGCCCCAAACAGTTGCTTCTGATCGTGACAGTGAGGGCACCAATAGGCTCCATACATCACCGCGCCCGTGTCGCGTAGATGCTGGGCCAGCGCCACTTCTGCAGGGCCAGAGGGCGTCGTGATCGGAGGCACGGTGTTACCGCTAAGAGTGCTGCCGTTTGTCGAGGCTGCAGGGCCTGCAATGCTGGCCGTCCATGCTAGCGAGCCAATGAGGGTGATCATGGCTACGATAATGCCAATAAAAAAGATCTGTCCGATGTCGTCCCAATCTCGCCCCAGCAGCGTGAATATAAACATCCCCAATGCAAACAGCGCTGAGGCAATGCAGAAGAGGCACACTCCCTGCGCTCCAAACACTGCAACAAACTGAGACACCATGATGTACATCAAGTACAGGCTGAAGATCAGCATGGCGGTAGAGCCCGCTAGCAGCAGCAGCCAAGTGCTGTTATCGAGGGTAGTGCGCAATGACTTATTGCGGTCAGGGCTAACTATGAGCGGCCCTAGCGCAAACGTGGCCATCGCCACATAAGCCAAAAAACCAAACAGCGCCAGCGGCAATCCTAGAAAATCAGCATAGGGGCTAGACAGCACCTGTTCGCACCCTGTGGTGGGGCAAGCTGCGGTGCCACCCAGCAGATTGGTAGCTGTAAGGTAAGCAGTATTGATCGCGCCGACTGTGGCGATCGCCCCAATAATGTAGCGTGACTTTTGATGCAACCAGGGTGTAGAACGACGACGTGCCATAGTTCAGGTATCTCTCCCAACTGAAGGGACTGCAAGAGCGGGGACTGCCCAGTCTGGAGGAATTCAAACTGGTCAACGGGGCAAAGGGCAGATATCGCGACACTAAAGGGCGATCGCTTATTTAAGCCTAAGGATTCCCAAAGAGTTCCTTAAGGAAACGTTAGTCCCATGGTCAATATTGCTTTCCAGTGTAACCTTCACCCCTTTGCAGGGTCATGAGAATTCGCTGAGAAGACTTCTAGCGTTGAATTATCGGGCCATTAACCCTACTATCTCATCCCATTTCAGGCTATCCCCATCTATGGAGAAACTACCACAGATGTGGGAGTTTCGATCGTAGAATTGAGCGCTAAGTGGCGATGCATGGACTCTACAAACTGGCTAACCCGAATGGGATCGATCGGCTGAGCAATGTTGCCGCGCCGTTTTAGTGAGCTTGACACAATCACGCCATCGGCGGCCTGAATCAAGTTAGGAATGTTTTCCCAGTCAGCGCCGCTCCCAATGAAGACCGGGGTACCGTTGGCTGCAGCACTAGCCAGCTCTAGATCCTCTCGGCTGGGCGGGCTACCAGTAGCCCAACCCGACAAAATGACGCCATCTGCCAGGCCCCGATCAATTGTTTCTTGCACGGCTGTGGTGAGATTGGGTGACCCTAGCGGTCGTGCATGTTTGACCAATACATCAGCCAAAATTTTAACGTCGCTTCCTAACTCACGTCGGTAGCGCAGCAGCTCGTAGGCATTGCCTTCGATCAGCCCTTGGTCGGTGGCCATCACGCCCGTCAGCACATTGACGCGAATGAACTGCGCTTGCACACAGGTGGCGATCGCCATGGCGCTACGAGCATCGTTTCGGAGGACGTTGATCCCAATGGGCAGTGTTACCAGGTTCATGAGGCGCTGCACAATCAGGCTCATCGCACTGACGACTGCCGGATTCACTGACTCTTTTGTAAAGGGTGCATCGAAGAAATTTTCAACGATGATGCCATCCACGCCGCCAGAGGCGAGTGCAGTGGTTTCTTGCTCAGCGCGGTCGAGCACGGCTCGCAAGCTGCCACCCCAGCGAGGCGAGGTCGGCAGCGGCAAGAGATGAACCACACCAATAATCGGGCGAGCGGTTTTAAAGGTTTGCGTTAAGTCCACGTTGCACTTGAATTCGGACTTGGTGAGCAGACGACCTGAGGATTGGTTTCCCATCTTTCAAGCGCCTTATTTCTATCACTTTAACAGGATAGGGGAACTCAACATCAGTCGCTTAGCAGGAGTCCGATTTTGGCGCAGCATGGCTAAACGCGGGCGATCGCCCCTTCTACCCCTTTAACTCAGCCCTGCTGAATGGATGCCAATAAAGCGCCGCCCTAGCTGGAGTGGTGCTAGGGCGGCGCTTTATCAGACTGGGTGTGATCAGACCTATCGAGTTACGCGGGTGTTCGACCCATTGGTGCTGCGATCTAGCGTGTCGGTGAATAATTCACCAAACTCTTCAACAGCTTTGGCGCTTTCTTCACCGATGGCCTGAAGACGATCGCCGGGTTGTCCGTCTACATCTTTAGCTTCTTGCTGCCATTCGCGAGTGGTTTTGGGGCGCACAGAGTCAAGCTGGTTGACCTCTTGCTTCAGCTGCGAATTTAAGTTTTTGGTGTTTGCCTCGGCGTTTGTGCCGACATTCGTTGCGGCCAACACAATAACGCTGACACATGCGACCGTGACCCAGCGCTTAAGCTGCAGTTTCTGAATCAACGATGTTAGATGGGCGATCGCCCTAGAGATTAATGTATTCATTCGGTTCCTTAGTTGATACTCATGACTAAAAATAAGTCAGCTTCATCCTAGTCACTTCACCCCATAAATTCGTCGCACGGAGGGCAGACCTTGACCCCGTGCAGCCTTGCCTAACCCACCCCTCGCGAAGGATTTCTGCAAACCTTGGAGTCCCCTTTGGCACACCTACAGTAGAGCCACGGGCGTAAGCCCTAAGCAAGAGCCTGAGTGAGGATCAACCTCACAGGTCTAGAACCGCATTATTGTCGCGTAAAAGCGGATTGCCGTCTGCGTCTACCGCGTTAAAGGCGTGCAGATGACGGCGCACCCGGCCCGGAAATTGAGGGAAGTCAAACTGAGCATCGCCCTTCGACACCTCTGCCCAGAAGTAGCGCAAATCAGGCACAAGGGACTTGGCTTCCCTTTCAGGTACATTAAGGGGCGGCTGGGTAAGAAAGCGCAGCATGAAATGAAAGGAGCGATCGCCCATCCACTCGCGTGATTGTGTGGCCAAATCGTCCCATCCGGGCACAGCAGTCACATGCCGTGTCTCAACTTTGAGCTGCCGCAGGCGGTTATTGTCTGCGATGCAGCCCTGCTCTCGGTAGTGCAACACCCGATAGGGATGGGGATAGCTCACCAGCGATCCGGTCGTGATTTCTGTAATGCCGCCCTGTTGCGTCACGTCTTGAATATGCAAATGCCCAGTAAAAATGAGCGGCACATCTGCCGCCCTCAGCAGCGCTAGCAACTCTGAAGCATTATCGAGCATGTAGCGCTGGCCCATGCGGTGGCGGCTTTGCCCCGGAATATGCTCCAGCACGTTGTGATGAATCATCACCATAATCAGCTCACTGTCGCAGGTGGCGAGGGTGTCCTCTAGCCAGCGCAGTTGGTCGGCCTCTAGCCTGCCGCTGTAGTGCTGCTCACCCGCCGCATCAAATGCAATGGAATTAAGCCCCAGCAAGGTTACCCCTGGCAGCACTTCGCAGGCATAGTAGGGGCGCGCGGTTTCGCCATAGCCAAACTTAGGGTAGTAGCCGGCAAATTCCTCTAGCCCAATGGCGTAGTCAGACGGCTGCTGCGCCACAATATCGTGGTTGCCGGGCACCACATAGGCTGGATAGGGCAGCTGAGCCAGTCGCGCCGCTAGCCAGCGATGGTTGATGGGTTCGCCATGCTGCGTTAGGTCTCCAGGAATGAGCAGAAAATCCAGGTCAAGCTGAGCTAGATCTGCCAGCACCGCATCAAATGCGGGAATGCTCACCTCTACCAGATGAAAGCGGCCAGGGTTGTCCCAGATGGTATCGGGCAGCGCAATGTGAGGATCGCTGAGGATGGCGAATCGAAAGCTGAGTGACATGGTGGGTGTTAGGTGGGGAGGATTGCGGATGGGGGGCTAGAGTACAGCAGCTTGTTCCACTATCACCTATGGGAGATTGGATTGTGGCGGATAGGAGTCAGAAGAACGATAGGTCGGTTTTGAAGAAGTGCAGGTTCTACTATGGGATGTGGGCTTTGGGGTGTGAGGGTCAATGGGCAACATCTAACCGTTCATTCCACTTGGCTCCTTATGAATGCACTATATGGACTGAGCTAGCCCCCGGTATAAGACAAAATGTCCAAGACAATAACCCTGCAATTCTCTAGTTTTATGCTCTGACGATGAGGGGATAGCGTGCTTGATGCAGAGCGCTTGAAGTGCGGCTCGACCGTTGCATTCGACAACTGCATTCGACAGATGCCAGATTTCGCATCGTGCAACGCCTTGAGAGTTGGTCTCTTGATAGTTGATGGGTTGAACGGCTGTGCGGTGGGCTGCGTTTGCGCCGCTGCCACATAAGATGATGATTTTATTTGGCGTGTGAGGGAGAAAGTCTGTGGCTGTTGTTCGTGTTCGTCAGCATGTGAATCCACTTAGTGAGAAGTATCGGCAGTCTGTGCAGCCACCAGACTGGGCGCAGGTGTATGAAGACCCAACGCGACCGCTGCTGCTTGATATTGGCTGTGCGCGGGGGCGGTTTGATTTGGAGTTGGCGCACGAGTGGGCAGATTGGAATATTTTGGGGTTAGAAATTCGGGAATCGTTGGTGGTGCAGGCAAACGAGGTGGCGCAGCAGATGGGGCTGACCAATCTGCATTATTTGTTTTGTAATGCCAACACGTCGCTGCAATCTATTCTGCGATCGCTCCCTCCTGAGAGTTTGCAGTGGGTCACCATTCAGTTTCCCGATCCGTGGTTCAAAAAGCGGCATCAGAAGCGGCGCGTTGTGCAGCCGCAGGTGGTCGCGCGCGTTGCGGAGTTTTTGGCAGCAGAGGGCCGGGTCTTCCTCCAGTCGGATGTGGAAGAGGTGTTGTTAGAGATGGGCGATCGCTTTCGAGAGCATTCGGCCTTTACCCAACTTAGCGATATACCCCAATACACCGCCAATCCGTTTCCGATTGCGACCGAGCGCGAGCAATCAACGCTAGATAATGGTGAGCCAGTCTATCGCATGGTTTTTGGCGCTACGCCTTTGCAACGCTGACCCCTTCGCTTAAGGGGTTAAAGGAAGATTAGGGCGATCGCCCTCAAAAATCCTACAGCCGCGAACTATCTTACTTGAGGTAGTTTGCGGCTTAGGCGTTCATGGTTATGCTGAGCGTGTTTCTACTAGCTCAGGGCTAAGCGTCCACTGCTCAGCCCTGAGCTAGTGGCAGCCGTCATTCTCTGAACAAGAGCATCACCATGCCCCTATCTTCTCCCCTTCGACGCATGCAGCCCATCTGGAAGTTGGTAAAGGCAACAGCATCAGAATGGCAGTATAACCAGGTGTCGCTGCTGGCGGCAGCGTTGGCCTACTACACTGTTTTTTCGATTGCACCGCTGATGGTGCTGGTCATTATGCTGGTGGGCCTTGTATTTGGGGAATCGGCAGCCCAGGGTGAACTGGTGCAACAGTTAGAGCAAGTGGTGGGGCCAGAGGCAGCTCAGGTGATTGAAACGGCGATCGCCAACCTCCGCGAAGACCAAAGCGGTGGCACCGTTCAGTTCATCGTGAGTATAGGCTTTGTGGCGTTTGGTGCGATGAACGTATTCCTCCAAATCCAAGACTCGCTAAACAAAATCTGGCATGTTAAGCCAAAGCCAATGCAAAACCTTCTCCGGTTTCTGCGAAAGCGTCTGCTGACCTTTGCTATGGTGCTAATCGTTGCATTTCTGCTGGTGGTTTCATTTATCTCCAACACTGTGATGGGCACTCTGGTCAACGTCTTGAGCGAGGCCCTCCCCGATTTCTTTCCGATATGGCGCATCCTCAGCTTTTCAATTTCGTTGGTGATGCTGACAATGCTCTTTGCAGCCATTTATACCCTATTGCCCGATGCCAAAGTCGCCTGGAAAGATGCTCTAGTGGGGGCTACCTTAACGACCGTGCTATTTGTCACAGGGCAATTTTTATTTGGTCAGGTTTTGTCACGCACAGAGTTTGGGTCTGCCTATGGCATTGCCGGTTCATTTGTGATTTTGATTACCTGGATCTATTACGCCGCGCATATCTTCTTTTTAGGGGCAGAGTTTACAGAGGTCTATGCCGAGCGCCTAGGAACCCCAATCGTGCCTGAACCCCACGCTGTAGCTATTAAAAAAGAGGCCGAAGTTCATCAGTATTGATAGATTGATGTGCAGCCATAGCTTGCAGTTTTAATTGCCCCCTAACATCAAAGCGAACTTTTGACGTTCTATCGATTGGCAATAGAGGCTTGAGATGGTTTCTATGAAAAAAAAGCCCCTATCAATCAGCGGTATTATGCTCGCACTAGCGTCGCTGTCTCTGGGTCGTATTGAAATTGATCCAGAGTGCCTGCCTTGATTTTTTCAATTGTTTCCTCAATGGCCCCCAGCGGCAAAAGGAACCACTCCCTGGGCTTCACAGGGATGCCAAAGCGGTCTTGCAACCCCACATCTAACCGAGCGCTGTCAAAGAACTTGTGCAGCAGAGCCTCTAGCCCTTTGCAATTGATATTGGCCAGTTTGAACGTGGTGACGATCTCCACTTCCGCGAGCAGATAGGTGGGGTCTTTCTTGGCGTTGGCAATGCGCTTTTTGAC
>JBGTOF010000342.1:0-3932 GCA_041742695.1 Elainellales cyanobacterium | reverse complement strand
TTGGTTGGGAATCAGACATAAGGCTTCTAGTGGAACTGGATCTCTCCTATCCTTACATCTTTAGGACTACCTAAATTTATACGTGAGTTCGACAGTTAAAAAGCGGCTTGGGACAGGGCTTTGAGCTCATCATCTGGGATCCCCAACGAGGGCTTGTCAGGGTGGTAGACGTAGGCAACCAGGCCTGAGACTAAATTGACACTGTCTCAATAATCGGTCGCTTGCGCAGCAGAATCTTGTCGAGCAGCGGCATCAGTGCGTTTTTCATGTTTTTGCGGCGCTTGGTAATTAGCTCCAGACCGCTTTCGAAGAGCGACTCAAACAATTTCTGCGAAATGTACCCTCGGTCGCCAAACAGTTTCTCAACCAGGTCTTTGGTCATCTCAGCAACGGGCTTACGGTTGTCGGTATTGTCAGGGGGTAAGGCCACGGCCAGCAGTTCGCCTTTATCGCTGATGATGAGGTGCAGCTCAAAGCCGAAGTACCACCTCCCGATAGAAGTCGTCAACGTCGCCGAGATTTGGGTCAGATCAAGGCGCGCTAGACTCAAAGACATGGCTGAGGTGCTTAGAATTCGACACTTTGAGCGTAACTCTCAGCTTTTCTTGCGCCACTCTTCTCCGTGTCGAACTCAGGTCCCAAGAAACTAATTCTGTGGGTAAGGCTGAAACCCTGGATAATTAGACCTTGTGATTCTAAGCACCTTTCTGCCCTCCGGCCTTAGAGACTTAGGGTATTTGTGACTCTCCAAAGGTTTTACGGGTTTTAGGTTACTGGCTAGCCGTTATTCCCCGCTGATGGAGCTGTTGCACAAAAAACTCTTCTAAACTGGGGCGTGCTAGGGTCATTGCCAGCAATTGCCCATTCATAAGATGCAGGCTGGACAAAAAGTCGTGGGGCATACCCAGCAGGTGCCCTTGCCAGCAGTTATCTTTGAACTCCACATCGGGTAGCCATTGTTTGAGGGCGTCGGGGTTGGCGTGGCGCACCTTAACGTGATACACATTAGCGGTTCCCAACAGGTCTTGCAGCGAGCCGAGGCAGATCAGCTCACCCTGGGCCAAAATGGCGACGCGATCGCACACCTGCTCCACATCTGACAGCACATGGCTGTTGAAGAAGATAGTTTTGCCCTGAGCTTTGAGAGAGGTGATAATCTCGCGGATCTGGTAACGCCCTAAGGGGTCTAGCCCTGACATAGGCTCATCTAAAAAGACTAGGTCTGGGTCGTTGATTAGCGCTTGCGCCATACCCACCCGCTGCAGCATGCCTTTTGAATATTGCCGCAGCTGCTTTTTGCGCGCCGAAGCACGCGATAAACCCACAAGGTCAAGCAAATCGGGGATGCGTTTACGCTGCACGTCTGCGGGCAGTTGAAACAGCCCTGCCGCATATTCCAAAAACTCCCACCCCGTCAAGTAATCGTAAAAGTAGGGGTTTTCGGGTAAGAAGCCCACGCGGTATTTGACGGTGCGATCGCCCAGCGGTTTTCCGAGCAGAGTGCCTTCGCCTCCCGTTGGGCGAATGATGCCCAGCAATACCTTGAGCAACGTGGTTTTACCCGCACCGTTTTGCCCCAGCAAACCAAAGGTTTCTCCTTCCCAGATGTCGAGTGAACATCCTCTCAAGGTCGAGACTCGCTGGTTCAGCAAAAAACCTGTGCGGTATACCTTGTGTAGGTTTTGGATGTGAATCACAACGCGACGCTCGGCGGCATCTGTGTCAGAGAATGGCGGCGTGGATGGGGCGGGCAAGCTGGTCATGGGTGGATGAGGGCGGCGGTAGAGCAGGGTTAACAGCGATTGGGCGCTGGATTCACAGCATTGGTGGATTCACGGCTGACGCTGTTTGCATGGGTTATGGGTCTTGTCCATATTGTTCACGATTTTGCCAGGTATGATGACAATGGGATCAACAATTTGGCGCTAAATGTGGCTTAACGGTTGATCTTACTGGCCTATCTCCTATTCCTATTCCCCATGGATCGCTCAAAATTGGTTGCTATCACCACTGGGGCGATCGCCCTCTTGCTCAGCATTGCGTATTTGCTGCTGGTGCAGCTGCTCGACTTTCGTGGCGAAATGGTGCCTGCTCCGATGGATTTGGGACTTTTCCCCAGCCTTCTTAAAGGGTTGCTGAGCTAGAACGTCTCCCATCTCTTTACAGTTGCACAGGTTTCTACCCTCTCGTGACCGATCCGTTGACTCCATATACTCCAACAGTGCTAGGGGCTGGTGCGTGGGGCACTGTGATTGCAGACTTGGTTCGGCACAATTGTCCGCAGGTGCGCCTCTGGTCGCGTGGGGGAGACGAGTCGCTAGAGCGGGCGATCGCTCCTTCACAACTCCTGATTTCTGCCATATCCATGCGTGGAGTATCGGAGGTCGTCGCCCAGCTTCAACACTGCGCCCTGCCACCCGAGACGATTCTGGTCAGCGCGACCAAAGGGTTAGATCGCACGACTGGGCTCACTCCATCTCAATTGTGGCAGGCGGCGTTCCCTCACAACCCGCTGGTGGTGTTGTCAGGGCCAAACTTGGCCAAAGAAATACATCTGGGGCTACCCGCCGCCACCGTGGTTGCGAGTCAGAATGCTGCAGCAGCAGCAATCGTGCAGCAGGTGTTTGCCTCTGAGCGGTTTCGAGTTTATACCAATAGCGATCCGCTGGGCACAGAACTGGGCGGCACGCTGAAAAATGTAATTGCGATCGCCGTAGGCGTCTGCGACGGACTACATTTAGGCACCAATGCTAAATCAGCTCTGATCACGCGATCGCTCACCGAAATTATCCGCATTGGCACGCATCTAGGCGGCAAGACCGACACCTTTTTCGGCCTGTCGGGGTTGGGCGATTTGCTGGCGACCTGCAACAGCCCCCTAAGTCGCAACTACCAAGTGGGCTTTCGCTTAGCCCAGGGCGATCGCCTAGACCAAGCACTCAGCGCCATCGGCGAAACAGCAGAAGGCGTAAACACAACCCATGTGCTTTATGACCTCGCTCAGCGCGAACAAATCTCTATGCCCATTTGCCAGCTCGTATATTTGCTGCTGCAAGGCACTATCACCCCCCGCCAAGCCGTCGAAGCGTTGATGGAGCGTGACCTTAAGCCCGAGCAATGGTCAGCGTAATTCAATAATTTGGGGCATCAGTCCTGATGCAATTATGTAGGGTTATAGTTTCCTTCAGATTGATAGATTTGTAGACTCTAGTATTTGCGGGAGTTGGCTCGCCTCTGCTACGAGCGACTGCACCTACCCATCCTCCAAGCGCTGCCTATGTGCCATCCACCCCCGCCTGCGCCTCTCAGTGCAAACCAGACGCCTTAGACTGCCGCATTGAGTTCTCTAAAGTCGTTACATTCTCATTCTGAAACTGCCACGGAGTTTTCTGCACCATTAAGCCTAAGAACCAATCAACCGAGGTTTTGCCACGGGCCGCCAAGTCGCGAAACACCTTGTGGCACTGAATCCGGCGATTGTGGCAGACCTTGAGGCTGCTGCTATCGATGAAGCTGATGCCGCTGCAAGTGCCAAACCAGTGCTTCAGATACACGCACAGGGGCAACAGGGTTGACGGCATCCACTCTACAAAGCGCTGGTAACTCACCAGACCAGAAAATGCAGAACGCCAATACACGCAGACGTGCTGGCAGTAATACGCCTTGAAATTCCGGCGTTGCTGAATGAAGATATGAATGCTCAAATCTGCCCTCACCCTCACCCAAAAGGCGAAGGCATCAGAGTTCTAGCCCCCTTCTCCCTCGGAAGAAGGGAAGGGGATGAGGGCAAATAATAGTTGTAGTCAGCAATGCCTTTCGGGCATTGCATAATTAAAAGATGAGTTAGGGGAATGTGCGATGCAATGTCCAGAGTGTGGAGCTACCCATATCCGTAAGAATGGGAAGAGAAAGGGTAAACAAAACCACATCTG
>JBGTOF010000287.1:0-33955 GCA_041742695.1 Elainellales cyanobacterium | reverse complement strand
GGGTTTGGGGATTGGGGTTCAGGTTCGAAAATTAGGGTGAGTGCTGAAGTTCTATCCTTTCATATCTCAGGTCACGTCTGATGCATCAGATGGCTGGGAATTTAGAGTGTGGTGCAGCCAGCGAGCGTTGGTTTTGCGATCGCACCTCACCTCTAACAGCCTGACCCCGGAGTCCGGCAGGTGGGTGAGGCAGTCCACGAAGTGTTGCCAGGAGTGAATCGCCACGTGGTCTACACCATAAACCTGGCAGAGTTGACGAAAATCCACTGATTGCGGCGTTGCAAAAAAATCCTCAAAGGGCGGGTCAAACTGAGCAATGGGCAAGGTTTCAAAAATGCCGCCGCCGTTGTTGTTAATCAGCACAATGGTGAGATGCCCCCGTAGCCAAGGCGTAATCAACCAACCATTGGTGTCGTGCAGCAGCGCTAGATCGCCCGTCAGCAGCACACCAGAGGCCTTGGCTCCTTGGCCTGAGCCCTGCACCATGCCCAGCGCCGTGGATAGGGTGCCATCGATGCCGTTTGCGCCCCGGTTGAAGTAGGGCTGCACCTGTGACCCATTGGGCTGCCAGAACCATTCCACATAGCGAACAGCCAGACTATTAGCGATAAACAATGGCGTGCGGGCAGGCAGATGCCGAGACAACAACCACACGGCCTTAGCCTCGACCCAATCTTCGGTCTGGTGAAAGCGGGTGCTGAGGGATTGCTGTGCGGAGGTTTCTGCCTCTAGCCACTGAGCCAGATAGGGGCTGAGTGGGGCTGGCAGGTCTGGGGTAAGGCTGGACACAAGGGCCTGCACGGTGCTGCGCAGATGCGTGGTGCGAAGGTGTAACGGATCGAGATTGCGATCGCCCGCATCCACAACCCACTGGCGCGGCTGGGTCTCTTGCAACCAACCACGCAGCTCTTTGCTGGTCGGGGTTTCGCCAATGCGGATAACCGCGTCAGGTCGGAGCGTGGCACGCCGAGTTGGGTGGCGCAGAATGGCATCGTAAGCGCAGACCAGGTAGGGGTTGAGCGGGGCATAGTTGCGCACCGGAGAAAGCCCTTCGGCCAGCACCGGATAGCCTAGGATTTTGGCAAGGTGGGCGATCGCCCGACAATAACCCTCTGGATCAGTCGGCTGAGCCGGGCCAGCGATGATGATGCCGTGGGGCGTCTCGGGGCGATGAAACTGGACTAGGGCTCTCGGCAGGAATGGGGCGCGGGAGCACTCTGGCCCAGTTGTGGGGTGAACCCCAGCAAAAAAATCAGTCTCATCCCAATCCATTAGCGATTCCGCAAAGTCTAGCTGGTTCATCGGCGCCAGGGGATCGCGGAAGGGACAGTTGAGGTGAACCGGCCCCGGCACAGGATAGTGCGATCGCTCCCAGGCTTGGATCATCGTCTGTCGTAGATACGCAAGCCGCTCAACGGCAGGCGTCGCCAATTCGTGATACCAGTTGACATAGCTGCCAAATAGCTTTTGTTGATCGATCGTTTGCCCGGCGTTGCAGTCGCGCAATTCTGGTGGGCGATCGCCCGTTAGCACTAGCAGCGGCACCCGCCCCTCCCGCGCTTCAATCACTGCCGGGTAAAAATTAGCTCCCGCAGTCCCCGAAGAGCAAACCAGCACCACAGCCCGATGGGTACGCCGCGCCATACCCAGCGCAAAAAATGCAGCAGAGCGCTCATCGAGCACGGGAATGGCCTCAACGGTAGGATGTTGAGCCAGGGCGATCGCTAACGGTGCAGATCGCGACCCGGGGCACACTACCGCCGTTTGCAATCCCAGCCTTGCCAGTGTTTCCACGAGCACAGAGGCCCACGCTGTATTGCCGTTGCGCCGATCAATTGGCATCGATTGCCCCACGTGCTAACCCCATCGTCCAACCCTCCCAACTGGATAATCGGCAGCGAAAACTTGCCCGAGACCTCCCACCCGTTGTGCCATATTCACACTATGTAGACTGGATTAGTGGTGACGAAACCCACAGGCTATAGGCTGGTGTGGGTTTTACGGGGTTCAACTTAACCTACAAGAAAAGATTGGTCAGTCAATCAGCCACCTCACAGCATCCGTCTTAATCCTGCAGCTCAATCTCACGTCTAAATCTCACGCTGATATGCAGCGCCTTAAGGCATTGAGAGGATAGCGACACCTTTCAAAATCTTCACATATTTAGGGTCGCTCAGCGTCGTTCTGCCAGAGATTTTCAAAGAGATTTCTGCAAAAATTGCTTTTCTCACTAATTCCATTGGGTGAAATTTTATGCTATAAAAATCAGTTTTAACCACTCCCGATTTAGGAGAATTTATGAATTTTTCTTGGCCATCAATCCTATTAAGAAAATGATAAAAAACCTATGGTTTTTTGCTGAAAACAAATGGATGAAAGCGAAACTTTGTCATGCAGTTCTTGTGGAACTAATGGGGGCGATCGCCCTTTATCAGGAAAGTTTTGTAATTTTCTAACCACTCAGTTAGTGACGAGAGATTGCAGGAAATGACTGATTTACCTCACTTGAAAACCGTGATTCTGTCACAGCTTCGGGTGAGGCGTTGTGGCCCTGGATCGCCTTCTACCAATCCCTGCGCGTAGGGTTGTCGTGTTTAATACCATTCAAGGCAAAGCATGACGATACTGACACTTACGCCTGCAAACCTAAAAGAATATCGAGTACTCCGTCTAGCTGCATTGCGTGAGCAGCCCCCTGCATTTGGCACTCCCATCGAAAAAGAAGAAGAGCTTGCACTTGAAGCAATGGCCTTACGTCTTCAAGAATCTGAAGACACCTATATTCTTGGGGCTTTTTCGGATGATATTCTGGTCGGCACCATACGCTTTTCACGTTTTGAAGAAGCGAATGAAAAGCATCGTGACTTTATCGCTGGCCTCTATGTTAACCCTGACTTTCGGCGGCGTGGCATTGCACGAGCGCTAACAACTGAAGTCCTTGCACGTGCTCGACAAGATACTGGCTTGCGTAGACTACATCTCACGGTTGTCACCGCTCAAGATGCTGCCATCCAACTCTACAAATCGCTGGGGTTCCGCATTTACGGGACAGAACATGAAGCTTTTTCTCATCAAGGCCAATTTTATGACGAGTATCTAATGGAGCTGCTCTTATAGGCCAAAGCAAAGTGATCCTCTAGCCAATTAACAAACGTCTTGTCACAACCCACGGAGCTTATTGGACTAGAGAGCTGCGGCTTACATTGACCTACCGGGAGGCGGCGGTTTCGTAGTCCACTTAGCACTATTGCACCCAACGGGCGCGGTGGGGGCGGGTGTCAAGGTGCAGCAACATCGGATGTGTGGCGTAGCGTCCGATGCTGCCGGGCCACCATGGATCTAGCGCCCAGTATGCTTGCTGAGCTGAAAGGCCGTGACAATAGAGCTTAACAGCATCGCCTAGAGGATGGTAGTGGCTGGCGCGATCGCCCATGGCGGCGGTGACGAACTCAGAGCAATGCCAAGCCACGATGCGACAGGGGCGCTGAAGACGATCGCCCACGGACTGAAGCTGCCGTGCCGTGTGGATGATGCGATCCACCACGGCTTGATTGTGCGGCATCCATAGGCCGCCTTGGGTTGCATCAGCCCAGCTATAGGGGCATCCTGGGAGAATTGGCGCAAACAAGTGCAGATTATCAGGCGTCCATGCTTGAGGGGGCAAGGATGGGGGCTGCGGCTGCGGCGGGGCGGGCGCATCTGGGCTATTGGCAGAGGCGCGCTCCATGCACCGGAGCTGATTCAGCAAGTGCTGCAAAGTTTGAGGGCGATCGCCCCACCTATGCCACAGCTCTACCAGACGCATGAGCGCCTCCCGCTGATCGTCTGTTTCGGTATAGCGTAGCGGCACCTGCTGCAAAAATTGCAGTAAGCTCCGATCCAATTGTCTTGCTACATCGACTAGCGCATCAGAATTGGCGTCAGTGAGCGCTGCCGCGTCAATGCCCAAGTGCTGAATCGTCGCAGCCCGAGACGGCAGATCATACCAGAGGCGATAGGCTTCGCTCAGCCAGTTGCGCTGGTCACCCCGACTCTGGTAGCTGTTGGCAATGTGCTGAATCCGCTGCATCAACGCTGCATCCAACACGCTTAAGGGCGTTTGTGCAGATGTGTCTGTCTCTAAAGAGGCGATCGCCGCTTCCCGAGAGGGCAACTGCCGCCATCCCTGCACGAGGTGCAGCAGCGCCTCTCGCTGATAGGGATAGCCGCCATAGTGGTCAGCCATTGTGCCCACCTGAGCCAACAGCAGTTGCTCGACCTCAGGATTGGCAAAATCAGGTAAGCGTGCGGGAGCCGTCGTTGAAGCATTCGCAGATTTTTGGAGCGCGGCGATCGCCTCCTCCTCCGTATCAGCCATCAACCACAGCCGCATACAGCCGACTAGAGCCTGCTGCTGTGCCAACGTACCCTTATACCGATTAGGCACCTGCGCCACAAATACCAACAGTGCCGGATCAACATAGGCCAAATCCTTTGGCAGGTCTTCCTCTTGGTGCAACGCTTCTACTAACTGGCTGTAGGTCTTGCACAGCGCTGCAGGGTCTAGCGACTCTAGTTGTCCAGCACCCTGATCCTTCGGCTGGGGCACGTATCCCTCAGCCACCCTCGACAGAAACTTGTGGGTATAGCATCCCCGATCAACGTCCCAAATGTCCGAGCTTTTCCACCCTTGCGCTGTAATGTGATTGGTGATGCTGCGTAGAGTATTAGCGGCTATATGCGCTTGCTGGGGCAAGGTTTCTAGCTGCACCATCAGCACTCGATTCACTGGGGCTATGCCTAACCCAGTCTCCCCATCTGCTAAGGCCGGACTTCTCTGAAGGGCGTGCAGCGCTGCCAATAAAGGTTGATGCACCCCCGCGCGAGCTGCCTCCATAAGAAATTGATAATTCCATTGTTCTGCGGTTAGGTTTCCCATATCCAATTTTTGAGACGTTGCCCATCTACCGCCGCTCCCAAACTGAGGCTGCCAGGAGTGGGATTCGCGTGTCTAGCATACCCAGGGGCATTGTCTATTAAGAATACTGCGGATGTCTAACTTAGGCGCACCTTCCTCAATCCTGGAGGACGTTTTGCCCAGGCACCTCAAAATTCGTGGATTCAATCTGCAACTTAAAATCCGCGAAAGAGACTGAGGGTGCAAGATTCACTTGCTTAAAGCCCCATTTCAATAACAGGCTCCGCGTAACTTCTGTGTAATCGTAAGAACATATCCCGTTGCAGGTCGGCTAAACATTACCCTGGGATTATTCCAATAGGGGTCTTGGAATAAGGATTTTGAGCGGTTTGGGCAAAGTCTACTTTACTCAAAATCCTTACCTGTTTGGGGCTGCCACTGTTCGTACCCTGACCTTATTCCCAGGTGCTCACCGACCGCAACACATCGGGGATGATGGCCTGAGGCGGAAACTCTAACAAGGTTTCGCGGAGGCCTAGATAGCCAGAGTTGGTAAACGCAGACAGCATGCGTTCTAGCGCAACCCACACCTCTGAGTCAAATTCCCAATCTTGAGCGTAGGGAGCATGAGCGGCGATCGCCCGAAGTGCCCAAAAATAGCTATTCCGCACCACAGAGCCTTGCTTTTTAAAAGCTGGCACATCGTCCTGATGCAGCTTCAGAATGTCGTCTTCAATTCTAGCTCGCACTGATACGCCCGTCCTATCCCACCCAGTTCACATCGCCTGCCGACGGGGGAGGCACAGGGACCGGCATTATTCGCTTTTGCTGCTCTCGCTTGGGGGCGGGCTGAACTCGGGTTAAGGCTTCCGAAGTGACAGCATTATCGTCTAACTGACCCGCTGCTAAACGGGGATTGCGTCTTAGCCGCTCTTTCTCAATCGTTTTTTGCTCCCGTTGCCAGCGCACATACGCATTGCGTTCTGGCATGGCCACTTTCTGCAAAACCCACTCTACTGTCTGCTCCTTCACCCAGCCGCGAGCTACAAGCACCTCACCAAATTTCATGCCCGTCGCCTGCTGATCATTCAGGGCTACATCCACTTGGTCTGCGGTCAGCAGGCCAGCTTCTATCAAATACCCCCCCAATCGCTTCGGTCTAGAGGGAGAAGCCGCAGTATTTACTTGGTAGCGATCGCTCCTGTCTCGCATAGCATGTCACCTCAATGCCATCAAAATCAGATAGATAGGTTTATCCAGACCAGACTCAGAATTGACTTTCTGCATCCAGTTGCACCGTGGTCTGCCTTGCCGCTTTGTTAAGCAACTTCATAGATTCTAGCTAAGCCACTTCATCACCTGTGTTGAGTTTAAGGATGAATGACGTCTATAACCTCTGTCCAGAGAGGGTTTCAGCCGCTACGTTACAGTTTGAGAATGCGCCTACGCGGTTGCAACCGTTGCCTTGGTGTTGCTTTAGTATAGCAATGCTTTATGGGAGCTTTAAATTGTGGGATGAGTTTGGGATCATCGCCCCTACAGTTATCCAACATAAAGCTATCCCTACTCCATCCCGCTCAATAAGGGAGCATCCCTTGTTAACGGCACTTCTCTCTCAGCTCTGGTCAGAAGAATGGGCAAACATTCCGGGGGCGATCGCCGCATTCTATTGCAGCATTCCATCGCCTCATTTCTATAAAAGACCTAAAGTTAGGCCCAGTTCTTGAAATGCCTCCCTAATATAGGAGTCAAGCACGAGGGAACCCAGTATGCTCACAAGAGCACCCTAGCGTGTCAAATCGCAAGCCGTTCTATGTCCCTTTACACAGAATCGGTTTGCCTAGGATCTGCATTGTGTTTAATGATCCGAGTTGCTTGCACAGGATGTGTTTGCCCATGTCTGCATGCACGTGAGCGCCACCCACCAGGAGGGATGACATGACCGAGTTAGACGATCAATCCTTAGACCCATCAGTCAACCCATCAGCGGTGTTTGAACATAAGCACACCATCGACCGCGACTGCACTACCCTGCCGCGCCATGTCTTGCAGCAGTTGCAAAGCTTCTCTCCAGAAGCGCAAGATCTAAGCGCCATCATGAATCGAGTCGCTCTAGCTGCCAAGCTCATTGCGCGTCGCCTCACACGGGCCGGGTTGATGGAAGATGCCCTAGGCTTCACTGGCCGCACGAATGTGCAAGGCGAAGCGGTCAAGAAGATGGATATCTACGCGAATCAGGTATTTATCTCTTCGTTTGAACAGAGCGGTTTAGTGTGTCGCTTGGCTTCAGAAGAGATGGATAGGCCCTACTATATTCCTGAAAACTGCCCGCTTGGGCGCTATACCCTGCTCTACGACCCGATTGATGGATCATCTAATCTAGATATCAATATTAACGTAGGGTCTATTTTTGCGGTACGCAAGCAAGAGGGTAACGATATCGACCGCACCGCTCAAGACCTGTTGCAGGACGGGCGAGGGCAAATCGCGGCAGGCTATGTGCTCTACGGCCCTAGCACGGTGCTGATTTACTCAATTGGCAAAGGGGTGCATGCCTTCACGCTCGACCCCAGTCTTGGGGAGTTCATTCTATCTCACGAAAATATTCGCGTACCCGACCACGGCCCTGTCTACAGCGTCAATGAGGGCAATTTCTGGCAGTGGGACGAATCAATTCGCGACTACACCCGCTATGTTCATCGTCATGAAGGGTATACCGCGCGCTACGGCGGCGCATTGGTGGGTGATTTCCACCGCATTCTGTTTCAGGGCGGGGTGTTTCTATATCCCGGCACCATGAAACAGCCCGAGGGCAAGTTACGCCTGCTGTATGAGTCGGCTCCCCTTGCCTACTTGATTGAGCAGGCGGGCGGGCGAGCCAGTACAGGTACACAGGAAATTTTGGACGTTGTGGCAGATAAGCTGCACATGCGAACACCATTGGTCATCGGCAGCAAAGACGATGTGGCGTTGGTGGAGTCATTTATCGAAAATGGACGACGCCAAGCGCTGATCAGCCCTAAAGCAGGGAACTGAAGCGCTAGTTCACTCTGAATTGACGGGTTTATCTCTCTGTTAGGGTCGCAGGTGTGCGTGCAGTTTTGATTTAGGTATCAAGCGTCACATTCCAAAAGAGCATCTGGCAATTAAAAGAAGGAAGCGGTAAAACGTAGAAATGATGAAAAAAGGGAAAAAGCAGATCTGCAAATCTCTAGGCGGTCGATAGGGTTTCTTAAGTGCCAGCGATGAGACCCATGTAGGGGGCGATCGCCCTTCATCCCCATCATTCTCAAAAGCAACGGCGCCCGTTCAGCACTCGTCCTGATACCCCTTACCTGCCCCGTCTAATGGGCTGCTTCCTCCCTACTATTACTTGAGCCCTGGCCAACCGTTCCCAATCCCAATCACTCGTTTATTTCTTCACCGCTTATGGTAACTTTACTCGAAAACCCCCTTCGCGTTGGCCTGCAGCAAGACCGCATCCCCGAGCCGCAGATTCTAACCATTTTTGGAGCCAGTGGCGACCTAACCCAGCGCAAGCTTGTCCCCGCGCTGTATCAAATGAAGCTAGAGCGCCGTCTGCCACCAGAGCTCACCATCGTTGGCGTCGCTCGGCGCGAATGGAGCCACGACTTCTTCCGTGAACACATGCGCGAAGGCGTCGAAGAGTTTGGGGGTGGCCTCCGCAGCGAAGCAATCTGGGAAGATTTCGCCAAAGGTTTATACTACTGTCCTGGCGATATCGACAACCCTGAGAGTTACCAAACCCTCAAAGCTCTGCTAGCAGAGTTGGATGAAAAGCGCGGCACTCGCGGCAATCGCGTGTTTTATCTATCTGTAGCCCCTCGGTTTTTTGGTGAAGCCGCGCAGCAGTTGGGGGTGGCGGGTATGCTCAACGATCCCAATAAGCAGCGGCTCATTATTGAAAAGCCCTTCGGCAAAGATCTCACCTCAGCTCAAGTGCTCAATCGCGTTGTGCGAGATGTGTGCAAAGAGTCGCAGATTTACCGCATCGACCATTACTTAGGCAAAGAAACCGTCCAGAATCTTCTGGTATTTCGGTTTGCCAATGCCATTTTTGAGCCGCTGTGGAACCGACAGTTTGTGGATCACGTGCAGATCACCGTGGCTGAAACCGTAGGACTAGAAGGGCGTGCTGGCTATTACGAAACTGCTGGTGCCCTGCGCGATATGGTGCAGAACCACATCATGCAGCTGTTTTGCCTCACGGCGATGGAAGCACCCAATTCCTTAGATGCCGACAGCATCCGCAATGAAAAAGTGAAAGTGCTGCAGGCTACTCGACTGGCTGATCTCGAACGGCTCGATTTATCGGCCATTCGTGGGCAATACACCGCCGGTTGGATGAAGGGTGAACAGGTGCCAGGCTATCGTTCAGAAGATGGGGCTAGTGATGAATCGACCATTAATACTTACGCTGCCATCAAGCTTTATATCGACAACTGGCGCTGGAAGGGGGTGCCCTTTTACATGCGTACCGGCAAGCGAATGCCGAAAAAGGTGACAGAGATCGCCATCCAGTTCAAAGAGGTGCCGTTTCTCATGTTTCAATCGGCTGCTAAGCAAGCAAACCCCAATGTATTGGCGATGCGAATTCAGCCCGACGAAGGCATTTCGTTGCGGTTTGACGTAAAAACGCCGGGCAACTCCCTCCGCACTCGCTCAGTGGATATGGACTTCCGCTATGATGCGGCCTTTGGACAACCCAGCACAGATGCCTATAGTCGATTGCTAGTAGATGCCATGCTGGGAGATCAAACTCTGTTTACCCGGGGCGATGAGGTGGAGGCCTCTTGGCGCATTCTGACACCCCTGCTCAATGTATGGGATAGCCCTGCCGATCCCAAATCAATTCCGTTTTATGAAGCAGGCACGTGGGGGCCTGTTGAGGCAGAACTACTCCTGAATCGTGATGGACGCAAGTGGCGACGGTTATAGCAATCTAAGCGCGGAGAACGGGTCAGGTTGTATTTTGCAATCCCAAATCGTTTAACCTGATTCGTCAGCTCTAGACATGAGGCAGAGTTGCAATAGGTCTAGACTAGATTCACAAGTTTTGCTCAACATGCGTCACCCTATCCTGCGATCGCCCGCCAGCCTCCAAGATTTATCCCTGCTATCTATCTGTACCCTCTGACCCTAACTTCCCCCAAATTCCTTAGCTCTATATAACTATGTCTACTCCTCTTGTTGCATTACAAAAGCCAAAGGATATTTCTCTTAGCGAAATTGAGGCTGAACTGAATCAGATTTGGTTAAACCAAGCGGGCGATAATCTTTCTCCCGTGGCTACTCGCGCCACAACCTTTAGCATGGTGATTTATGAGCCAGAGGAGTTTCAGCAGCTTCTGGCGGTGCTGGGCTACTACAAAGAACCTATTGATGGCATTCATGGAGAGCATACTAAAGCGGCTGTGTGCGAAGCCCAGAAAGCACTAGGGCTGATGGTGACGGGTCGGGTTGACCAAGAAACTCTGGCACAGTTGCGGAATGAGGTGTCTAAGCTGCCCCCCGAGCGGCTGAAGGTGTCCAATATGAATATGCGTGGCTTTAGCATGAGTGATGCGATCGCCGCTCAAAATCCTTGCCGCATCATCACCCTATGCCCCGAAGTGGGTGGAGACGACACGGTAACGGCACAGGTCTCTGCCTATTGCCCGATCCAAAAAAGCGGGATGTCGGGCATGGTGTGCTGCGAATACATCACCCTACGGGGATCTAAATCGGCTATTCATCGCGCGGGTGAATTGGTATCGTCGCTGATGATCCCCAACCTGCCCCGGTTTGTCTGGTGGAAAGCAACTCCCAACCCAGAGCAGGGATTGTTTCAGGCCTTAGCTGAGCACTGCCATTGCATCATTCTAGATTCTAGCTACTTCAGCAATCCTGAATCTGAGTTCGTCAAAATGCAAGATTTGGTGGAGTCAGAAACCTTTGTGGCTGATCTAAACTGGCATCGGCTATCGGTATGGCAAGAGTTAACGGCAGCCGCCTATGACCCTCCTGAACGGCGCTCCTCATTGTTAGAAGTCGATCGCGTCACGATTGACTATGAGCGAGGTAATGCAGCCCAAGCGTTGATGTTTTTAGGCTGGTTGAGCAGCCGCCTGGGATGGGAGCCCATCTCGTATTCAGAAGCGAATGACGATTATGATCTGAAGCACATTCACTTCAAAGGCGCTAACGATAGAGCGGTTGAGGCGGAGTTGGCAGCCATTCCTGTTGCTGATTCGGGAGAAATTGTGGGGGATTTAATTGGGCTGAGGCTGGCGTCTACTAATCCCAATGCAAACTGTGCCACCATTCTGTGCTCAGAGACGACGGGCTGTATGCGGATGGAGGCAGGCGGCAGCGCTCAGTTTAGCAAGACTGAACAAGTGACGGCTATTCCTGATCAAAAGGCAGAATACCTGATGGGGCAGCAGCTTCAACGCTGGGGAAGAGATGTGCTATACGAGGAGAGCTTGGCGGTTGTGGCTAAGATGCTGCACCTGAAATAGACGATAGCACTGCGGTGCTTAAACGCTATAGCCTGGGTAGGCCATGGCTTGCAGAGGAATGCTCTAAGCCTAGGTATGACTCTATGCTTCATCGGCTTAATGAGGGCGATCGCTCCGAGAATAGTTGAGTTGATGAGGGTATCATATTTTTGTAGAACCCTTATTTGGCAAGGGTTCTACAAAAATATCTAAGTCGCTCAGCACGTGAAGCACGGCACAATGCGTGAGCGAGTTGCGTGTGAGCTGCCCGACCGTCAATTGATACTGGCTTAATCGTGTTAAAAGCTTGTCTTGATACATAACCTCCTGCCGTACAACGAGATGTTGCAGGACAGCAAACTGAATCGTTAACTGGATTTAATCCCATTCGTTCCCATTGATTAGGGGTGTTCTACAATGACCGTTGCAGACTCGCCGTTGCCCGCTAGCGCTGCTAGTGGCAGCCCTGCCAGTATTAAATTCCTGCAAACGCCGACCTCGCCTGACTGGATTGAGCAGGCGATTGCCCACCTGGACACTATTCTGCTCGATCACTCTCACTGTGAGCGAAAGGCTGCCGGTGTGGCGCTCAACCTGATGTTCCGTTATCCGTCGAGCACTAAACTGGTGCGCATGCTGACGGCGATCGCCCAGGAAGAACTAGAACACTTTGAGCTAGTTAATCAATGGCTTGAGCGGCGAGGGGTAGCGCTGGCTCCCTTACCGTCTCCGCCCTATGGTGCGAGGCTGAGCAAGCAGATTAGACCCCAAGAGCCCCATCGGATGCTAGATTCGCTGCTGGTGTCGGCGTTGATCGAAGCGCGGAGCCATGAGCGGTTAGGGTTACTGGCGGCACACTGCCCCGAACCCGACTTGGCTGCGTTTTATCGTGGACTGATGGCCTCAGAAGCGCGTCATTATGGCGTGTATTGGATGCTGGCCACTACTTATTTTGAGCGGGCCGATGTGGATCGGCGTTTAGCCCAGCTGGCCGACGTGGAAAGTCAGCTACTCACCCGTCTGCATCCCCAGCCTCGCATTCATAGTTAGGGGTGAATGGGTCATGAGGTTCGAGGTTTGAATTGTTGGTTGACCTCACCATTCCAGGTTAAAAATTCAGAATGTATTGAATTTTAGGTACTGCGCGAATCACACACTGCATTCTCATGACTCTTTCCTATCTCGATGCTGTCCGGCAGGGACGTAACGGCTTTTGTCGCTATGTGGGGGCCCTACTCGTGATTCTGTTGTTCTGGATTATTCTGGGCAGCGTCCCTTATGTGATCGCCCTTGTCTCTCAGGGCGACAACCTAGATCAGCTCACCGCCTATGTGCTGATTAATCTCAGCTTTGTGTCGTTTTTAGTAGGGCTGGCGATCGCCCTCATTGGCATCCATCGCCGCCGTTTGCTCAGCTTGGTCAGTGCCGATTGCACCGTGCGCTGGGGACGCATTGCTCAGGGGTTTGGGCTGTGGTTGCTGCTGCTGCTGGCATCCACAGGGGTTGACTATGCCCTCAACCCCCAGTCGTTTGCGTGGTCGTTTGAGCCACAGGCGTGGCTGCGGCTGCTGCCCCTGGCGCTGTTGCTCACGCCATTGCAAACGACAGTAGAAGAACTGTTTTTTCGGGGCTATGTGATGCAGTCGTTGAGTTTGCTCACACGCCAGCGCTGGCTCATTGCTGTGCTATCGGCCATTGTGTTTGCGCTGCCTCATTTGGGCAATCCCGAAGTGGCAAACGATCCCCTTGTGCTAGTGCTCTTTTACCTATCGTTTGGGTTAGTAGGGGCACTGTTCACCCTTAAGGACAATCGCCTAGAGCTAATTATGGGTATCCATGCAGCCAACAATCTATTCGCGGCGCTGATTTTAGGCTATCCCGATTCGGTGTTAGATACGCCCACTTTACTTCGCAGTACAGAGTTCAATCCTACTGCCAGCTTGTTAAGCTTCTTAGTGCTCAGCGCTCTGTCTTACTACATCTTTTTTGGTCGCCATGCTGATGCTCGACCTCGCACAACTGACTCTTGATAGCGACCGAGTGCGGCTAGAACCTCTTGCCTTGCACCACCGCGACGTCGTGTTTCAGGAGTTTACAGGTGCGATCGCCCGCTACATGTATCCCAAGCCTTGCAGCAGTTTAGCAGAAGCCGAGCAGGGTATTTCTCGCGCCCTGCAACAGCGGCAGCGACAAACCGACCTACACCTCGTCATTGCCGATCGCACCAGCCGCGAATTTTTGGGGATGGTCGGGCTACACCGTATTGATACAACAACACCAGAATTTGGCATTTGGCTAAAGCAGTCAGCTCAAGGCTTTGGCTTCGGACGCGAAGCCATCTACTGCTTCAAACACTGGGTCGATGAAGCTCTAGACTATCGGTTCATAACTTATTCCGTCGATCGAGCCAATATGCCCAGTCGCAAAATTCCTGAAAGCTTAGGCGGGCACATTGTTCGTGAATTCCAGCTCATGAGCCAAAGCGGCAATTTATTACACCTGCTGGAATATCGCATCTACTCATCGAGAAGACGCCCATAGCCCTTGTTGCCATAATTCCTGCCCCGACAGAGTCGCTATATAGCCGCGAATCTATCACTCAATGACGGTGAGCCAATCTAACAAAACCTGAGTTTGATAGCGTAGTTTCCGCCTTACAGCACAGGGCAGAAACTACGCGCAACCGCTTCACCCGAGACGCACGCAGAATGGTTATAGGCATTTGCTGAACTGCCGTCAGAACAAGTTCAAACCTTTAATAAGCCTGATGTGCACAGCTATTAAGCGTATTAAGAATTTAGGAGCCCCGCGCGTCGCGCAGTGCTCCTAAATTTTTCTGTCCCAAACTGAGAGGAATCGCACAAGCCGAACCGCTCAACACAGAACGCCAGCCATCACGCAGAGCCTCAAAAGCCCATCCTAAGTGGAGATTGCTCCACCGTGACAAGCTATAGGCTAAAGTCTTGGTCAAACTCACCGCGGGTCATGGGTTGGTTCACAATAATTCCTTCGCCACCCAGATACTCTAATGGCTCACCATCAATGGTGATCCATACGGGGGCGGAGGCATCGAGTGTCGTTGCAGTATATACCACCTGTCCCAAACGTCCCATCATAGAGGCGCTGCCGCCCCCGAGAGTAAACTCACCCGACAAATCTACATGAACACCGTCAGGCTTGACTTCTACACTGCCTAAGGCTGTCGTATTGGGAATCGTTGAGGCCACCTCATCCGTGCTGCTAGGCCCGGCCAACAGTTGGCGGAACGCGCCCTCCAACAACACATCAGGATCTTCACTTGCCGCTACAGAAATCGCCTCTGTAGACAGCTCAAACCCTGTTCCGGTGTCTTTCAACCAATAGACTTGAACCAAGGTCTCTTGCGGAACCACTGTTGCATCGCTGGGCGCTTGTGGGGCAGCCTGTACGACGGGCTCTTGGATAATCGGCGGAGCCGCAGGCTGAGTTGGGATGACGACCTCTGTCTCCGCAGGAGCGTCTTCAATCCGCTGGGCGGTGATAGTTTGCCAGGTCCACCATGCTGTGGCGCTGCTTGCAACCAACACAACTGCCGACAGCGCAGTAGCAATGCTAAGAGGAATGCCAGCTAATTTGCGGACAGATGGGGAATGAGGCGAATGAGCCTCTACCGGTAAAATCGGCCGATCAACAGGGGAGTTCTCTGGGGAGTGGTGAAGCTCTGAATTATGCATAGTGGCTCCTCTAGTGAGCAAAATGAACAGGTAGAGCAAATGCGAGGAGACCCTGATTCAATTCGTCAGAATTAAACATTTCAGGAATTACGCATGCCCTGTCAAATCCTTTAGACGAGTTGCCATGTGCGTTGCTAAGGCAGCATAAGCGTCACTTGGATAACGCACATCCCAACGTCCATCATTGGAGTTGACGTCATGCAGCGTCCTGGGAATTTTAGACGATTTTTTGTCAGCGGTGTTGACAAAAATGGTTCAACGGCGCAAACCCTGATACGGAATGGGAAGACTGGACTCGAATCTGCCTATAGCTGTATAGACTGCTGACAGACCGCACAAGTTTCTAGGATGTGCTGCGGCAGTCTCTACCCATACCCAGTTACGTTAATTACAGTCCCTGAGGATCACAGTCCGGAAAATGTGGCGGGATCAAGGCGAATAAAGGCGGCTAGCTCAAGGTGATCCTCTTCTACATTCAATTCTAGAAGACGCGCTGTGATTCCAGAGCGTTCTAGGGTTTGTAGATTTAATAAGGGCTCTACTGCTTGGGTCACTAGAGGCACGAGTTCTTGGGGTACAGCCTGCCCATCTACCTGCAGAACGGGATCGACCAGCCGAAGGAAGCTGCCTTGGTGAATCGCTAGCCCGGACTCAATCGCTGTGGTGAGTGCCTGTTGGGCGCGCGGATCTTGCAGGGTGACCTGCAGACGAAGGCGAGCATTCGGCAGGAGTTCGATTTGCGGATTGGTTAGTGTATAAGGCTGAGCCCCGCTGGCTCCTGGCAGTTGCAGGCGAATCTGTTGAAGCTGCGATCGCACTGGGTCTGATTGAAGGGTCTGCTGCAGATCGGCTTCGGTAAGCACCAACCGCACCCCGGCTTGCAGGGGCGCGGCCAGCATTACATCCCCCGACCGAATCCGGCGGGGATTGAGGGCGATCGCATCTGT
This sequence comes from Elainellales cyanobacterium, assembly GCA_041742695.1. Taxonomy (GTDB): domain Bacteria; phylum Cyanobacteriota; class Cyanobacteriia; order Elainellales; family Elainellaceae; genus Kaiparowitsia. Next base: position 17,898 of record JBGTOF010000287.1, on the reverse strand, counting down.
TTCTACTTCTAAAACCTCTAACCGAACCCCATCTATCGGAACTAGTCCTCGCCCGGCTAAGCGCACCCGGTCTACTCGACCCTGCACCACCTGATAGCTGGGCGTGTTGTCGATTCGAACGGTGAGGGAATCAACCGATTGAAACTGGCGGCGAACAGCGCTTTCAACCAGGCGATCAGCCACAATCCCTACAGGAGACGTCAACCCCAGTAGAGCCGACAGCAAAATTGTTAAAAACTCCATCCCAAAATTCCCACAAATGGCTTGATGTCGTCGTAACCCTCAGGTCAGCCTGTCTTGTATCGCAAAACCTTAGTCTGGCAACGGTTCTACAAGATATGAGCGCTCTATGCGTCGCTGGGTATACCTTTATTCTGGCGTGGATTGTGACGTGGATTGTGATATACGTTGCGGCGTGGGTGAGAGCGATCGCACCAAACTCAGAGGCATCGGCTCCCGGCTGAGGTAGTCGGCATAGGCTGCACTTAAGTAGGGACGCGCTGCTTCATCCTCTGCCACATAGACCTGCATCATGGCTAAGGTCAGCGCCTTAGCATACTCACCACCCAGGGCTGGGTCAGGGCCTTTGGTGAGCAACAGAATGGGGCTTGTGGTCGCCCCCGGCACTGCTAGTTGAGGATAAACTGTGGCATGGTTGCCATTTTCCATCATCGCCAGATAACGCTCAGGGGTTGTGAGATCGGCAAACGGCTGCACCTGCTCGGGCATCATGGGCGCAAGCACATCATCGGTGGCCGTCAGCATGAGGGTCGGAATGGTAATGGCGCTTAGCCCCTCGGCTCCAAAAATAGAGCTGGCGACCGGGTTCAGCGCTACGGCGGCGCGAATACGCGGATCGCCTAAGCGGTAGTCAGGTTCAGGCAAATCGGCGGCATCACATTGAAGCAATGTCGCAAAGCCTGCAAAGGGGCGATCGCCCGCACAGGTCGCCTGCAGTTGCGCGATGTCTAGCGTGGCCCCGGCCGTGGCCAGCGTGGTGTAACCGCCGTAGGATTGCCCGGCCAGCCCTACTCGAGTTAGATCCAGGCGATCGCGCCAAGCATCATCTGTCGCGACCCGATCCTCCAACTCATCTAAAATCTGGCTGATATCGCGCGGCCGTTCAATAAACTCAGCCGGATTAGAGCGAGCGTAGTGTTGCGCTGCCCCCAACCCCCGCTGATAGCGCTCATCACTGCCCACATGATCAGGCACGGCTACTGCAAAGCCATGAGACGCCAAGTGTTCCGCCAAAAAGTCTAAATCCTGCCGTTTAGAGCCTAGACCGTGAGAGAGCACCACTAAGGGCGCTGGCAAACTCGTCGTAGGAAGGTACAAATCCACCAAAAACTGCCGCAGTGGTTCACCCAATGGCCCAGGTACTATCCCTGCTCGACTAAGGCTAAGGGTTTGCTGCTCAAAGGAAACAGCGCCCGGCTGACGCAAATCGGGCTGTTGGCTAAAGTCGAGACCGGGTTGAACCGACTGATCTAGCTGCGACTGCTGACGAATTGTGGCGATCGCCCGATCGCGCTCAGCCAAATTGCGAGCAAAGGTTCGTTGCCACTGATTCAACTGCCCCAAATCGATTTGTACTTCTCTCGTTGGGAACTGCCGCAAAATACCGATGAGGCTTACCCCCTCTGGATCTTGAGCCGCCAGAGTCAGCGCAGCCCGCATGGCCTGCATGCCATTCTGCCCCGACCCTGTTTGAATGCCCTTGCCCAATTCAGTTAAAAAGGTTTCGCCTAAGTTGGTATAGCTAAATTGGTTGACATAGACCGGGTTAAACGGAACGCTGACCTGCAAGAACGATCGAAACTGATCTAAATCATCAATGAAGCGCCCCAAAAAACGAATTTTAGAATCCGCTACTCCAGTGTCGGCAAAGGTTTCTAACGATTCCACAGGCAGCGTAAACTGGAGCAGCCCAGCAGAAAATCGCACCTCTTCAGCACTCCATCCGGGTCTAGCGCCAGTCAGTGAAATCAGGCATCCGAGCCCTGCTGCCATCATCCAAGTACGGCGCATTTGCTGAGGCAAACCGCCAAGTCGATGAAATGCCATAGGTTGTATAGGAATTGCTGTTCTAATTTTGCTTTCCCACTCAACCATTAAATCAAGTCCTATCGCAACCGCCCATGCGGTTAATCCAGTGACATGTTGTTGATTCGGAACAGACTAGAAAGAAGATCGAATTGCAAATCATCGACTTATCACAGCAAGAGCCCCATATCAAGAGCGGGGTTTATCCCAAGACTATGAGTTCAATAGTGTTGTTTCAGCCCTGTGGCGTGATTTTAGGAATTTGCCGAACTGGCGCGAACTAGAGCAAATTCACAGCTTCTGGTGGGATAAAAATTCGCTAGCCTAATCCCTATTCCGCAGGAAGCTCAGTGTCTCATTAGGAGGGTAAGAGGTACCTAGGTCAACTGTTGTGGCAGTGGCAGGGTCTGCATCTAGCGCGGTATCGAATGTGCTAGACGACAGCATGATAGTGAAGGGTTCCTCCTGCGAAGAGGAATCAAGAACGGGGGATGCGGACGCGCAGGTTGCCCCCTCGTCTCCTTCTGTGAGTTCTGCCAGAATATGAGGCGAAATATTGCAAAGCCGTTGCAGGCGATCGCTCACAAAAAATGTCACCGTGAGGCTGCCCAAGCGGATGCGATCGCCATCTTTGAGGCGTGTGATTCGGCGTACCCGTTCCCCATTCACAAACGAGCCATTGCTGCTGCCAAGATCAATGAGATCAAACCCATCTGACTGAAATCGAATCGCCACATGGCGACGCGATAGCCGCTGATCAGCAACAGGAATACTGGCCTGGCCTCGATCTCGGCCAATGGTCCAGATGTGCTGAGGCTGGGTCAACACCTGAGAGCATCCATCCAGCAAATTTGTTGTTAGATAGACGCTATTGCCCAGCACCATACCCTGGATATAAGGCAAGCTGACAGTCGCCAACGTTTTCGAGGCAGTTGTTTCCAAGCTAAGAATTTCGTCCAGCAATTCCCGATTGTGCTCGTACAGTTTGAGGAATGCCCGATAGAGCCCCAATCGCTGTTCCAGCTCTATATCTTGAGGATCTTGAGTCACGGGAGAGGGAGCCGATGAGACGCTAGAGAAAGGGTTCAGATTCAGCATGGCGGATGGTAAGAAGAAGAGGCAAAGCAGTGCAGTTCGACATCCAGCTTAGTCACTGAGAAAACCAGGCTTGTATGGCAAATCCTTACACTGTGAGGGCTATCAAAAGTTTTACAGCAAGAGCTTGACCCTACGGAAATGGCGATACGGGTATGGTAAAGTTCCCCTAAAAAGAAGGATCTGCCTCGAGTGGCGCAAAACAACCGATTTGCAACCGCCAACCTTAGCCAGATATAGCTATTTCACCCCTAGCGTAGGGAATTCCGCCTAGAGTGAGAACCGAGGAATCACGGCATTGGGGCACAGCGTCAAGCAATCTATTAAGCAAAATTAAGGTGAAGTTACCAGAGTTAATAAACCATTCACTTTATAGAACCCCACATCGGGTAATAGGCGTACCGCTACATCAAAATTAGTTAATTACTCGCGCCACAGTTTACGGCGAAAGTCTTGCCTCGTAGGGCTCTCACCGTAAACACAGGTTTTTATATACGTAAAGTTAAAGTCAAGATAAGTGCAAGAATGTTGGTTCAGCCTTGGGCTGTAGGGCTAAACCAACCTGACGTCCTGCTGCCCGCGTCAGGGGCAGCACGGCGCTATACATTTTGACGCGGTTAAAGTCAGGATTTTGAGCGATGAGAACGCAGGCCATGCTGTTCAAAAGCTTGACTGAGTTGTCTCTTCATCAGTAGTAACACGACGTGAGACGCAATCTTTCAGGGGGTTATTCCCAAAATTTCCAAGCCTGCCCTCTGGCGTTTGTTTGAGGCTTTGGCAATTAATCGACGCGCTTTTGAGATCAGTGCTAGACGGAGGTGCGAAACGGAATGAGGTCAGGGGTGCTGCGGAAAAAGCGTAGCAGTTCGCGATTGACGGTTTGAGGGACTTCCTGCTGAATCCAATGTCCGCATTCAGGAATGATGGTGCATTGAAACGGTGCATCGATGAGTTCTTGAATGCGGTGAAGTAGCCGCTGGCTCAAGATGGCATCATCTTCTCCCCAGAGGATCATGGTGGGCATGGTCACCGGCTGGGGCGATCGCCCAACCCACTTCATCAGCGCTGAGGGTGATAGCAACTGGCGGTAGTAGCTTAGCGCCGCCGTGAGCACACCTGGTTTTGCCAGCGCCGCCTGAAAAATTTCTGCATCTCTCGCAGAAAATGCGCCTTTGCGAATCGCCAACCCTTGCAACACGTTTTGCACAAACGAGCGTAGGTTTTGCTGAATTAACCACTCGGGTAACGCAGGTACCTGAAACGCGAGCAAGTACCAGCAGCGCCGGAGTTGATCCAGGTTTCCGAGCATTTCTTGCGCAAAGCGCTGGGGATGTGGCGCATTTAATATAGCCAAGCGCTCCACCTGTTGAGGAAACTGCTGTGCTAAATGCCAGGCGATCGCCCCACCCCAGTCATGCCCGACGACATGGGCTTTGCTGTAGCCTAAGCCCTGAATTAACCCCTGAATATCGGTGCTAAGGGTATCAAGGTCATAGCCACTGGTGGGTTTGTCGGAGTCGTTGTAGCCGCGCAGGTCGGGTACTACCACCTTAAAATGCCGAGCCAATGCGGGAATTTGATGCCGCCAGGAATACCAAAATTCAGGGAACCCGTGCAGCAGCACGATTAAATCGCCTTCTCCCTGCGTCACATAGTGTAAGCGAATGCGGTTGGTTTCGATGAAGCGATGCTGCCAGCTTACGATTGATGCGGTCATGAATGGTATACCCAAAGAGGAGATGCCTGATCCCAGCGCGGCCCAAAGGTCACTCAGTCATGAAAGAACTGCATGACGACAGATGCGCTCCCATCAAGCTCTAATAGTCCAAACGTACAGTTTGAGTTATGTAAAATAGCCCCAAAGGGATGCCGTTTGTGCCGATATCTGGTCACAAACGGCATCCCTTGGGGCGATAAAGCACGCTGTAAGAAGAGTTGATTTGAAGTGGATGGCGGTGCTGGGGAAAGAAGCAAGCGGTATTTAGCGATACAGCTTATTAATCTCATTTTATCGCGAATCTGCATTCCCTTGCCGCCAGTGAATTCCACACAGTTTTATGAATAAGCTGTGTTTAGGATAAGCTCAAACCCGTCCTAACCCGAACTGACGTTTGAATAACCGTTCTGATCTCTATGCCCACGCTGAATTAGTAGGCTGCAACTACCCATGACAACATCGCCTCGCATTGTATCGCTGATTCCCAGTGCAACCGAAATTGTGGATTATTTGGGGCTGGCGACAGCACTGGTCGGGCGATCGCACGAATGCGATTCTCCGGTATCAGTGCAGACTTTGCCCGTATGCACCGAACCCAAGTTTGACCCGGTGGGCCGCAGTAGCGAGATTCACGACCGCGTGACCCTGCTGCTGCAGTCAGCCCTGAGCGTCTATCGGGTGAAGACAGAGGTATTGGAAGCGCTCTCGCCTACGCATATTCTGACCCAGGCGCAGTGCGAGGTCTGTGCGGTGAATTTGGCTGATGTCGAAGCGGCGATCGCCACCCTGACCACGACGCAACCCCAGATTATTTCTCTGCAACCCCTCACCCTTCGAGATGTGTGGGAGGATATGGAGCGAGTAGCGGCAGCGCTGGGTGTGACCGCAGACCTAACCCCTCTGCAGCAACGGGTGAATGATTGCGCCACAAAAACTCAAGTGATCCCAGAGGGCGATCGCCCCACGGTGGTCTGCATTGAGTGGGCCGAACCGCTGATGGCAGCCGGAAACTGGGTGCCCGAATTGGTGGAGCTTGCCGGAGGGCGATCGCGCCTTGCCCAAGTCGGCAAACATTCGCCGTGGCTGACCTGGGAGACGCTGCTAGATGCCGATCCCGACATTCTAGTCATCATGCCCTGCGGCTTTGACCTAGCGCGCACTCGGCAGGATGCAGAGGTGCTGAGCCAGCATCCCCAATGGCGCACCCTTACGGCAGTCAAAACGGGGCGCGTTTACCTGACCGATGGCAATCAGTACTTTAATCGCCCGGGGCCACGGCTGGTTGATTCACTCGAAATTCTGGCGGAAATCATTCACCCAGCCCAATTTCAGTTTGACTATGAAGGCAAGGGCTGGTGTCGCTTTTTGGGTTGATTCGGTCAGATTACCTAAAGTTACCTGGGTTACCGATTGGGCGATCGCCCTTCGGGCACTCTGACGTCAGACTCTAGGGCGGGCAAATTAGGTGCGATCGCGTCTGTGGTCGAAAGTTCGTGGGCAGGAACCAGCATCGGGCTATTGAGCTGTTCAAAGAAGCTATAGACCATACTTGAGACCTGGCGCACCAGCTCTTGCCCACGCCCATCACTGGCGGGTCGCTCTACTAGTACCGTAATGACATACCGTTTGCCATTGGGCAAATCCACAATACCCGCATCACCTACCATACCGCTGATAGTGCCTGTTTTATGGGCAATCTGCGCCTCAGGACTAATGCCCGCAGGCAACATGCTGGTGCTCACCGTGCCGCGCATAATATCGAACAGGCGATCGCGCGATCGCAGCGATAGCAAATCGCCCTGATGCACCGCCGCTAGCAGCACCGACAGGTCGCGGGCGCTGGTGGTGTTGGTGCCTTCCAGATCGGCTAGGAGATTCCTAATCACTGTGCTGGTCATGCCCCAAGCGCGAAACCGCTGGTTCAGCACCTCTGCCCCGCCCAGCCGCGTCATGATCATGTTAGTGGCCGTATTGTCGCTGATGGTGATCATCTTGGTCGCGGTTTCCAACGCAGAAAACTGCGTCCCTACCGGCAAGTCCTGAAAGTCTCCCGAACCCACAGCCACCTCAGTTTGCTGCATAGTGAGCTGTTCATCTAGCCGGATTTTACCGGCATCCACATCCTGCAAGAACGCGACCAGAATTGGGATTTTGATGGTGCTGGCAGCGGCCACCACTGTAGACCCATTCACGTCTACAAAGTGGCTAGTATCCAGATCGACGACAAAGATGCCAGCATTAAGGTCAGGCGCTTGAGACAGCAGCGATTGCAGCGGCGTGGTAGCCGACATCAGCGGCTGCCCCAGTTGCACAGCCATTGTGGATGCGGTCAGCCGATTCATGAGGTCTGTGGTAGGGTTGGCCTGCGCCAAGTCGGCTGAGACCTCGTCTGCAGAACTGGCGACTGTGGGGGCCAGCCCTTTGGGATTCCAAATCGAAAGGATTGTGCCGGCGATCGCCCCCACTCCCACGCCCAAAATTAGCAGCCGCGTCACATATACCCAGCCCGAGGGCGGCGCTTGGGGGCGGCGGCGAGGCCGACGACGGGCCACAGGGGCTAACTGCACAGTTGGACGCTGTGCCGAATGACTGCGCCCAGGCATGGGCTGAAGCGTTCCCCGGCTGCTGCGAGCGATCGCCCCGGTTCCTTGGCGCACAGGGCTTAGCCTCGTGCTGCTAGAACGGGGCTGCATGGGTACTAAGTCAATATCTCGGCGCGATCGCCGGGCGCTGCGTTCATCTCGCTGCCCCAACGTCGGATCAGCTACCAGCCGCCGCAGGTTAAATCGAGATTCAGCGTCGTGCTGCTCTCGGGCATCTCGCATGCTGCGGCGCGCCAGGGCTGAGCCTTGGCCCTCGGGCGGGTGGGCATAGCTTAGAGGCCGCTCTCTCTGAGGTCTATCGCCATAGGCGGCATCTCGCTGATAGGCCGCATAGGAGTCGGAGTAGGACTCGGTATAGGGCAATGCGGGCGATCGCGCGTCCCAGCGCACTAGGCTGCCTGGCGGTTGCTCGCGTCGCAGCGGCGTTACCCGAGATCGCGCGGCAGCAGACCGACGCCCCGCCCGTCGCTGTGCCCCTCTCGATGGTTTTCGTGATCCAAACATCAATTCGCCCTCCAGCGCCCCTGCCCAATACTTGTTACCCTTGCTTCTTGGATATGCGGGTCTCTCTGTCAAAGATAATCCGAAATTCCCAAAGTTATCGCGAAATTCTGCCAATTCTTCAAGCCTGGTCAATGGGCGATCGCCTCTCGCTGTTGTTGTCTGCATCGTTTGGCGTGTTGATGCAGGGGCGATCGCCCACCTACTCCGCCCCGTCTACTCTGATAGAGTCCCCCGATCGCCCCCCATGCATCCTATCCGCTGGCAGAACACAGCCTCTCGCTGGGCGCCAATGACTATATTGCAAAGCCCATCCAGCCCAAGCAAGTGCTGTCAAAAGTGCTGGCCTTATTAACGCCGTCCTAAGCCTGTCCTTAACCTATGCTGCGGAGCTGCTGCGGCAGGGTTCCGCCCCAGAACAAGTTGCAAACACTGCATCCACACACTGCCGATTGCTTAAGGATAGGAGAGAGGCAGTCAGCTCCTAACTCTAATGCCGAGCAGTGTCAACGCCACTAGGTGGGGTTTAAAGCCCAAGTTCCCCAAAAACTGGGTAGAATTCATTGCTCATTTTGCTAGTGCAAGTGTACTATTTATAATTAGTACGTTTGCACTAAAGTTTTTACTCTATTTTTTGGTGTCCCTTCAACCCCTCAAGTTTCTCCAGGAGTCGCTATGCAAGACACATCGCTTAACATTCAGTCAGAGCTTAAGGCTATTCAGGCGCGACTGCAATCTCTGAGTACCCCTTCCGATGGGCGCGGCTCTAGCCCCGCTACGGCTCCCAGAAACAGCCCATCCCCCCCGAGACCCGAGCCCTCTCGCCGCCCGATCGCGCCTGCCAGCATGGTGGAAATGTTTCCCGCTCAAGCTAAAAATTTGGCGGCTCACAGCCTGCCCACCGCTCCTGTGGCTACTGCGTTTGCGCCAGAATCCGGCTCACGGACTCCGGCGCCTCAGGCGGCCATAGCTGCTACGGGTGCAGACGCTCGGGCCGCGACTCAATTGTCGAAACTCATGCAGCAGCTCGAAGCCAAGGCAGAGCAGGTAAATCATCTCTCCGCTCAACAGGAAGCCGCTCTATTAGAAATTAAGGCGATCGCCCAACAGCTAGAGCGCGATTGGCACTCAACCCAAAGCGCGGATCACCCCCTTTCAAGGCAGTGGGATGCCACGCTGACGAACCTGCAGGCTGACCTTAACCACAATCTTAATGCCCAGGTGCCCTATGTCGAACGCGATGCATCGGGGGCGTGGGTTGTCACCTCGCGCGGCATCGATCTCTTCCGTGCAGAGCGCGAATCAGAGCAAATGGCACAAGTTCTGCGGCGGCGGCAGCGTCCGAGTCGGCCTGCCCCAGGAGACAGGGTAGTGCAAGCTGTATTGGCGCTGGGCCGTTGGATTCAGCCGTTGGTTTCTCCGGCAGGTTTTAACACTGGGGATTCTAGACTGACACGGCGGCGCATGTCGGCAGCCCGTCCTTCCCGTGCGGCTGTAGCCGATCGCCCTCCCATGTCAATGGTGACGGCGGCTTGGTGGATTGGCGGTGCGGCGATCGCCCGATTGGCGATTGATGCAGTGCTGCTGTCGTTCCCCAGCTTTTGGATACCTGCGGTGGCCTTGATTGTGGCTCCTGCTGCGATCGCTGCCTATCGGACTACCGTCAACCCTGAGAGCAGTATTCTGTGGGGCTATCGGCTGTTCATGATTATGGTGGGGCTGCTGCTGGGCGGTCGTCTGCTGCCCTAAAAGGCAGGTGACAGCGAGATGACAATGTTTGGCGATGTGATCAATCAGCTGTTGTATTTTCGGTGGAGCGAGTGAAATGAACCATCGGCCTATGGGGCGATCGCCCATTAACCCCTTTTTGATTGGCGGGCTGATGGTAGCCGCTGTGGGGCTGTTCATGGATGTATCTGGGGGATTCCCAACCTGGCGCAAAAGCGCAGCCCACGAACCCTGCCAAGGCACCATCAACACCCAAAACACGCTGTCGCGAGAAACCCTGGCACAAATGCTGACGGTGCCAGAGCGCGATCGCAAAGACACAGTTCAGCAAATTGTTGGCGAACCCTATTGCCAGCTTCAGAGTTTACAGATTAGGGCAGGTGTTACTGCCGAGCGGCAGGTCTATCCCCTTGCGTTTGACCCCCAAACTCGGCTGGTCATTCTATATGAAGGCGACGAGTATGCGGGTTATCGGTTCAGTTTTCAATAAATTCAGGGCGGGTTCTCTGGTTCACGGCTGCAAAGAGCCGGCGGGCTGGGTTCTCGCATTGGTTAGCCCAGCGAGACACCTACGGAATGCAAATCATGATGCAATGCGGGCGATCGCCCTACAGGCGTCTTCTGCCATTGCCCCGGTGGTAATGCTCGGTGTTTCCTCGGCGCGGGTTCTCATGATCCAGTGTCGGCAGAGGCTGCTGCTCGGTCTAAGCCTGGCGCTGGTCACAGGTTGCGCACCGTCTCCGTCAGGGCAGGTGCAATCGCTCCCAATTCAGCAAACGTGGGAACTCCAACCGGGGGGCTCGGTCGGCGACCATCCGATTGTGGGCGGGCTCGGAGATATCTCGATCGCGCTGCGGGGCGATCGCGTCTATGCGCCCTTTGATGGTGAATTGATGCGCAACGATATCGACAGTTGCTACGTGTTCTCTAGCCCTGATTTGCCCGCTTATGTCTTTCGGCTGTGTGGGCTGCGATCGCCGCAGATGGGGCGGGTGAGACGAGGCGATAAGTTGGGCACAGCCGACATGCTGCAATTTGCTGCCTTACGTCGCCAGCCCGACGGCAAATGGACCATGGTAGAACCTGCCAACGATGTGTTGCAACGCGTACTGGCTCCTCAGGATGTGCGTGTGGGCGGCGAGTAGGCCTTGATGGCACCCATTTCGGCTGGCTTAGAGGGCAAGGATAAACCCCTCTAGGTCAGCACGTGCTGCGTTACACGGTTCAGCCCTTAATGCAGTGAACCGAGTGCTCAGAGATGCCCTGTGTTCGTTCGCCGATATGTTGAGTAACGGTTGAGCGAGTCAGGTGAGTTAGTCAGACCCAATTATTCCCGATTGATTATTGTTGTAAACCCTCCGCTACCTCAGGGGTTTGGAGCAATTTAAAACCTAAATAAAGACCAGTTGATTAAGTGGAAAAGCAAGCAATGAACCGCATCTATTGGTTAACGATAGGGACGATGGCGATCGCCCTGAGTCAGGGTGCAGCGGCTCGAGCCGATGAGATTGGGCTGGCATTTGACGAGGCGCAACCCGATCAATCCATAGCCGCAGCGAATCAGCCCTCTGCAAGAACCGCTGCCGCCGCACCTGCTGAAGCAGAGTCCAAGGAAAGTCCTCTCACCATTCCACAATTGGCAGCAGCGGCACCCGTGCAGCCCGAAGCGCATCGAGAGGGCATCGATCTGCCACCGCCACCGCCTAGAAGGGCGATCGCCCCAGCTCCAGAGATCCAGCCTCAGTTAGATGGAATAGCCGAGGCCGCTCCGGTCGAAGCGGTGATCGAACCTGCACCGGCGACCGCCACCGCGAGTTCTTTCAGCGTCGATTTTTCGCTCGATGCGGCACCCGTTGCGATCGCCCAGCCAGCACCCCAATCCACAGCCTCGACTCCGCCCCCAGTGCTGCCGACCGCGCCCGCCCTTGATCACCTATTCACAGGCGGTACAGAGTCTCTGGTGGCGCGAACCGTCGGCAGCGCCGAGGGTACACGCACCCCCGAAGGCCATCGCAATCCTGCATTTTATGGGCATACCGATCCCGGCAACGGCGTATGGAACCTGGGCACCTTCTCCTATCAACACGGGGCAGCTTCGCCAGAGGAGGCCGACGATAAGCAGCTCAAGCGGTTGCAGCGGCAGGCCCATACGATTCACCAAAAGGCGATCGCCCTAGGGCTGACCCTCACCCTCGACGAAACCCTCAACGCCATTGACTTGGCTAATCAAGCCCCGCTAGCAGCGCTCGACCGGGGTGGCTATCTGGATTGGTTGGTCAAGGCAAAAGAAATGGGAATGGAGGGGGATGCGGCGATCGCCTGGGCTCGCACGCGCTCATTTATCGATCCCGACAGCCAGCAATGGAACGCCCCGGGCCTAGGCAACAACATCAACAGCATTTCTCATGATCAAGAGCGCCGCATGAGAATGATCACCTTCGCACTTAATGCCTACCGCCAAGACACAGGTAGCAGCCTAGAGCAGATGGCACAATTGCCCACAGACGTCGCCACAGATGCCACCTCAGCATCCGATACGCCAGCCATTGAGGCTGCGGCCACCGCCGAACAGCAGACGCCTCAGGGCATTCACCGCATTTTTGAACCGCTGTTCAACCTGTCTCGGAGTCAGCGCTGGTAAGGCAAGCAGCACTGTAGGATTACGTCTCTAACAAAGGCTCTAGCAGAAGCCCCCACGATGGACAGGGCTGGGGTTCGCTGATTCTGAAAGACTTCGCTGCATGCGTACTGCGTTCACGATGCGTTGTCTCAAGGCGAGTCTTCATCCTTAAGCCCAGCTAGGTGTAGCGCAATAGCCCTGGCCATACCGTAGGTTCAATGGCGCTGTTTCAGCCTGCGCTGCAGGAATGGAACAATGCTAAACCGTGCCGCCCGCAACTCGGGCAGTACGATTTTAGGCATTTGCTGAACTGCCGTTGCTGTAAGATGATGTGCCATAAATTGCATAGGCACCGATGTGAATCAAATTGGCTTTCAGCATTGGCGGGGCGATCTATTTGGGGGGTTAACAGCGGCCGTCGTGGCTCTACCGCTGGCGCTCGCGTTTGGGGTGGCCTCTGGGGCAGGGGCGATCGCCGGACTGTATGGAGCCGTGATAGCTGGCTTTTGTGCATCGTTATTCGGGGGTACCCCAGCACAGGTCACAGGACCCACGGGGCCAATGACCGTCATCATCACTACAGTGATTGGGGTGCTCATGGCGCGCCATCCCGAAACAGGGCTGGCTATGGCCTTTACGGTCGTGATGATCGGCGGTCTCGTGCAAATTGCCTTTGGGCTGCTGCGTCTGGGTCAATACATCACCATGATGCCCTACACCGTCATCTCTGGATTTATGTCGGGAATTGGGGTCATCATCATTCTGCTGCAGATTCCGCCGCTGCTAGGCTACCCGAGCAGTGGCGGAATCTGGGGCACACTGCACCAATTTCCCAATTACCTGCGCCAGCCTAACCTAGCGGCGGTGGGGCTAGGGCTGGTCACACTGGGGATGGTGTCTCTGGCTCCGTCCCGGCTCAATCGAATCTTGCCCACCCCGCTGTTGGCGCTGGTCATTAGCACCTTGGCCTCACTGTGGCTGGCTCCAGAGGCACTCCCGCGCATTGGCATCATCCCTACCGGGTTGCCCACGCCCAAACTACCCACCTTTAGCCTGGCTGAATTGCGCACGATGCTGGGCTATGGCCTAATGCTGGGGGTATTGGGTTCTATCGACTCATTATTGACCTCTCTTGTAGCCGACAACCTAACCCGCACCCAGCACAAGTCCGATAAAGAACTGATTGGGCAGGGCATTGGCAACTGTCTAGCTGGCCTCTGCGGCGGGCTGCCTAGCGCTGGCGCCACCATGCGAACTGTGACTAATGTGCAGGCGGGCGGGCGCACCCCCCTCTCCGGCATCATTCACGCCTTGACCCTGCTGGTGATTACCCTGTGGGCTGCACCACTGACTACCCCGATTCCCCATGCGGTTTTGTCGGGGCTGCTACTTAAGGTCGGGCTAGATATTATTGACTGGAGCTTTATTAAGCGCGCGCCTCGACTATCACGCAAAGCCACGGGACTGATGTACCTGGTGCTTACACTGACCGTGTTTGTAGATTTGATTACGGCGGTGTTGGTGGGTGTGTTTATTGCCAACCTGCTGACTATCAAACGACTAACCGATGTGCAGAGCGATCGCATTCGCGCGGTGAGCGATTCAGACGCGGCAGCGGGGCTCAGCGCTGCAGAGCAGTTTCTGCTGAATCAGGCTCAGGGCAACATTCTGCTGTTTCAGTTAGGGGGGGCACTGAGTTTTGGTGCCGCCAAAACCATGGCTCAGCGAATGTCAATTGTCAAAAACTATCAGGTAATGGTGCTGGATTTGAGCGATGTGCCAGTGCTTGGCGTGACCGCTGCGTTGGCAATTGAAACCATCGTAGAAGACTCCGTACGGCAGCAGCGTCATACCTTTATTGTGGTCACCCCTGGGCAACCCCGGCGACGACTCAGCAAGCTAAACCTGGATCGGTTTGCTCGGGCTCACTTAGTCGAGAAACGGCTTCAGGCATTGCAGCAAGCCGCCGCGCTGACCCAACCGCCCCTGTCTGCCGCTAAAGGTTGACACCAGGCTAGGGGATGTTCAGCCCATTTGTTCTAAGCTGACGTACTTGTTAAAACCCAGGTCGATTAAAACTTAAGGCGATGGCGAAAGTTGCAGATCGATTCCACCAGTCCAATCGCTATAAAGTTTGTGAGCAAGGACGAGCGCCCGTAGCTAATCCACGGGAGCGCAATTCCCGTAACGGGTGCGAGGCCGATAGTCATGCCAATGTTGACCAAGACCTGAAACACGATCATCGATAGCACACCAAAGGCAATCAACGAACCAAAATTGTCTCGGGCGTTTTGGGCAATAATGAGCAGCCGCAGGCACACCAACCAAAACAAAAACACGACGACCATGCAGCCCATAAAGCCCATCTCTTCACCAATGACGGTAAAGATAAAATCGGTATGCTGCTCTGGGATAAAGTTGAGCTGCGTTTGGCTGCCCTGAGCCAGCCCTTGCCCAAACATGCCGCCTGCGCCAATCGCAATGCGGGACTGAATGAGGTGATAGCCGCCCCCTAGCGGATCTTTGTCGGGGTTGATGAATAGGATGATGCGGTCTTGTTGATAGGGGGCCAGAAAATTCCATAAGAATTTGCCTAGCCCACCCGAAAGCAGGTTGATGACACCAGCTCCCACGGCACCATGCCAGCGCCAAGGAATGGTGCGCCAGCCTACCACTATCATCAGGGCACACCAAGCAAACCAGATGGGCAAATAGAGCACAAACAAAATCGCAGACACTAAGGGTGATCCCAGCAGCACCAGCCAGCCCAAATTGGCGTTGCCCCAATACAGCATGCCAAGGGTGATGGCAATGAAGACGAGGGCTGTGCCCAAGTCAGGCTGCTTCATAATCAGCAGCATAGGGGGAATGGTAATGGCAACCGCCTGCAAGATAACGGGTAGGGTTTTAGCCGTGCGCCGATGCAGAATTCCGGCTAGCGTTACGATGACGCCCAGCTTTGCCAGATCCGAGGGCTGCACATTGAAGCCCCCAATCGGGATCCAGCGCTGCGCTCCGTTGGCCTCTACCCCAATCAGCAGCACCAACAGCAGCACCACATTGGTCACGCCGTAGATAATCCAATACCAGTTGACGAGGGGATCATACCGCCAGCGGGCGATCGCCAGGGCCATCCCTAGGCCGATCAACGCCGTCGTGGCGTGCATTTCCCAATCCTTGACGTTCAGACCAGTTTCGGTGCTGCGAATGGCAAGGCCGCCAACGATCACCAGAGCAACGGTAGCGACCATCAATAGCCAATCCACCTCATGCCAAGGTTGCGCTAGAGATTTCCATCGAATGCGATTGAAGGAACGCTGTAGCATAGACCTCTCCCAAGGCAAACGGAGTCAACTAGACAGTATAGAGGTAAGACTAGAACTAAGTGAGGGCTCGAAAGCTGAGACTCAAACTAGCCGTATGGTTGGGGCGATTTTTAGAGAGCAGTATTCCGTTAAGCCAGCCTCGTGTCAGCCGCTTACCGATTCTGACCGATTCCGTCAGAGGACTGCGCGCATCTTCTACTAAATTACGGCCAGATTTCACCCAATCCGACTCATTTACGTCAACGCCATAACCGACACTCGCGCCGCCACCTGCTGCGCGATTTTGGTCAGCGCAATGGCCGAAGCCGAGTCAGGATACTCCACTACGATGGGGATGCCGCGATCGCCCCCTTGTTGGAGCGCCATTTCCAACGGCACACAGCCCAGCAGTGGTAGTTGCAGCTCATCGCTCGTGCGTTGCCCCCCGCCTGAGCCAAAAATATCGTACTGGCGATCGGGCATATCGGGGGGAATGAAGTAGCTCATGTTTTCCACAATCCCCAGCACAGGCACCTGAAGCTGCTGAAACATCCGCAATCCACGGCGGGCATCCATCAGCGCGACTGCTTGCGGCGTGGTAACAATGACCGCGCCCGCCATCGGTACAGCTTGGGCCAGCGTGAGCTGTGCATCCCCCGTGCCCGGCGGCATATCTACAATTAAGTAATCCAGATCGCCCCATTCCACCTGATATAGAAACTGGCGGATAATGCCGTTGAGCATTGGCCCACGCCAAATCACCGGCTGATCGGCATCAATCAAAAACCCCATCGAGACTAACTTGACGCCAAAGTTGAAGGCAGGTTCCAACACTTCGCCCTGCGGTCCCTGCTGCACCTTAACCTGGGCACCCCCCAACCCCAGCATTGTAGGGGCGTTGGGGCCATAGATATCGGCATCAATGAGCCCGACTTTGGCCCCTGCCAGCGCCAGTGCTACTGCAATGTTGACGGCAACGGTGCTTTTTCCCACACCGCCCTTGCCGCTCGAAACGGCCACAATATTCTTGATCCCCGCGATGCCGCGCCGGTCGGGTATGTCTCGCTGCTGAGGCGTTTCTGCGGTTACGTCTACCGCAACCGACGCGACCCCAGGCAGCGCTTTTACGGCAATTTCGCACTCTTCTACAATAAAAGCGCGCAGGGGACAGGCGGGCGTCGTCAGCACCAGCGTGAACCGCACGTTGCCGTCGGCCACTTCAACATTGCGAATCATGTTGAGTTCTACGAGGCTCTTGCGGAGTTCGGGGTCTTGCACCGGACGCAGCACGTCCAGAATGGAGGCAGTATCTAGCATGGTAAAGAGGAAAAGTGCGCTTTAGGATTCGTAGCGGGGGAATTTATAGCGGGGAGTGGCAGCGATCACTAGGGCAAACCGCATCGGCAAACCGCATGAGTGCCATGAGCTTACGCAGGTTCAGCGCTTTACTCGGTTGACCTGTCTGCTCAGTCAACGCAGCGCCAACCCGGCAGGTTTGCTTTTAACGTATAAACTCAGCCAAGTAAGTTCTCATGTCAGGGTGCCGCTGACGATCTTACCGCAGCGGCAGCCCTCTCTGCGCTAAGGCAAGGCGGGTTGGTCTGCACCCATGTCACAGGAGCGATGGCTTTGGAATGCCGAATGCATTAGATTTGATATTTCTCAGGATGGTTCGACCTGGATACAGACTAAGGATAGAGGAGCAGCTTTTGCGCCGATCGCACCTCTCGCACCTCTGTTAGTTTCAACCCACGATGCAAACGTTTACCCCCGATCAGAATGCCGCGGACGTTGACACCCTGCGGACTTTGGCAGGCCGAACCCGATCCACAGCTGTGCGATCGCCCCTGATTCCCTCACGATTGGGAACCAGGGTCACATCTTTAACGTCCTTTGGTTAGGAAAAATGGCGACATGAAGCGCTTTGCTCACCTATTTCAACAGGTTGACGCCACCCCCTCCACTAACGAAAAGGTCGCAGCACTAGCGGCTTATTTTCAGGAAGAATCGCCCCACAATGCGGTGTGGGCGCTGTATCTGTTAATGGGTAAGACTCGCAAGCGGCTGGTCACCTCTCGCGTCTTACGCGACGCCTACTTATCGATCTCTGAGATTCCCGAGTGGTTATTTGAAGAATGCTATGCCCAGGTGGGCGATTCGGCTGAGGTGATTGCGCTGCTGTTGCAGCAGCAGCCAGAGCTGATTCAGTCGGCGGCAGAGATTCCTCTTGCTACTTGGATGGAGGAGATCTTGCCAAAGGTGAAGACTGTAGAGCATGAGGAT
>JBGTOF010000240.1:0-14469 GCA_041742695.1 Elainellales cyanobacterium | reverse complement strand
TCAGACTCATCGGCCTGGTTGATGTGCAGCGCTAAAGGACGAACCCACAACACAGAGCGATGCTCGGCAGCTTGAATCAGTTCTGCATAGAGCCTTGCCGAGTCTGATTCAAGGCAGACAATAGCGTGGTGAATAGGGTCGGACTGGAGATGCATGCTCGACATACAAATTAAGGAAGAACATTCAGTGTGAAGCAGAAAGGCCCTAACTACGTTGCTTAGACCTTTCACGAAAGTGGAACGAATGATAAATTTTGTAGCTTTGCAAGTTCGGACTCCAAGAAGCTTTCCAACAAAGAAACTCCCGCATCAATCAGCAGTTTTTCCTAGGGGCATGGCGCAGCTAAGCCGAAGGCAGGAATGCTCTTTTCGAGAAAGCTCCTCCTGAGAGTTCTGCAATCAGAACAACGACTGCTGTGGATCCATTGCTAGTAGGTCTATTTTGCTATTTTGCTAGTTCCGACTGCCAGCACAATGCCCATACAGCGAATGCGGAAGGCGACAGCCTCCCGCATTCGCTGGTTTAAGGAATTAAGTGAGCGACCCTAACGGATATACTCTTTCAGCACGCTGTTGCGGTTGGGGTGACGTAGCTTCCGCAGCGCTTTGGCTTCGATTTGACGAATACGCTCCCGGGTTACGTTAAAGATCTGACCAATCTCTTCCAGCGTTTTCATGCGACCATCATCCAACCCATAGCGCAGCCTCAACACGTCACGCTCCCGAGGGCTGAGGGTGCTGAGCACGCTTTCTAGATCTTCCCGAAGTAGATTCTTCGACACCTGGTCTTCTGGCGTTTCGCCATCAGATTCGATGAAGTCGCCTAAACGAGAGTCTTCTTCTTTACCAATTGGGGTTTCTAGAGAAATTGGAAGCTGTGCCGACTTGGCAATAAAACGCAGCTTCTCGATGGTCATCTCCATGCGAGTCGCAATTTCTTCTTCAGTGGGCTTGCGACCCATCTCTTGCGACAGCAGTTTCGTGGTCTTCTTGATGCGAGAGATGGTTTCGTATAGGTGCACCGGAAGCCGAATAGTGCGAGACTGATCGGCGATCGCCCGAGTAATAGCCTGACGAATCCACCACGTGGCATAGGTCGAGAACTTGTAACCTTTTTCGTGGTCAAACTTTTCAGCAGCCCGAATCAAGCCCAAGCTGCCTTCCTGAATCAAATCTTGGAAGGACAGACCCCGGTTCATGTACTTTTTGGCGATGGATACTACCAGACGCAGGTTAGACTGCACCATTTTGTCCTTTGCCCGTCTGCCCACATAGAGGCGGCGACGGAACGCGGGCAGCGCCATATCCACCGCTTGTGCCCATTCAGCATCCAACGGTTCTCGAGAAAGCTGATCTAGCAGCTTTTCGCGAATTCGCTCAAGCTCTAACAGGTCTGCAATCTTACGGGCAAGCTCAATCTCTTCATCAGCCCGCAGCAGGCGGATGCGCCCAATTTCTTGCAGATAAAGACGGATGGAATCTTCGGTGTAATGCTTCTTCTTGGTCTGGGCTCGGCGGCGAGACGGTCGACTTTTTGACGCCTTGCCGTTTTCTTCATCAGGTTGTGTGTCAAACCCTTCGTCTTGATCTTCCCCTGCTTCATCAACGGGGTTATATCCACTTTCAACTGGTTCAACGGTCTCGAGTACGTCATTAGCCTGGGTCATGCCGCGCTCCTCATGCTCCTTAACTTGAACTTGACGGTTCTAAATCGGAAAGATTTTCGAACCAAGAATCTGATCTAGCAGAATGCGCTTTATTGGCAATCTATCTTTTATGTAGACAGACGCCAGCGCAACGCCAAATGGTCACTCATTGTGTTGGTTGTCGGCTCCAGAAGCCTTAAAAAAGTGCTCCTGCTCCGAGAACTCTACGATTGTAGCCTTTCTCACAAAATCTGCTGAACGTTGTTAACCACCGCTGACATTCCTGCTGTTGGCGGTTCAAATCGTTAGCACCTAGTCACATTGACACTCGCATTATGCAACTAGATCCATACTCTAGCCATTCTTTTGTGAGATCGCCACCAAAAGCTAGAAAAGTTCCGGATCAAGACCAATCAAATTTAGGTAGTCCCTGATACTGTTTTCTCAACTCTATCCTCATAAGCCTAGCCGCCACACGTGAATTTGCGTGTAGGGCGATCGCTGAACTGTAATCCGCCATCCTGCGGATGCCAATTTTGAGATGACTCTTTCAGGATTTACGTAGTGGACGATTTTGGGGAGGCTTAGCCTCCCCAAAATCGTCCAAGATTCTCAGGATGCGGAAGTCCTGCCTTTATTAGCGGGACAGGCGGGGGTTTGTAGCAATGGTGGGGTAGCACAGTGGCGGCGTGCCCCCATCGCAACAGAAGGGGCCAAATGCAGGGTTTACCCTACAGGGATTTGCAGAATACGGAGGGGGGTCCCTGCCGGGATGTGGGTGGTGCCGGTGGGCACCACCGCCAAGGCGTTAGTTTGGGCCAGGTTTATTAAGTTGGCTGAATTATGGCTGCCCGCCGCTAGGGTGAACTCGAATTCGGTTCCTGTAGAGTGCAGGCGACCCCAGAGGTATGTTTCTCGTTTGCCATCGGCTTGCAGATCTTGGGGCGATCGCCCCATAACAAACGTGGGGCCCCACCCTGTTGCCAGCCCTGAGAGCTGGTGCAGAGCTGGCAGCACAAAGCGCCAGAACGTCACTAGCGCTGACACGGGATTGCCCGGCAACCCGATATAGAGCGGTTGAGCTAGCGACGGGGGTGCCTCAGGGTGGGGCGGGAGGTGCGATCGCTCAAAGGTTGCAATCGTGAGGGGCTTCCCTGGTTTAATCGCAACCGATCGAATGTGTAGAGTCCCGCCCAGCGATTCTAGAATGTGTTCCACATAGTCATAATCCCCAACGGAGACACCCCCCGACGAGATCACAAGATCTGCCACTGTCAGCGCATGGGCGATCGCCTGCTCCAATGCGGCTGGATCATCCGGCACCACGCCCAGTGGAATCGGCATAGCTCCGGCCTGCGCCACCGCTGCCGCCAACGCATATTGATTAGAATCGACAATCTGCCCCGGTTTTAGGACATCCGTCGGCGACACTAACTCATTCCCTGTAGAAAGAATCACGACGCGCACCGGGCGATACACCCACACCGGGGAGCATTGCACTGCCGCCAGCACCGCAATTTCGGGTGCGCCCAATCGAGTGCCTGCAGGCAGCACCTGCTCGCCCACCCGATGAAAGGCTCCCTGGCGTCGCACAAATGACTGGAGCTGCGGTGCGGTCAACACTTGGATGCGATCACCCGATCGCTGAGTGACTTCCTGCATCACCACCGTATCGGCTCCAGCAGGCATCATTGCCCCAGTCAAAATTCGCGCGGCCTCGCCCGCGTTCACCACCCGTTGCGGTACTACCCCCGCCGGAATCTCTTCAATCACCGTGAGGTCAACCGGCTGCTGATCCGACGCCTGCTGCACGTCTTCAAATCGCACCGCGTAGCCATCCATCGCTGAGTTATCCCAATGGGGAAAATCTAGCGGACTGGCGACTGACTGCGCCAGAATACGGTGGGCTGCAGCCCATAGATCAACCTGCTCTGCATCGGCGGTGGGCGTAAGGGGTTGAACCAACGACTTAATGATGGACGCGGCCTGATCGGTTGAAATCATGATCCCATCAGCACAACAGAAGGACTGCACAGCGCCAGCAGTGCTGTCCGTGGCTTTACGAGTTATGAATCAACCTAATTCACGGTCACTAGTGAATCGGGGTCAGACCTGACTCCGTGAAATGGCTGGTTGAGGGCGCTGACTCAGTCGGCTGCGATCGCACCCGAGGCTCTGCCGGAAAGACTGCTGGCGGCACTTCTTGTAGTATGACAGGCGGCGGCACGGCTGGCTGCGGCTGCGCTTGGGACGCTGGAGGAACGCTGGGTGCAGCCGGAGCGTCGACTGCTGGGGCCGTGCGGGTGGGTGATGCCACAGGCGCATCTAGAACGCGGGGGCTACTGGGACTGGAGAATATGGGAGGTGCCTCAGTCGGGGCCGCTGGCGCTGGGGTCACCACTGCGCCGGGACTCTCAGAGCGGGGATAAATCGGCGGGCGATCGCCCTCTAAAGGCTGGGGTGGCGCATACAGCGGTTCAACCCCCTGCTGCAGAACCGGGGGCGGGGTTGCTGGACTAGGGCTTGGGCTGCTGGCTGCAGGCAGTCGAAACTGGCGTGGCGCAACGGTGTCAGGTTCTGCCTGCGGTTGAGGGTCAGGAATAGCGGTGAACGGTACGGGCGCAGACGCTTCGGCTTCGCTGGCCCGCTGCTGAGCCGCCCGCTCCTGCTGCACTCGACGGATGCGCGTTTCTTCGGCAGCGCGAATTTGGGCCTGCCAGCTGCGAATGGCTCCCGTGGCGCGGGGGTGCAGGGCGCGATCGGGGCGAATTACCGATGCCGTGCGGATGGCGTCATGCAGTTTGCCCTGGCGCGCTAGCGATTGCGCCATCCGCAAAAACGGTTCGTCTTCAATGGTTTGTATCTGCTGCGTCCATTCATAAGCCAGCCCTTGGGCTTCACCCCGCAGCGCTCGACCCATCGGCACCCGCTCGGCTTGGGCGATCGCTCCCTTCAGAGCAGACACCGTGCCGGGTTCTGCCAGTCGTCGAGCCCGTTGCAGCAGGGGCGCATCCTCACGCCGTTGAATTTCGTTGCGCCAGTGCGCCGCCAAGGTTTGCGCCTGCACCCGCCGCAGGTGAGAAGGCTCTACTGCATTAGCTTGGGCGATCGCCATCTGCAGCGATTCCACAGTGCCGAGCGCAGCCGTAGCCTGCGCCCTCTGCAGCTGCTGCAAATCCGCCAACTGTTGCTGCCAACTGGTAATGCTGTCTTGCGCTTGGGCATACACAGCGCTGCCCTGGGGAATAGTCTGCGCCGCTGCGATCGCCTCTCGCAGGCTGATGAGATGCCGCGCCGAGGTGTGCCAATGCGTCACCGTCGAGAGCGCCAATTGTCGCGACTCACTCAGGCGAATCAGATGTTCTGCCGCAAGACGACGCTCCGCATTGGGAACCACCAGTTCAGCAAGGGCGATCGCCTCTGTCAGCTTGGCCTCGCGCCAGTGCTGCAGCCCTTGGGTCAGCAGCGCATCGCTCCACTGGTTTAGCGTCGGCTGCATAGAACGGCGGGCAAAGGTATCCGCCTCTATCTTGGCAACTACTGCCATAGCTGCCTGAAAATCGGTGGGCTTGCCCGATGCCGCCAGAGCTAGGGCCTCTTTTTCATAATTGCGACCTTGCCGCTCTTGCCAGAGCCGCCGCGATAGCTCAATCACCTGCTCCACGCGCCAATAATCATGGGGCACATATTCCAGCTCACGAATGGTAGACAGCGCGGCACTCCAGTTTTGCTGCTCCATCGCCTCTAGTGCGGCTGTGCGAATGCCCTCAGCTTCGCTCCACAACGCAGTCCACTGCGCCACCGACTCCTGCACTTCGCGATAGACGGGGGTAGACGTGGGAATTTCGTTGACGATCGCCATTGCCCCGTCTAAATCCCCAGTGCGCATCTTCTGCCGCGCTATCACCAGCAGCTGGGCTGACCATTCGTTGACAAGGCGCTGAGCTTCGCGATACAGCGGTTGATCTTCGGTCCAATGATCCAGGGAGTTGATGCTAGCCATGAGCTTAGGCAGTTCCCCAGTGCGGGCGGCCGCTTCAGCACAGTAGATCCGCTCCATATCTGCAGAGAGTGCCGTGAGTCGGTCGCACTCAGGCGCAGGCGGTAGCGATAGCATCCACACAAAGGCGGCAGCGCCCACACCACCCAGAAGCGCACAGAGATTAAGCCCCACGAGTAGCCAGCGCCACGATTTAGCACTAGGTTCAGCACTGCGCTCAGGAGCCGGGCTCAGCCCTGCAGACAGATCTGCGCCAGCTGTTGCCAAGACTGGCTCTAGCCCTTCGGGTGGGTATGGATTTAACTCGTCTCTCGTCAGCATCGCCATTGCGTTTACTCCCCTCTAATCATCAAGAGAACTCACTATTCAATCACTCAGCCGCTAACCAAATCGCTCGATCACAAGACTCAGGATGTCGCTAGGGTTGAGGCTTTTAATCAGGCTTCTTAACAGTTGGGTGTGACAGCGGGAGCGCAATGAAGGGGGCTTTTCCTTGACGCAAACCGAGGGCTGTTAACCTGTGTCCCTAAAGTAAGCCTGTTACATCACCCATTTCATGTTCACAGGGCTGTTGAAACGTGAAGACACCCTGGCTCTGACGCTATGCCTTGCAGCCCTCGACTTAGCTCTAGCCTTCCCAGCAGACTCTAGAAAACGATGCTAGATGCCGTTGCATTTAGTTTAGTTGAAGGATATAGAGATTGAGCGATCGCCCGGGTCAAATTTGGCTCAAAATCTTATGGTTTGTATCGTAAACATCCAAATCCTAAGAATTTAGGCGTCTGCAGCGTTTGCAATGACTCGATAATGACGAATCTGATGCCTATAGGTTCAATGATGTAAACCTCCAGCAGAGTCGAATTCCCAATGCTGATATCTCTATATAATTCTTTTTCGTTGCCCTAGAGCTTCAACCAGGAATCTAACGATAATCTATTGACGTAAGGTAAGTCATGGAAAGGCCCAGCCAGCAATCTGGCATGAATCCCTAAAGTCTTTGTCCAGATTGAGCCATGCCGCACAGTGCGAGCGTATCGGCACTGGCTATGATGTGGGGAATACTAGCGGTGACGAGATATTCGGTCTTGATTGCCATAGTGCATCGTGCGCTAGTTGAAATAGTTTTATTATCGTGGAGTCCTTTCTGTGAAGGGGTTCCACCACACTGGCCGCCCACCAGTCAACTGAACCGTTGCGATATCGCTGGTGTTCTCTGGGTTTAGTTTTGTCCCTATCGCCTATTTCTATTGCCTATGTCGGCTTTCTCTGGGTCTTCAGAATCCTTACCGTTGTCTAGTCTTGCCGTTGGGGAGCAGCGATCGCTCCAAACCCAGCTCGACGCCTATTACCACGAGGTGGAGGCGGTTATTTTGGCACGGCAAAGTCCGATTTCGGGGTTATTGCCCGCCAGCACAGCCATTACCAGCCACGGCAACTATACCGATGCCTGGGTGCGCGACAATGTTTACAGCATTTTGGCGGTATGGGGGTTGGCGATCGCCTATCGACGAGCAGGCATCGACGATGGGCGCGGCTATGAGCTAGAGCAAAGCGTCGTGAAGCTCATGCGGGGGTTGCTGTTTGCCATGATGCGGCAGTCACCCAAGGTCGAAACCTTCAAACAAACCCAACATCCTTTAGATTCACTGCACGCTAAATACGATCTGGCCACCGGCGACACGGTCGTCGGGGATGACGGCTGGGGCCACCTGCAACTAGATGCAACGTCTATCTTTTTGCTAATGCTGGCGCAGATGACGGCATCAGGGCTGCAAATTATCTACACCCTGGACGAGGTGAACTTCATCCAAAACTTGGTGTATTACATTGGCCGAGCCTACCGCACGCCCGATTATGGCATTTGGGAGCGGGGTGAAAAAATCAACCACGGCACCCCAGAATTAAACGCTAGTTCGGTGGGCATGGCAAAAGCGGCGCTAGAGGCGATCGCCGGTCTTGATCTGTTTGGGGTGCGGGGCAGCCAGTCGTCGGTGGTGCATGTGCTGCCCGATGAAATTGCGCGCGCCCGCATGACGCTAGAATCGCTGCTGCCGCGCGAGTCTGCCTCCAAAGAAGTGGATGCGTCGCTGCTCAGCGTGATTGG
Source organism: Elainellales cyanobacterium (assembly GCA_041742695.1). Taxonomy (GTDB): domain Bacteria; phylum Cyanobacteriota; class Cyanobacteriia; order Elainellales; family Elainellaceae; genus Kaiparowitsia. The sequence goes on along the minus strand of JBGTOF010000240.1, from coordinate 6,720 downwards.
CTTTCCAGCCTTTGCCGTTGAAGACAGAGCCTTAACCGACCGGACTCGACAAAATGTGGTGCAGAAGCTAGAAGGCCGTTATGGCTGTAAGCGGTTTCTGCGGGATGGGCACCAAACGGTGTTGGAAGACCTAACCCGCCTGCACTATGAGCCGACAGAACTGGGCCAGTTTGAGCAGATCGAGTGTGAGTGGCCGCTGTTCTTTACCTATCTGCTGCTGGATGCCTTGTTTCGGGGCGATCGCTCCACTGCCGACTGCTACCGCGCCAAACTAGACGCGGTGCTCGTGCATCGAGGTGAGTTGGGACTATTGCCAGAGCTCTATTACGTGCCCCACGGGGCGATCGCTGCCGAACGCACCCAGCCCCAAAGCCAGACCCGACAGCCCAATGACAACCTGCCGCTGGTGTGGGCCCAGAGCCTATTCCTACTCGGGCGACTTATTCAGGATGATCTCCTATCTTCAGCTGACCTTGATCCGCTCGGGCGATGCCGCCGAGGCACCTATCCCCGTCCCATTGTGCAAGTCGCGCTCTTGGCAGAAGACGAAGATCTGCAAAGCCAGCTGGCGACTTTTGGCATCATTACTCAAACGCCTCAGCAACTTCTGCCTCTTCAGGTGCGGCGATCGAGTGAGCTGTCTCAGGTCTATACCCAAATTGGCCGCAACGACAAACTCGGGCTGAGCGGTCGCCCCATCCGCCGCCTCCGCAGCCTCACCACCTCCCGCATCTTTCGCATCCGGCGCGAAACCCTCGTGTTTCTGCCCTCGTTTTTAGATCAGCAGCAGTTTTACCTCACCTTTGACTATCACTTCTTGGTGGCGCAGGTGCGGGGCGAGTTGACGTATATCTATCGCCACTGGAATCAGTTAGGCCGTCCGACCCTGACGCTGCTGCTGACTCACGACATGATGAACAATCAGGATATTCTGCTAAAGCTGATTCGGGAGATGCAGGACGGGCGCTGCGGGGGCGTGCCGGTGAAGCTGGGTCGACTGCAAGAGTTTTTGCTCACCGCAGGCTCAGAGCGGTTTGACTTTATTCACGACTTTCAGTTCACTCAGTCACCGGTGCAAAATGCCCAGCCTCGACCCCATTACCTATCCTTTGACCCGGCGCTAACGCAAGAACTCACCCCAGCGCAAGAAACAACACTGGAACTAGAGAGCGATCGCCAGCAATTGTTAATGCAGCTGCAGCAGTCACAGAACCTCTACGAACAGATCGAAATTCTAGAAGCCCTCACCCGGCTAGAGAGTCTCGACTTTGACACCGGCATGGGGGATGACCAAAACCCCGTTCAGGTGCGGGACTTGCTAGAAGATCTGTATGATCACGCGAGTCAGCAGCGGCTGTGGGCCATCATTCGGCGGGCCGCGGGCCTGCTCGATAAGGTCGATGTGAGTTTGTCAGACTCTGTGACAGATATTTTGGTACGGCAGAAGCAGATTGCGGTGGGTAAATCCTACAGCGAGGCGGCGCTGATCACCGAGCCCATGTCTACCGTAGACATCATGGATCGCATTCGTGAATTCGTTCGGCAGGATGTGCGCGATCGCCCCCTTACTCAAGAAATGCTGGTCTACCTCAGCATTTTGATCAAAACCGATCCGCACCTATTCAAAGGCTTTTTGACCCTGCGCGTCGGCTACTTGATTTTGCTGATCACCAGTGACCTCAGTCAAGAGCGCGACATCACCCAAGACGAAGCCTATGAACAGCTGATGCACCTTGAGCCGTTTGAGGTAAAGTCGCGGCTCTATCAAGTGCTAGCAGGATACGAAACCCTCGACCAAAACCTGTTTCGGCAAGAATCACTGCGGATCAAGCAGCAGCAGCCCATTCAGTGGACCGTCTCGGATGCGGCGCCCCATGATCTGGAAATAGCCAACAGTGCCACCGACCAGAACTATGATACTTGGCTGCAAAAGCGCCAGCGCGAGGGCGCACTAAACCGGGTGCCTCAAGATTTTTATCCCAATGTGTGGCAGGTGCTAAAGCATTGCAAAGGGCTGGTGATCGGCGACAAGCTCGATCGGCGCAACCGTCTCGACAGCGAACTCACGTCAGAAATGACGCCAGGCGAAAAGAAATTTGCCCTATTGGTTGAACATTTACTCAACAAAATTCAGTCGCCAGAATACCGTCAGGTCAATATCGAAACGCTGATGGAACTAGCGGCGATCGCTCAACGAAACCCCAATCTGCAATTTGAGGAAAACATTGTCCTCGACGTGCTGATTGGGCACGCCGTCCGGTTCTCCTGGCTTGAGGCTCATCCCCAAAACCAGGATCAGTATGATGAGCACAAAGCCCAAGCATGGCGTTCGTTCTATCGCACCTCACCCTATGATTGCGCTCGCTTCGTCGTGAAGGCGCTGCAGTTTCTCTCAGAATTGGGCGAAGAAACAGCTGCTGCGTGATCGGTCATCCTGTGGGTGTAGGGCATAGGTGGAGACTTAACTTAACTTCTCGCGTAGTCTCCATTGCCTCGGGCTGAGCACAGCGACCGTTCAGAAGACCCCAACCTAAGGCAAGATAAAAGGTTGTAGAGCACCTGCTCAACGGCTTAAGGTTGCCTGCCTCTGTAAAGATGGGCAGAATAATAGGCAAATTTTTACCCTGCACTGCTAGAGATATATCTGAGTAAGCGCATCATGGCGATCGCCCAGTCTTTATCTATCATTTGGGAAGCGCTGACCCTCAACACCCAACTCTACGACGATGCCCATGAAGATGAGCATGCAGTTCGGCTGGGGCAGGGCATTGTGTGGGCAGCGGCCGTGTCTCATGGCATTGGCAGCGCCCTCATTTTGCTCATCTCTCGTCCTTCGCTATGGCAGCTGATTGTAGGATGGGCTGTCAACACGTTGGCAGTAGCGGCGGGCTACTACGGCTGGACGTATTCCATCTGGCAGATTGGTCGGCGGTTGCGGCCCTGGGTGCCCTCGTTTCGAGAGTTGCTGGCACCGACGGGGCTGGCTTATACCCCCCAGTTGCTCAATATTCTCACGGTGATCCCGCTATTTGGGCGTCCGATTGGGCTGGCCTTGGGCGGATGGAGTTTGCTCGCGATCGTGGTGGCTGTGCGCTATGGTCTCAATATTTCTCAGAGAAAAGCGATGCTCATTGCACTCTTGGGGTTTCCAATTGTGCAGCTTTCGACGGGGTTAATCCAGATTATGGTGCAACGGTGGTTTCAGTAGCAGTCTATTGAGAAATTCAGCGCCTACACTAGACAAGTGAGCAGTAGTCCTAAATAGGAAAGGATTATGAGGCGCTATGTCTAGCTGGTTCTCGGTAGATTCATTCATTGAGTTAATGCTGGGCATTAGCCTGAGTGCCGCCTGCGGGTTTCGCGTGTTTGTGCCGCTGCTGGTGATAAGTGCGGCGGCAGTGCTAGGGCATGTGGATTTGCCGTCAAATCTAGATTGGGTGGAATCACAACAAGCGCTGGTGCTGTTTGCGATCGCCAGTGTGATTGAAGTTGTCGGTTACTATATCCCCTGGTTTGACAGCATTTTAGAAGTAGTGGCGCTGCCAGCCGCTGTGATTGCAGGCACGATTGTAACGGCCTCGACTGCGCCAGAGCAAATGAACCCGCTGGTGCAGTGGACGCTAGCCTTTTTTGCGGGGGGTGGCATCGCCGGGGCGACGCGCAGCATGAACTGGTTTCTGCGCATTATGTCTACCGCCGTTTCTGCAGGGTTGACCAATCCAGTCTTAGCTACTCTAGAGCTGGCGATCGCCCTTCTGCTGACGGGGCTGGCCCTCACCGTGCCACTGCTCGGGGGGGTGGTGATTGGCGGTATATGGATTGCGGTCATTCGCAAGATTCGGCAATTTCGCGCAGGCCGTAAACCCAACCCTGATCAGCCTGATGCCGTGGCTTGATCTGCACCTTGACCCGATTATTCCGCGATTGCCCAGAAAATCTGAAGGATTCTAAACCTTCTCTGGTAGCATCAAAACCATTGGCATTGCGATCGCAGCTTTGGTTGCTCGGTGGTGAGGCAAGTTCTGTAACTCAAGGCAGGCTTCTTCGTGCCGCATCCATTCGTTTAGCCGGACTGGCCGGACTGGGGACTCGGGCGATCGCAGCAACGGCATAGCGTGGTTTGGGGGTGTGTATGAGAGTGTTTGGTTTCTTGCTGCTGGCAGCGCTGTCGGTGGCAGGCTCTAGCTCGGTAGCGGCAGAGTCTGGGGCAGCTGCCATGGGCGTGGCGTCTCGACCTCTCGCGCATCGCCGCGTTGATTTACTCGCCCCATCAGCAGGATCTCTATCTACTACAACTCGCTTCGCGTGGGGGCTGCCGCTCGCGCAGGCACCGATCGCAGAAGACGCCGCCGAGCCCGCAGAGGAAGACAATTTCACGATGTCTTCCCAAGACATGGCACAACTGCTGCTATTGGCGGTGTTGGTGGTGGGGCTGGTGGGTGGGGCCGGGGCGATCGCCCTTGGCGTTTATCGTTACAACCGCAACGAAAACTGGCATCGGCTAGAGTTTTTACGCAAGGCAGTTAAGGAATTTGAGCAAGATCCAGAAATTTGGAAAGCGCTAAAAATTCTCGACTTTGAAGAATATCGAGACTATGACACGACCTATAACGGCGATCGCCTGATTTTTCGGGTGACCGATCAACAACTCTGCAATGCGCTTGCCACCCACAACGTGCGCGTACGCAAACAAAAGGAGATGGATCGTCTGCGCCATCAGCACTCGCTCGACGATGCTGCTGAAAAAACATATCTGATTGAAACCACCCTGCGCGACTGGTTCAACAAAATGTTGAACGGGCTGGAGCACTTTGGCTACCTGCTGGAATCAGGCATGTTTGGGGTCGAAGACTTACGCCCCTGGATGAGCTACTGGATTCGGCTAATTGCCGATTTGGAGTATCGGCGGGCTGGGTCATCTCGCGTCTATGATCAGCTCTACACCTACATCCATGACTGTGGCTTTTTTGGAGTGCTTACGCTGTTTGAGCGGTTTGGCTATCGCATTTTGCGTCCGCCTTACCATCCTCAAGACTTTGCCGATTTATCAAAAGGCTTACAAGAATTTGATCCCAAAACGGCCCTCAGTCTGGCAAAGTCCTCGTATCTGATTTATCAGGACATGAGCTACGTCGCAGAGATTACCCAGCTCTGGGCGGTTGATATGAGAACGAGCTTTCGCTATTTCAACGCGCGCGATCGCAACACACAGGCATTTATGATCCGCACGCCGCAATGCATGATGCTGGCGTTTCGGGGCACGCAAGAAATGCAGGATTGGCGCACCAACATTCAAACCCGGTTAAACAAGTTTGCCATCACAACTCAAATGGAAGACCTCAACGAAGATCACACACCGCCCAAAGGACAGGTGCATCGAGGCTTTCAGACAGCATGGACCAGTATAGAAAGCGACGTGATTCAGCAGATCAACCGCTGGAATGCTGAATCACCTGCCCCGCTGCCGTTGCTGATTACAGGACACAGCCTCGGGGGCGCACTTGCAACAGTCGCAGCGGCCTCTTTGGTCAAACAGCGATTTTCAGTAGATGGAGTATATACCTTTGGGCAACCCCGAGTAGGCGATATCGTATTTGCTGCAGAAATTGGCCTAGCGTTGCGAGGCAAACTGTTTCGCTTTGTCAACAACAACGACATTGTGCCCCACATCCCGCCACCGTTCCTGCCGTGGAATCCCTTACGGCTCTATGTGCATTTGGGCCAGCAGTATTACTTCAATGCTTTTGGCACCATGAGCAGTCGCCCTAACTCCATTCTGCGGTTTCTCAATTTTTGGCTAGGGCTCACGCGCGATGCGTTTGAACCCGGGTTTTCTATGGTGAATGATCACCGCATGGAATATTACATTAGCCGCTTGCAGAAAGTTGTAGATTTGCAGCAGAGGCGTGACCAGCTAGACCAGGACAACTATTCGGACAATGTATTAAAGAAATGACCCATGCCCATAATCAAACTAGGGCCTGCATCATGCGCAGGCCCTAGTTTGATTTGCTATGTGCAATTGAACCCTATAAACCCAATGTTTGGATGTTTGAAGGTATCTCAACTTATTCACATCCGAAAATCAGAGAAATAGAGTGATTTGTAAGACGTAGGCACTTATTCGCCAATAATCTCAGGCTGGGTGAGTTCGTCTGACATTTCGATGATGGCGCGAATCACCGGCTTCATTTTGGGATCATCCAGACTGTCAAATTCTTCGTAGCGTCGGCGCTGGGCTCGGTTCGCAACCTGTACCGTAATCCGGTAGCGGTTGGATGCCGCATCAATTAAATCTTCGGCACGACGCATTATCTGAGTTGGATCAAGCGAAGAACGTCTTAACATTTAGAACCCTCAAAAAAAGAAAGCAACTGATTCCCGTGATGCTAGTTCTGCGCTCACTGCAACAAAACCCTGACCTCGGCGACTGCGGTGCAATGCCCAATCTGGGCGATCGCTCTCCTAGTGTACCAATCCAGCTGACAATGCGGGCGATCGCGCTGCCATTGGCCCGCCCAACCTAAACGCCGTGCTTTAACACCCTAAGCTATCTTGGGTGGCTACCCCAGTTGTGGGGTTTATACCCTCGGCGCGATCGCACAACTGGTGCAGCTCATAGCGATCCAGAATCGCTCCCGTAAAATCAGCCCCTGTCACCGTCACGCCCTCAAAACTGGTACGTGCCAAGGTTGCATCTTGCAGAATGGCATTGGTGAG
>JBGTOF010000237.1:0-13966 GCA_041742695.1 Elainellales cyanobacterium | reverse complement strand
TCCGACTTATGTTGAGGAATATATAGTGCTTAGCGCGCTGGCTTGAGTAACTATTGTTGTGAACTCTTTGCGCCGCAAGGGGCTCACATAATTTCCTAATCAACCGATTGGTTGCGATAAATAAACGCAGATTAACGCAACGGTTGACTCCACTGTCAGTCTAGGCAGGTTCTAGAATGCACGGAAGGAGACAGGTCGCTGCATTCTGCACTGCATGTCATCCAGCTTTAACTGAAAATTTGCCCTAGATCCATGGGCTGCATTCGTGAACGCCCTAATTTTTTCTTAAACCTACGCATCTGCATCAGCCTGGCGACCATTTGGGCGCTGGGCAACGTGGGTCAGTGCTGAATGCGTTAGGCTATCGCTAGTTTTATGCTTATTAGGATTCGTAGACGCTGATGGTAATCGGGTCGTGATGATTGGGTCATGTCGTTGCGTAGAGTGGGCTGCAGACTGCACAACGGCATGATCAATCTAGGTTGTTGGCGATCATAGGGCGATCGCTCCTAGACGCTCATGGGCGTTTTGACATCTGTTCTACCGAGTTAGGGGAGGCTCAGTGTATGTACGTCTTAGTTGGTGGTGCAGGGCTGTATGGTATTTCGCTGGCCCAACAGTTAATCAATCTAGGGCACACCGTAGCCATGGTCGAAATTGATGCCAAAGCCTGCCAGTATGCCCGTGAGCAGCTGGGTGTGATGACCTTTGAAGGCAGCGCCGTGAGCACAGAAATACTGTTAGAAGCGGGGATTCGCAAAGCGGACGCGGTCGCCGCTGTGTTGCGCGAAGATCCGCTGAACTTGGCGATGGCCACCCTAGCCAAATACTATGGCGTGCGGCAGATTGTCGTGCGGATGCGTCACCGTGACTTTGCTCAGCCCTACCGCATTGCTGGCGCCACCACCGTCATTAGTGCTGTAGATTTGGCAGTCTCCACAATGGCCAACGCGATTGAGTATCCCCAAGTAGAATCAATGATGCACTTTGAGCAGGGGCAAATTGAGGTGGTTAAGCTCTCAATTCCCTATTCCTGCTCGATTGTGGGGCGCAGCGTGGCGCAAATTGCTCAAGATAGCGAGTTTCCTAACGATTCGCTCATTATTGGCTATCAGCATCATCTGCACGATAACCTGGTGATCCCCAATGGCAACACCATTTTAGAGCCAGGGTCAACCATTTTGGTGGTGACCAAGGCCGGGTCAATTCGACAGGTGATTGACTATATGGGTGAAGGGGATGAGGTCAGCATGGATACGGGCGATCGCTCATCCTTGGCTGAAACGGTTATCCCCAATCGCTACAGCAACGGGCTTGCCCTTTAGGGGGTCAATTTCTGCTATGCTAAATTACTGAACGGCTTACTATACCTAAGTTTCACCAATACCCATGGCCATTGCCTCTCCCCAAATTTTGTCCTTTCCACTCACGGCTGTGGTCGGGCAAGATGCTATCAAACTGGCGCTGCTGCTCACCGCAGTAGACCCAAGATTGGGGGGTGTGGTGATTGCGGGACGGCGGGGCACCGCTAAATCTGTAATGGCACGAGCCATTCATGCCCTATTGCCCCCCATCGAAGTCATTGCAGAGACCTGCTGCAACTGCGATCCTGCAACTCCCTCTGAGTGGGACGATGAGACACGGCAGCGGTATCCAGACCGTTCTACTCCACTAGAGACAGAAGTGATCCCTGCGCCGTTTGTGCAGATCCCTCTTGGCATCACTGAAGATCGCCTAATTGGCTCCGTCGATGTAGCGCAGTCCATTAAACAGGGGGAGACGGTGTTTCAGCCTGGGCTATTGGCTGCGGCCCACCGAGGGGTGCTGTATGTAGACGAAATCAACCTGCTGGATGACCAAGCCGCAAATTTGCTGCTGGCAGCGTTAACCGATGGCCGCAATCAGATTGAGCGTGAAGGCATCAGCATTCAGCATCCTTGCAAACCAATGCTAGTGGCGACCTACAATCCCGATGAGGGAGAGTTGCGATCGCACCTGTTAGACCGAATTGCGATCGCCCTATCTGCCGATGCGGTGCTGGGGCTAGACGAGCGCGTCGATGCAGTAGAGCGCGCCACGCAGTATGCCGAAGGCCCGCAGTCGTTTTTAGACCTCTATGCGCAGGATATAGAAGACCTCCGCACACAGATTATCTTGGCGCGGGAATGGTTAAAGGATGTAGTCGTCAGCACCGAGCAAATTGCTTACCTGGTCAACGAGGCGATACGCGCTGGGGTTGAGGGACATCGGGCCGAGCTCTATGCCGTGCGCGTCGCCAAAGCCCATGCGGCGCTGGATGGGCGTACCCAGGTCTCCGCAGAAGACCTGCGCCGAGCCGTAGAGTTGGTGATTGTGCCCCGCGCTACCCTCACCGATCAGCCTCCAGAAGACCAGCCGCCGCCACCGCCACCACCGCCACCGCCTGAATCCCAAACAGACGATGAGCAGCAAGACGAACAGCAGGAGGAAACCGAGGACAACGACGAAGACAACACTGAAGACGAGCAGCCGGAAGAGCCTCCAAACATTCCTGAAGAATTTGTGTTTGACCCCGAGGGGGTCATTCTCGACCCATCAGTTCTCTATTTTGCGCAGATGGCGCAACGGCGGGGTAAGTCTGGGGCTCAGGGCATCATCTTTTCAGAAGAACGGGGTCGCTATATCAAGCCCATGCTGCCACGGGGGCCAGTGCGGCGAGTCGCGGTAGATGCGACCTTGCGGGCGGCTTCGCCCTATCAGCGATCGCGCCGAGAGCGCCACATTCAAGCCAATGGGGCTACTCAAAAGCGCGTGTTTATTGAGCAAACCGACATGCGTGCCAAGCGCCTAGTCCGCAAGGCCGGGTCGTTGATTGTGTTTGTGGTAGACGCCTCTGGCTCTATGGCGCTGAACCGCATGAATTCTGCGAAGGGAGCTGTGCTGCGACTGTTGACTGAAGCGTATCAGAACCGCGATCAAGTCGCGCTGATTCCCTTTCGGGGCGAGCAGGCTGAGGTGCTGCTACCGCCTACCCGCTCGATTGCTGCCGCTCGTCGCCGCCTAGAGCGCATGCCCTGCGGCGGTGGGTCTCCTCTGGCGCATGGGTTAACTCAGGCGGTGCGGGTAGGGGTAAATGCGCGACAGTCGGGCGACATTGGTCAAGTGGTGATTGTGGCCATTACTGACGGGCGCGGCAATGTGCCGCTAGCGCGATCGCTCGGCGAAACTATTGAAGAAGGCACCAAACCCGATATCAAGGGCGAGCTGCTAGAAATCGCTGCCAAAGTGCGAGCCCAAGGCATGCAACTCTTAGTCATTGATACCGAAAGTAAGTTTATTTCTACAGGCTTTGCCAAAGAACTGGCCAAGCACGCGGGCGGCAAGTATTATCATTTGCCCAAGGCAACCGATCAGGCGATCGCCGCCGCCACCATGGGTGCTCTAAAAGACGCCAAGGGTGGTTAGCACCCTCACCCTTGTGCAGCTAACGCTTATACAGATCTTGTTTTCATCCGTTAATTCCTTGGAGATCCCCCTAAATCCCCCTTAAAAAGGGGGACTTTGAGACCGGTTCCCTCTTTTTAAGGGGGGCTAGGGGGATCAACCGAGGGCGATATAGCCAAGATCCATCTGTGTATAAGCAGCAGCCTTGGTGCAGAATCTCGATCCACATTGAATGCAGACAAAAAGAGCGGGTTGCCTTAACGACAACCCGCTCTTTTTAAGATTTGATGTTTGATACCAGGGTGAGTAAGCGAACACAAAGCTCACTAGCTGGCGAGATATTCCCGCATTTCAGCGCGGCGCTTACGCAGCTTGGTCAACGCTTCTCGCTCAATCTGGCGCACTCGCTCTCGGCTAATGTTAAGGCGATCGCCAATTTTTGCCAGCGTTAACGACCGACCATCCTCTAGCCCAAACCGAAGGGATAGCACCTCACGCTGTTGGGGTGTTAGTTCTGACAGCAACGACTCTAGCTCATTGCGAAGGGAAGACTGCGCTGCGAAATCTTCAGGAGACGGGCCTGTATCTTCTAGCAGTTCACCCAGTTCTGTATCCTGATTATCGCCAACCCGCAAATCGAGCGATAGAGGCTGCCGTGCTTTTTCTAGATAGTCTCGCACTTGCTTCGAGGTGAGGTCTAGCTCTTCGGCAAGCTCAGACACTGTAGCAGCGCGTCCGTATTTTTGGGATAGCTGACGCTGCGCCTTCTTAATCTTGTTAAGTTTTTCGGTGATGTGAATGGGAAGGCGAATCGTGCGGCCCTTTTCGGCGATCGCCCGAGTAATGGCTTGCCGAATCCACCAGTAAGCATAGGTCGAAAATCGGTAGCCCTTGGTAGGGTCAAACTTCTCAACCCCACGCTGCATACCAATGGTGCCTTCTTGAATTAAATCCAGCAAATCGACATTGCGCTTGATATACTTCTTCGCCACCGAAACTACCAGACGCAGATTGGCTTCTACCATTTTGCGCTTAGCAACTTCACCCTCGGCGATCGCCCGACCAAGGTCGTCAAGCGAAATTTCGGCTCGCTCTGCCCACTCAGCCTGAGACGGCTCGTGGCCCAGTTCGTCTGCAAGCGACGCTCGAGCCTCTTGCAGCAGACTTAATCGGCGAACCTTTTTACCAAACAAAATCTCTTGTTCATGCGTTAACAGCGGAACCCGACCAATTTCGCGAAGGTAAGTGCGTACTAGGTCAGTGGATGTTTGGGAGGTTTTCATAGCCATTAGAAATTCAGGGCGTGTGTGAGGTTAGGGAATGACACGGATGTACTATTATGGGTCACCCTGCAGGCCAGCTCTGCAAAGAAATGTTGAGTAAATATTACATATCCGTTCACAAAATTAAGACATACAGCCTAGTCGATTCGAAATGCTGAGAATGTCGAGAGCACACTAGATGCTCCACTATAGTCCCCGAAACAATGCAATATCGTCTACCTATTGAGGGACTAAAGGAATGGGCAAGCTGTTGCGGGTTACTCTGGGCTGGCGGTTTATGAGTGACTGCAGTGTCTATGTTAAGAATCTTAACACTAGCTTTATGGGTTTGCATATCCCTCTGGTAGGAGGGTTTGGGCTGTTCTTCTACCGTTGACCACTAAATTAGATATAACCTACCCGCAAATGTCGAATCCGTATGCATCCTGTACGACAAATTTTAGATTTATGGGTGATGTTTCACCCGCTCTGATTCTTAGAAACGAGGTTAAGGCTATTGCCATGTCTGTGAGGTGTTAAGCCAGCCGTTAACCCAGTTCGTTACCTGATGCCGACAGGGGCTAACCATTGCCCCTATCCCCACTAGCAGCATTCCTAGTAGTCCTAAACCGGCCCCTATCGATAGAGGGAATGGCTGCATCGCTAGCCCCAATAGGTGCAGCCCGTTTAGCCCCAACACTAGCCCCCCCACATAAAAATAGGCGCGGATTTTGCACCACACCCCGGCCAAAAGAAACCCTAAGCTAAGGGCGATCGCCAGCAGCGTATAGTTCAGGCTATAGCCTGGGGCAGTCATCGCCTGGTAAAAAGCAGTCAGACAGATTAACCCCGTGGCTAAGCTCCGCAGCAGGTGGCGACGGGTGCGAGCCGAGGCAGCCGCCAAGGTCGGCTCTACATAGGCAATATATAAGAGACATCCCCCGACTACACTGCTCAACCCCAGCGGCGTAAGCCAATCTTGTATCGTGAGGAATTTGAGCACGGCCCAGCCCAACAGCGCTAGGCTGAGGTAGCTAAAGCCCCGACGCTGAAAGCGGGATGCAATGAGGGCGTAGAAGGCAGCCGTGAGTAGCAGGGTGGGAACATTGACTTCGCTTGTCGTTAGCAGCACAACAAGAATGGGTAAGACGAGGAGCGATCGCCGCCACAGCTTTGGAGCCCAACCCCACCGCATCGAGGGCAACCCCAACATCACCAGACAAATTCCCGAGGCGATCGCCCCAGCCCATTGCACCAGCACAAACTGATTCACGACGCGCCAATCCGGCCCGCCCAAGCCCGCCGCGGCCACGCTCAGCTCACCGATGGCAAGAGCGATGACTAACAGCCCCACAATCGTGATTGCTCTTAGGCGGCGATCGCGCTGCCCCACACCTACCGCAATGCCTCCCGCGATTAGGGTATAACCCCCCGTCATTGGGGTGAAACTAGTGGTGTGCGCTAGCGCTAAGCCTAGTCCTGCATAGAGCAAGGGCACCCCATGCCAGCTCGGCCAATAGTCACAGCGCTGCCAGCGTGCCCATCCTTCTCCCAAGCCATAGCTGACTAGCCCCAGCGCTAATGTTGCGATCTCCCACTGAGCGACTTCCGGTGGCTGCCAGGTCAGTATCACAGCGCACTGGGCCGCCCAGCCTAGCGCTAAAAATCCCCCATTGGTCGGACGCTGAACCAGCTGCAGGGCGATCGCCCCTATCCCCACCGCCACTGCCGCCAAGATAGAGCCAGACGGCACATAACCGAGCAGGGCCGTCCACAAACAGGCCACCGTCAGCGCCAACAGCCCGGCTAGCACTCCTAAGCTAGACCAGGCTCGTGCCGCCTCGCTATAGAGGTGGAACAGCGGGCGATCGCTGTGTCCCAAGACTATCGCCATGGCCGCGAGCCCTAAGACGGCGATCGCGCCCCACACTATCCAGCCCTCACCCGATGACGGCGGAGACCATCGCTGCACCATGTGCCGGCCCGTAGCCAGCAGCAAACCCACCGACAGCAGTGCCGCCAGCATAGCCTGAGGCAAAGGCCGATGCCGCAGACAATAGGTGGCTACGGTACTCAACAGCAGGGCGATCGCCAGCATCACCACTCCTGGCTCGGCTAATGTTGATCCGGCCATTCTCTAGTCCCCACAAAACATTGGCTGTGTGACTAATAGTTTATTCATCCACGGGAGTGATGCGCTAAGCGCCTATGCGTTTAACCAGACTGTCTACCCCAAGGGTTGCTCCTCAACTAATCATCCACAGTTTAGACAGGGCTATCAGTCCAATGCCCACTAAGAGCCAGAGCAAGAGCGATCGCTGCGTCAGTGCCATCGCCTGCCGCACAACCTGAGGCGAGATGGGCCGTACCGGATTGCCCAGCAGCGGTTTGAACTTCGCTACCCCACGATATAGATTCAATCCTCCGACCTGCACTCCCAGTGCCGCCGCATAGGCGCACTCGCTCCAGCCTGCATTGGGGCTGGGGTCTTGGGGCGCATCGCGGCGGCAGATTGCCCACACCCGACGAGGATGCCCCGACAGCAGCGCAATAGTTAGCACCGTCAGGCGACAAGGCACCCAGGTAAGGGCATCTTCAACCTTGGCGCTGCACCAGCCGAGGTGAGTATAGGGCGGATCTTTGTACCCCACCATAGAGTCGAGGGTGCTGGCCGCTTTGTAAGCCAGCACCACGGGCACAGCACCACCGGGAGTAAGGGAGCCGACAATCGCCCAAAACAGGGGAGCCAGCGCCCCATCTGTCGCATTTTCTGTCACCGTTTCTAACACTGCCCGCAGAATTTCCGGTTCGGATAAGGTCTGCGTATCTCGCCCCACATAGCGGCTGAGGTGCTGTCGTGCGATCGCCACATCGCCCTGCTCCAAGGGCTGCAACACCTCCTCAGCAGCACGGCGCAGGCTACGACCGGCAAAGCAGCTGGCCAGCAGCACGGTTTCTATGGCAAGGCCCATTAGGGGATGCAGGATTCTGGCGGCAGCCACCAGCACCCACCCGACCCAGCCGCTTCCCACAATCAGGGCGATCGCCAAACCGACTCCGGCAATCCGCTGCGCGTTGGGATCTTTCAGCCACCGCAGCACCTGCTTTGTGTAGGCCGTAATTGCCCACCCCATTACCTGCACCGGGTGCAGCCACCCCCACGGGTCGCCTAATCCATAATCGAGCCCGGCGGCTAGCGCCAGCACTAGCCCTGCACCTCCATGCTGAGATTCCGCAGCGATCGCGCCAGCTTCCCAGGTTTGTCTATATATATCTAGAAACATCAGCAGGGTAGGCATGACGCAGTAAGACGTGAACTATGGCGGGGGCATAGCCTTGGAGAAAGCCTTAGAGAGGCTCTATTGTTGCAAAACATTGAATAAATAGAGCCAACTCGAAAAAATTTACGATTATTTGCAATCGCATTGGAAAGAGGGATTAGCCCCAAGCTAGGAGGCCACTTTGGAGGGCGATCGCCCCTCTTATCCTCCTCAATTTCTCTATTCTGACCGGGTTCAACTGCCAAAATCCCCTGCAAGCCTGCAATTCACCCTGAAACCTCTAGATCAGCTTAAGCTTTGCAGCTTAGGATAAATATTTGCTTTTTGTTCTGACTTTTATATAAAGCAGAACATAAAAAGTTTCTAGATTTCTTTTCCTAGCTTTAGGAAAGTTTTGAGTGGTTCTAGTAGGTTGGAAGTGATTAGGAGGGCGATTGCTCCCAATTACGTATTAAGTTATTTTCGTACCCCCTTTCAATCCCTGCGGTTTTGCTTCAATATGCAGTCAGTGACCGGGAAGGCTGAGAACCCATTGGTCATGCCAACGCCTAAGCGTGCCATTGCACCCTAGGCCAATAGACAGGGCAACGCTGGGAGAATACCGCGCTACCGACCCTCATCATCGATCGGTCATCACTCGGTCAACCCCCAGCCGCCTGCCCTGCCCCGCCCCTAGAATTCCCAATCAACGTTCAGGAGAATGAAGCGTGAAACTTGCCGTATATGGAAAAGGTGGCATTGGTAAGTCCACCACCAGTTGCAACATATCCGTGGCTCTCGCCAAACGCGGCAAAAAAGTGTTGCAAATTGGTTGCGACCCCAAGCACGACAGCACCTTTACGCTCACTGGGTTTCTGATTCCCACCATCATCGACACCCTACAAGAAAAGAATTTCCACTACGAAGACGTGTGGCCTGAAGACGTAATCTACAAGGGATATGGCGGTGTGGATTGCGTAGAAGCAGGTGGCCCCCCCGCTGGCGCAGGCTGCGGTGGCTATGTGGTGGGTGAAACTGTCAAACTGCTGAAAGAACTCAACGCTTTCGATGAGTACGACGTGATTCTATTTGATGTATTGGGCGACGTCGTGTGTGGAGGCTTTGCTGCCCCGCTCAACTATGCCGATTACTGCATGATTGTGACCGACAACGGCTTCGATGCCCTGTTTGCCGCCAACCGGATTGCCGCCTCCGTGCGCGAAAAAGCTCGCACCCATCCCCTGCGCCTGGCAGGGCTCATCGGCAACCGTACCAGCAAGCGCGACCTAATCGACAAGTACATCGAAACAGTGCCCATGCCGGTGCTCGAAGTGCTGCCGCTGATCGAAGATATCCGCATCTCACGCGTTAAAGGCAAAACCCTGTTCGAAATGGCCGAAACAGAGCCAGAATTGAACTACGTTTGCGATTATTACCTCAACATTGCCGACCAAGTTCTAGCACAGCCTGAAGGCGTGGTGCCCACCGACGCCCCCGACCGCGATCTATTTAGTTTGCTATCAGACTTCTACCTCAACCCTGTGCAGCCTAAGGTTGCTCCCAGAGAAGAAGAGTTGGATCTGATGATGGTCTAAATAAAGCACACGATGAGCCAGGGCAGACTCAGCAAAGGTGTGACGAAATTCTAAAGTTTACAGGCTTCGGTGATAAGCATTAGATGATGAGTAGAGGCAAATTCTCTCGTGGTGCGTGAACCGAACCTGTGAACATTCAGTATCTTCGTCAATCTCTTAAAGCGCGCTGGCTCAATTACTACCGTGACAACCGCCCCTGGCTGACAAAGCTCGCCGTTTGGGTTGATTGTGACGGGCAGCGCCGTCCCTCGTCGGGCTTCATTATTGGTACGCTGACCACGCTCGAACCTCAGCTCATGCAGCTCTTACCGCTGGTGGTGGACCTGAGCAATAACCCAGACCGCATCGTGGTAGCGCTGGGGCTAAACTTCAACCCCGATGACGAATTGAAGGCGGTCGAAGAGGCAGAGGCAAAAGAGGCCATGAAAATGCTGCCCGGCGGAGACCCGCCCGTCAAAGACGTTCCCGCCACCCACCGCACTAAACTCCCTTCCTTAATCGATGAAGACTGCACGGGTGCAGGCCAGACTCGTGTGCAGCGCCAACTGCCCAGAGATGTAGAAAAAGGCTGACATCCCCCGAAAAAGTTGCAGAGCCACTGTAAAACCTAGGCATTCAACTCTTTTCTAATTCTGTGCCACGTGCTCTTGCCGTTAACTAATAGCCTCCGCTCCTTTAATTTGAGGACTTAACCCATGACTGTTGCCGATAATCAACAACCCCAAGCATTGAATTTTGAATGTGAAACAGGTAACTACCATACCTTTTGCCCCATTAGCTGCGTGGCGTGGCTCTACCAAAAAATTGAAGACAGCTTTTTCTTGGTGATTGGCACCAAAACCTGTGGCTACTTTCTGCAAAACGCCATGGGGGTGATGATTTTTGCTGAGCCGCGCTATGCCATGGCAGAGCTAGAAGAAGGTGATATTTCGGCGCAGCTCAATGACTATAACGAGCTAAAGCGATTGTGTGAGCAAATTAAGCGCGATCGCAACCCCAGCGTGATTGTGTGGATTGGCACCTGCACCACCGAAATCATCAAGATGGATCTGGAAGGCCTAGCCCCCAAGCTAGAAGCAGAAATCGGTATTCCCATTGTGGTGGCGCGCGCCAACGGGCTGGACTATGCCTTTACCCAAGGGGAAGACACGGTGCTAGCTGCCATGGCGCACCGCTGCCCCAGCAAGCCTCCCGAAACTGAGACTGAAAAAAATGAGCGCAACAGCATTCAAAAGCTACTGAACTTTGGCCGCAAGCAAGACGACGTAAACGCTGACGAGTCAGACTATGTGGATCACCCCCCGCTGGTGCTATTTGGCTCGCTGCCTGACCCAGTGGTAACGCAGCTCACCCTAGAGCTAAAACGCCAGGGAATCAAGGTATCAGGCTGGTTGCCTGCCAAGCGGTTTACAGAACTGCCTGTGCTCGAAGAAGGCTCCTATGTATGTGGCGTTAACCCATTTCTGTCGCGCACGGCTACCACGCTCATGCGCCGCCGCAAGTGCAAGCTGATCGGCGCACCGTTCCCCATTGGCCCTGATGGCACCCGCGCCTGGATCGAGAAAATTTGCTCGGTGTTTGGCATTGAACCTAAAGGACTAGATGAGCGGGAAGCCGGAATCTGGGCCAACATGGAAGATTATTTGGAACTGCTGCGGGGCAAGTCGGTATTCTTTATGGGCGACAATCTGCTGGAGGTATCGCTAGCTCGGTTCCTCATCCGCTGCGGTATGACGGTGCCCGAAATCGGCATTCCCTACATGGATAAGCGCTACCAGGGTGCCGACCTGGAACTACTGGAGAAAACCTGCCGCGACATGGGCGTACCCTTGCCCCGCATTGTGGAAAAGCCAGACAACTACAACCAAATCCAGCGCATTTATGACCTGAAACCCGACTTGGTGATCACAGGCATGGCCCACGCCAACCCCCTCGAAGCCCGTGGCATTAACACCAAGTGGTCAGTGGAGTTCACCTTTGCCCAAATCCATGGCTTCAGCAACGCTCGCGACATTTTGGAATTGGCCACCCGCCCCCTCCGCCGCAACACCGCCCTCAAAGACCTCGGCTGGGACAAACTCGTGAAGGAAGATGCGATCGTGTAGGGCAAGCAAATAGTAGTTGACAAGAGGAAGAGCTTAAGGGCACCTCGATTAATTGCCTCATTGATAATCTTGGGAGCCCAGAACCACTGGAATCTCATTGCCATTCTCAACAAGATTTGTATTTTTCGAGGTGCCCTTAAGACAAATGTTTGTTGTGTTGTACTTCTGAATAAACGGAAAGCTCTAGCATACTTCTTTAAGAGCAGACAGTTTTGTCTGCTCTTTTGTTTGCGAAATTAATTTGCTGGGAACAATAGTTTGACTTCTTAGATACCCGTAGGAAGACCAAAGTATGCCAATTAACGGAACCAGCAGCCAGGACACAGCACTGGAAAACAGCAGCATTTTTCTAACTAATCTCATCAAAATTGTTCAAGCTTGTCCTAGGAGTGTTCCGGGAATTCAAAATTTAAGCGAAAGGTTGAATAATATTCGCGATGCATTAGATGGATTACGCCCACCTCGCATTGCCATAGTAGGACGTTGCAAGGCAGGTAAGTCTTCTCTGATCAACGCGATTATAGGAGCATATGTTGCTGACACACATGATTTTTTGCCCATGACAGGAGAAGCTAAGTGGATAGACTATAGGAATTCAACTGATCAACTTGTTGAAATTCTGGACACGCGAGGTTTACAAGAAGCAGAACAACCTCTCCAAAAAGATTCAGCTTCAGATCCGCTCTCAAGTATTTTGTATGCTGTTAAAGCTAAATGTCCAGATGTTCTGCTTTTCCTATGTGAAGCTAGCCAAGTTCATGTTGCCATCGATGCAGATCTTGATGTTTGTGAGGAAATTGTCTCAGCTGTTAAAAAGTATCATAGTTGCAACATTTCATTGATAGGTGTATTGACAAAGTGTGATCTACTTTCACCACCACAGTTATCAGTAACACATGAAAGGAAACAAAGGTCTATTCAAGAGCAAAAAACGCGCTTATTTTCTCGATTGCAACAACGTGAAACACTACGACAATATTTGAAACAGGTTGTTCCAGTTGCTTGTTATGCAGAATATGAGCGTGTTCCTTTTGGACTCATCATGCCTAACGAAGATTTTCGCTGGAATATTGATGAATTGATTGACGTTATGATGCGTTACACACCTCGCGAAGCCAGAGGCGGAATTGCCCGGATGGCAGGAATAAAGGAATTTCAATTAACCTGTGCGCGTACTATGCAGGCCGCATGTGTAGCCGTAAGTGCAGCTTTAGCTGCTGTTCCTATCCCTTTTTTAGATATTGCTCCGGTCGCTGTTATTCAATCTTTTATGGTTATGTACATCGGTTGGATAGCTGGCCGCAGTTTTTCTAGCGATACTCTACAGGAAGTCGCTCAGGTAGCTTCAACCGCTGTAGGAGCGGATCTTGCAATAAGAGTAGCAGTAAGGTTCATTCCAGGAATTGGTTCTGTTATCTCTGCAACGGCGACTGCTGCTGCAACTCAAGGGATTGGAGACGTTGCTATCCGGATATTTTTACAACAGAATATTGAGGAGTCCAACAATGGTTAGTGCTGCCAGGATTCCATATTTGGCCAGGGTTTTAGGATTTAAAGGCTGTTTTGTGTGTAATGCTCGGAGTGTGATTTGCCTATTTGGATGGAGGCGTTGCTCTCATAATTTGGGCGAGGAACATAAAGAAATCAGCCGCTTCTTATGTATGTTGTTGGGGCTGTATTTCTTGGAGCGAGGCATGAGTTTGTCCCGGTGGGTAGCGCTACGCGAGAAGCCGCAGAATAGGGCGCATCCTTTCAGCCGGACGAGCCCTATTACATTAGCGATGCCCACCCACACTTAGCCATCGAAGTCATTATCACCAGTGGCAAGTTAGCCAAACTGGAAAAGTACCAGCGGTTTGGTATTGACGAGGTGTGGTTTTGAGAAAATGATACGCTGGCGCTTTATCGACTGGGCAATGTTGGGTATGAAGCGATCGCCCGGAGCGAATTTCTCCCCGACCTTGATCCGGCTGTGCTGGTTGCCTGTATGAAGCAACCTTCTAAGCTAGAAGCAATGAACGCATTTTTGGCAGCGATTCGGGGTTAGGTTTCGGCTTTGCTCAGCCTATAGCTTAAGCAAAGCCAAAGTACGGTTTTGAAGCGACTCGCCTAATTGCTATTGAATTCGAGAAATTTTGGGTAACTCTTTTTGAGGCGGTGAGGGCGATCGCTTCAGTTGATTGGGAGCACGTCACCTTGGCGATGAGTAATTATGCTTAGGCCGTGATTAGTTCCTGTGTGCCAATGAGGTCATTGAGATAGGCACAGCGGTGAGCGAGCACTTGAGGAACCCGGTCTGCCTTCCACTGGGCACCGGTTAG
>JBGTOF010000214.1:0-4715 GCA_041742695.1 Elainellales cyanobacterium | reverse complement strand
CAGATGTTGATTTCAACCGTGATGGCAAATTTGGGATTTGAGCGGGCCTGGCAGCAGCAAGGCGGACTGTTGGTTCGCACGGCTGTGGGCGATCAGCATGTGCTGACTGAAATGGCGGCACGCGGCGCGATGCTGGGTGGGGAGCAATCGGGTCATATTTTGTGCCCTTACTATGGCGTGTCGGGCGATGGGTTAATGACGGCATTGCACCTAGCGGCGCTGGTGCAGCGCTCAGGGTTGTCGCTGCGCGAGTTGAGGGATCAAAGCTTCCAAACGTTTCCCCAATTGCTGTGCAATGTGCGTGTAGACGATCGCGATCGCCGCCTGAATTGGCAAAACTGCAGTCCACTTCAGCGGGCGATCGCCCAAGCCGAATCTGCTATGGGTGACCAAGGGCGAGTACTCGTGCGCGCCTCAGGGACAGAGCCGCTGATACGCGTCATGGTCGAAGCCGCAGATGCAGATCTGGTACAGCACTGGACGCAACACCTGACTACAGTGGTGCGTCATCATCTGGCAGCATAATCGGGCGTCATTGACTGGCAGAGGAGGGGCGATCGCCCTTACTCTGCCCAGAATCCAGTTCTGTACTCTTTAAATTATTAAGGATTTGTCATTAGAGCGAATGCCTAACGCACTATCGCTTTAAACGCTCCATTACTCGCCGCGCTGAGCCACCACCGCATAGAACGGATCGCCACCCGGCATGCCCATCATTTTTAGCAAGGCTGGAATGGAAGAGGGGCGGGCGATCGTCTCAATATTAGTAAAGCCAGGAATGGCCGCAAAATAGGCGCGCACCAGCTCCACTCGCTGCGATTCAGACCCCTCTCGCCAAGCGGCGATCGCCTTTTCATAAAACATGCGGTTCGAGAAGCTAACAATGGCAATCCCACCAGGCTTCAGCACCCGATAGATTTCTGCAAACACTGCTTCAGGGCACTGCAAATATTGCACCGACACTGTGTTAAGCACCGCGTCAAAGCTAGCATCAGGCAGCGGCAGCAGTTGAACCTGGTTTAGGTTTTGCACGAAAAAATGATCCAATCGGGGATTGCGGCCCAGCTCTTCCGCATTGAGGCCATGCCCTTCTATCTGCTCAAACGCCATCTCTTCTGGCAGGTGAGACACCCAACTGCTCATCATGTCAAACAGACGCATCCCGGGCTGCAACCGCTCGCGATACAGTTCGGTTAATTGTTGAATGAAGCCCTCATCAACATGGGTGACAAAGCGCGGATAGCTATAAAACAGGGTGTCGTCGCTTTCGTCGAGCTTAATGCGCTGGCGGGAGTCGAGCAGCATAGTGAGTCCGTTGCTTACAATACCCCTACCAGTGTAAGCAAAAATTACGAACTGTTAAGGGTCTACTCAGGTTCTGTCTCTAGGAGATCGGAGTGTTCGACGATGAGCGGCATACACACCAGTTCCAGGACGGTGCCATCGGGGTCAGCAAACACGACGGCATAGTAGCCCAGCGCCTCAGCCCGAGCGGCATCAGGAGCGCTGACGATAGAGACCTGCATGTGCACCAGCAAGGCATGAAGCTGATCCACTTGTTCGGGCGAATCAGCACTAAACGCCAAGTGGTGCAACCCCACCCTCGCGGTAGAGGATGAAGCTGCTGCGCCACCGCGTACCGAGATAGAGAAGGCTCCCGCTTGCGGCGACCACCACGTGGTGAACTCTGTATTGCGTGCCACAGGACGATAGCCCAAGCTACGCAGCACTGGGTCATAGAAGGCTTCAGATCGAGGGCGATCGCTCACCCCCAGTGCCACATGACTGACGATCCCCAATCCCATGGCCTCTTCCTAGTTATCCGAGATTATCCGACAGGCGGCGTTTCGTGCTGAGCATCGCGCTTCAACAAAATCGCCCGGAGTCCCGCCGCAGTTGCACCCTCATAATCTTCGCGGTAGCTGTCGCCCACATGCCAAGCTGATGCAGCCGCGCACTGGTGCTTCCGCAACGCCTGCTGAAACATACTAGGGTTGGGCTTAGCGGCCCCTACTTCGGTAGAAATAGTCACGGTCTTAAAGAACTCCGCCAGACCCAACTCATCTAATACTGAGTAAATTCGGGAGTCGAAATTGGACACGATGCCCAGATCTACCCCACGATCGCGCCAATAAACCAGGCTGGCCTTGGTATCGGCATAGACGAACCACGGCCCTGCCGACGCAAAGTAATCGTAGAGAGAGCTAAAAAAGGCCGAGAAATCGCCAAATTGATTGAGCACCCCGACCTGTTGAAAGGTTTCAGCGGCGATCGCCCACCACCAGGCATATTCTCGCTCTGCAATTTCTGCACTGTCGACGTTAGGAAACGCCATCGGGCTCGCCGCCCGAAAGCTCTGAAAAAAGGCGCGATTCACAACAGCAGCCTCTGCCTCAACCCCAAACTCACCCGCTACCTGGCAATAAATCTCGCCTACGCTGCCCCGAACATCAAATAACGTGCCAACTGCATCAAAAAAGATGACCTGAGGGTGCTGTGCGCCCATTCCCTTTCCTATTCACTGATTTTCAACTGTATCACTGTTGCTCAAGTCCAGAGCAAAAAACATATCCTATGCGACCCACACAGTTGATACCAGACGATTCCTTTTACGTCGGTCGTCCATTCGGCTTGGGAGACGCGCTTGCCTAATTAACTCCAAAACATGCAAAGAAGTATCGCCGCAGCGTCTGCCCCGTCAGATTGATTTGAGAACCCAGAAAGAGTCTAACGCCCAAACAAACTTCGGGACGCGCACCTTGCCCAATAAATCTGAGCCATGAATCAATTGATTCACGGCTCAGGCTACTCGCACATTAAAGCTGGAAAAAAGCTAGAAGTTCAGAGCAATCCGTAGACATAAGGTTTGCGCAGGGAGATTAGCGCAACAGGCTTAGCGAGTGCCGGAGCCTTGGGTATTACCAGGCCCGTCTGTCACAGGAGGACTGTAGGGTGGAGAACTAGACCCGTTCGCAATTTGAATAGTTAAGTCGATGGCTGTCACCCCATCGGCCTCATCCGTGTGATGCTCAAATTCTCCCAGCGTTGGTGCGATAGAAGCAACAGATGCTTCCATAGGCCGAGATAACGCCTCATCACCCAATGTTGACGCCACCGCATGACTCGATGCCGCGATAGACAACCCTATCGCGGCACATGCAACCCCTAAAAATTTGAAAGAAGCGTTCATACGGTAGCTTTCGGTATTTCTACTTAAAATATACAGGCCTTCGCGGAGAAAGACTGCGAAATATTTAGTTATTTCAGAAGAATCTATCAGAAGACTGAGAAGTTTTATACGTTCTTAAGAGATATTTAGGCTTTTGGCCGGTATTCCCTCAGTCATAGACCATCATTTCCTTAGTCATAACGCCAGAAATTCGGAAATTGTGTAGTTTTAGCAAATTTCTGACGATATTTAAAAATTCTTTGTGAAGATTATTTCAGATTTACGGAGCCTCTCAAAACAAAAAATACAGGATATACAGTCTCCCTGCTTCGCTCCGTTTCTCTGAGGATGATCTGAGCTGGTGGGTGGGGGGACTATCTTTAATCTTCCGAGGCAAGGGGCAAGTATCAGGAGAGCGTTCACAGTTGTTTACAATTCCTAATAGGTTTAGGACTCATCTGTCGAGGTGGCTGAGTTAGTCTGCTGGTCGGTCTGTTCGCTGGGCATGTGCTCAGCAGGTCAGTTCTAGTAGCGATGGCCTTAACCCAGGTTTAGGTGTCGACGTTGAGTCAGTGTGCTCAGACGTAGATCGGTTGTAAGGATGTGGATGATAAAGCATGCCAGATGCAGTAGATGTGGTGATCGTAGGCAGCGGCATTGGCGGGCTAGTGGCAGGCGCAATGCTGGCGCGCTATGGGCGTCGAGTCGTGGTGTGTGAGAGCCATGGAATCGCGGGGGGCGCCGCGCATGGGTTTGAGCGGCGGGGATTTCGCTTTGATACGGGGCCGTCGTTTTTCTGTGGATTGAGCGATCGCACCTCCCTCAATCCGCTGCGGCAGGTGCTGGATGCCCTAGGTGAGACCGTAGAGGCGATCGCCTACGATCCCCTGGGTCATTACCATTTTCCCGAAGGCACGCTGGCAATTTATGGCAATGCCACGCGATACCGAGAGGCGGTGGCGCAATTTACCCCGACTGGGGCTCAAGAACTGGCGCAGTTTGAGCGACAGATGTTGCGTTTGTATGAAGCGCTGCGGGGCATTCCAACTCTGGCGCTGCGCGCAGATTGGAAACTCGTGGGCACGCTCATGGGCCGCTATCCGCTAGCGCTGCTGACACTGTTGCCCCACCTGCGGCTGATTCAGGGCTCGGTGGGGGATGTGTTAGATGCGTGGGTTCAAGATCCCTTTGTGCGGCGGCTAGTGGATTTGGAATGCTTTTTGCTGTCAGGGCTCACGGCGGCGGGCACGGTGGCCCCGGAGGTGAGCTTTATGCTAGGAGAGCGATCGCGCTCTGTCGTGGACTATCCCCTGGGTGGGGCAGAGGCAATCGTAGCGGCGCTGGTGCGAGGACTAAACACATGGGGTGGCGAACTGCGGCTAAATACTCACGTGGAGGAGATTGGGGTTGAGCGGGGGCGGGTGCAAGGCGTGCAGGTGCGGGGGGGCGATCGCCTGTTGGCCCCAGTTGTGATCTCTAACGCGACCCTATGGGACACCTATACCCATCTGCTAAAGCCCGACCTGCTGCCCGCTGCCTATCGCCA
>JBGTOF010000100.1:0-6686 GCA_041742695.1 Elainellales cyanobacterium | reverse complement strand
GGTGACATCTATATGCGCGCTTAGGGTTTTGGGCGCTGATTAGGAGTGCTGGTCACACTCACTAACCAGCTGACCTGACTCCGGATGGTGGCAGGAGCCAGGCTTTGATGATTATCAAGCGCCTCGCTAATGCTGACAAGTGGTTGGGTCAACCACGTCCCCGAGCGCGTTTCTTCGACACATCTCATTAGCGAGGCAAAAAACCCATGAGTTCTGAGATAAAGGCGCTGGTGCGATCGCACCAGGGCGAGAGCAACGCGCAGATTTGGATCATCGGCACACGTGACCAGGTGATCCATCTGATAAACGAGCTGTATGTGAAAAAGGTAGCGACGGATCGAGCGCAGTTTACGCCGATTATTCCCGCGCCCTTTGCAGATGGGCAGTATATGACGGTGTTGGTGCGATCGCCCTCGCGGTTGTAGAGAAACCGCTTCTGCATACTGATATAAAAGCGTGCGGCAGGGGCGGTGTGGGATGTTCTGCACTACCCTGCCACGCACCCAATATTTGCCAAACGACTAGCGCTGCCAGCAGAACCGCTGAGGAGAGGGAGACGACATGAAGCCTGCGTAATTTTATTTTAATTTTCGTTGTATTTGCTACCAAGCTGGGCAGGCTACCCATAGAGTCGAGTGCAGGCTAATCTGTCTCGCCTTAATCCTTTTACTCAGAGAACGATACTATGGCTCAGCGTGGATTTAAGATGGCGGCGGCGTTTGCTCTCGGTGCGATCGCAGTAGCCAGCAGTGCAGCCATTGCCCAGGCCCAGTCGCGGGTCGATTGGCTCAGCAGCGGCGAAAGCATTGCCTATGAAGGCTACCTGTTTGCCGATGAGGCGGTCGCAGCCGCGTGTGACGACAACTGCTACGACCTAGATATGTATCTCTACGATGCAGAAACCGGTGATCTGGTCGCTTCAGATGTCCTAGAAGATACTGTTCCCGTTGTGGTTGCTCCCTACGAGGGTAATTTCTTGATCGAGTTGGTGATGGTGAGCTGTGGTGCTGAACCTTGCGAAACCTGGACTGAATCGGATGCGGGATTTTAGACTTGGGGCGATCGTACGATCTCTCTGGGCGTTTCAAGACATTGCAACCGTTAGGTTAAATCAAAACAATTATTAGTGTGGAGCCTTTGCGATACAAGGGCTCCACATAATAAAATGTAGACCAGCACTTCAAGGGCTACAGATTAAAAAGGGCATGCGATGCCCCTTAGTTTGAAAGAGCGATCGCCACTTTAGCGAATAAGCCATCCGCTTTGCCAAACGCCTCACCAGGAGAATGGAGCGTACCACCACAGGACCCCATCTCCGCTCTGATCGGCAAGAGCAAAATCCAGATCAAACCTAGGTTTGTCAAAGTATTGGAAGGTTAAACATATTGGACTAGTGAACGAGGGGTGCTGAAACCTCGCAGTATGGGGCAATCTCACTAAGCAGCCTCTTGGAGATCTAGATGAAGCATGCCCTTTCTAGTGCGATCGTCCTAACGCGAGGCTCTACTAAAATACGTATCCCAAACTACCTACAAGAATGTCTTTATCAGAAGTTAACTTTTAGGTTTGAACTGATAAAAAACAGTTATAGATGATGCCATTTGGAAGACTATATTTTCAAAAAACACTAAGATTCGATGGAGTGAGCTCATGCTTCAGTGCATCTACAGGTTTGAAGTTAATAGCTTTTTTTAGCTAAAGCGTAAAGGGTTCTTTATCAGACAGAACGTCTGGTTATTTGCGCACCAGGTTTAGGTTTAAGCATAGGAGATATATGCTGGCTGATTCGTATGTCCATCTATGTATCAGTAGTTCTAAATAGGCCATGGTTTCGTTAGTAGCAAGCTATACCTGCTCGACCCCTTACTGGTGCAGAAAACTTTTTCGAGTCTCTTAGTGAGTAACATAAACAGTCAAAGTGGCGGCTGATACCTATTGCCCTTGTTCGAGTTCTTGAGAATCTTAAGAACTCCATCTCGCTGAGAATACCTTATTTATAGGGGTTCCAGGCTTTTCTGCACCGCCAATGCTTTACACAAAGCATGACCGAGATACTACTCGACTACGATTGGTGTGTCGATATGAATGCAGGAATCAGGAATCGCAAGGGATCAGAAGCTATACTGAATACCAACTTGAATCCATCTATTGGTTGATATCTGTATGCAAGAAAAAAACCAGACGCTTGGATTATCGCTTCGCCAGGTTAGGAGCCTCGTTGGCTACTCCTCTTTATACGAATTTGAAGATTTCATCCAATCTCATAGTTCCTCCTCTAAGCTGTTTCAAATTGCAGATTACTCTGCCTTTGAAAAAGGACGCCGAGCCTATAAAGCGCTTCAGTATGTGGATAAAACAGGCTCGACAGGCAACTTTGTGGCTCGACAAATCATTCCGAAAAGTAGCCGATTTGAGCTGAAAGAGGAATATGAGCTATTTTTGCCTACATTCAACAGTCCGTTTGAACTGTTTACGCTGCAGTCTATTGAAAAATGGCGCGATCGTTGCCAGTATGCCGCCTGCTATATCAATGAAGTTTGGGCTACAGAGCTATTGTCTTATCAATACTTGATGGAACTGATTAAAAAGTTTGACCATATTTTTGTAGGTTTGCACCATTGTGTAGACGAGGTCGCGAAAATCACAGGGCGACCTTGCACCTACTTGCCTATTGGAATTGATGCCGTTAAGTTCTCCCCCTATCCAGCAGTTCCACCTCGCAATATTGATGTATGCAACATTGGTCGCCGTTCTGATATCACCCATTGTGCACTCTTGGAACTGGCACACTGTCAAGGACTTTTTTATTACTACGACACTATTTCTAGCCGGAGCGCTGTGAATGCAGCTAAGCAATCAACCTTTCATGTTAAAAGCCATCGCGAACATCGACTATTGCTAGCAAATTTACTTAAACGCAGTCGATATTTTATTGCCAATCGTGCTTTTGTAAATGATCCAAAACGTACAGGAGGAAATGGTGAAATTCCGTCACGGTTCTTTGAAGGGGCAGCTGCGGGAACCGTTATGATTGGTGAACCGCCTAAAACTGATGCTTTCAAAGAATACTTCAATTGGAGTGACGCCATTATTGAAGTACCGTTTGATGAGCCACAGATTGCTGACATTATTGCTGATTTGAATGCATCTCCAGCACGGATAGAGACCATCCGTAGAAACAATATGGTGCATTCCATTCAACAACATGACTGGCTCCATCGTCTACAGGTGATCTATGCGGCGTTAGGTTTAGCGCCAACAGAGCAAATGTTACAGCGTGCAGAAATCTTGGATGCCTTAGCTTGCCAGATTAAGAGTGGTGCTGAGCTAATTGCCTAACATAAGTGGGTGAAAGGTTTGAAACCTCTCAGGCTTCAGCACAATGACTATCCATGTAGATATCTAAGCTCGTTGGCCGTTGTTTTGCCGTGCTAAGGTCTACTCTCACCTCGGGTTTGGGGCCCTCTACGGGTCTCAATCTATGTAAGAGCCGTTCTCGATGCCGTCCGGTTTGTTTTCTATCTTTGCAAATCTATGGGCAAGCTGAGCAAAGTTGCCTTCAGATACCAAATCATGGCTTGTTAGGGCGTGCAGAAATGCAAGGTAAGTTGATCTTAACTCGATGTTCTCATCTTCCAGCTTTTTAAACCGCGCTTCCAAATCGTAGTTTTGGTTGAGGAGCGTCTCTTTGAGAGAATCAATCTCTACTTTCGTGTTTATTTCAGCGCTTACTAATGCTGCCTTTAACGTCTGGATGAGCGGCAAGATATGAGCAATCTCCATGAGTGCCTCTTGGGGCTCCAAATGCTCTAACTATTGGATTGTGAGCGATCGTCGATTGCCAATTATTTGTTCCGATAGTTGCGCTACAAATTTTTCTTCAAGTATTCCGCACTGGCGAACTTTATCCAGGGCGATCGCGCAAGTTTTGTACTCGAATTATAGTCATCGCGATTGAGTGGCGCTAGAACAATGGAGTGGAAACCTTGCAGAGTAATGGTTTCACGCTACTCAATGAGTGCGCTATCAGAACCTTGGGCTGTGGCAACATTACCCACTGCCATAAATCCGACGCATGTCTGGCAGTTCAGTACAGAAATAGTGCACCCAAATCGAGAGATGGCTAAACAGCGCTGCCAGCAGTGCTGCCTGAGATAAGAAAATCAGACCTGGAATCCACAGGATAAAAAAGCCAAAAATGTACATGCCGTTGGAGGTGTAGCGGAAGATGCCCCGATTGACGAGCGGCATTGTGCGGTAGGCGGGGTCGAAATGATCAATGCCCAGTGCGCGCTTTAGCCCAAAGTAGCGCAGCACTGAATACATTAGGTATACCCAGGGGATAAACAGAGTCAGTGCCAGCAGTCGGGCGATCGCCGGATTCATCGGCAGAGTGTTTAGGGTGGCGATCGCCAACACCCCAATGGATGCAGGTCTCCCTAGCAGCAACACCATAAACCCAATGCTGAAGTAAAGAAAGCCGCGCTCGCGCCCAAACCAGCGGCTGATCAGACCATAATATAGCTCTGCTCGCCAAATGGCCCAACCGTAACCTTGATGAACGATGGGAAGGGCGATCGCCAGCCAAAACCACACCGATGCACTAACCTCTATCCACTGCCCCGTCAACATTGCATCATCCACTAGCCAGATGACCCCGGCTAGCAACGCGGCCAACAGCCCATAATTCCAGCACTGTCGCTCAAACATAGGCTGTTTCCTTCGTCCCTCTACACTCCCTCAACACTTACAGGACTTACGCACTTCGTGCGCGTCCTCAAAATCCTCCAACTGCATAAGTCCTAACTCACCTCGATATTTCAAATTTACCGAGTTCATTGGGGTATAGGTGGTGGTCTTTTCAAAAGGGTTGCGTGCCGTTGGGTTTAGCCGTCGCGCGTCTCAATATGGCCCGCCTTCACCGCATCCACCATGCGTTGATAATCCATATGCACTTGCTCAGCATAGGCCAGGCCAAAATCGACCACCGCTTTGTCAAACGCCTGTCCTTTGCCCAAATAGCCTGCGATCATAGCCGCATCACCCGAGCAGGCATGAGCCCGCGCCAAAGCGCAGCTGCAAATCTCCCCATAATTCTCTAGCTCAACGGGGCGCATCCCTTGCAGCCGAATCGAGGTTTTCATATCGCGGAACTGACGAAAGTAAAAATCCTGCCCCTTGTCGTTGCTCGTCCATCCCAAAAACATATCGCTTGCGGCCTGCATTAACCGCTGCCCACTCACTACGCGCTGCCCATTGTGACTATAACGGCTCTTGCCCAAGTAAGGTTCTAGCACCGAATCGGTAGCTTCCTTATATTGCAGAATCAGCGGATCACCCTCATCGGCCATGAGGAGCGCCACGCCGCAGTGGGTGCCCACGCTGCCCACCCCACCAACCCGAATCGCCACATCAAACAGTTGATACCGTTCCAACAGGTATTGGCAATTATTTTGCAAGGTGCTGCGATATTGCTCAAACAGCGCCCGAATTTCGGCAAAATACTGGTCAAAATTGGGCGGACGGTAAAGCACCGGTGGTAATTCAACAAAGCGGTAATACCCGTCTGCCTGCTCAACAAATTCCTGAAAGGTCTGCACCAGCGTTCGCTTATAGGCACGCCGCGCCATCTGCTGCCAGTGTTGCTTCGTGATAGAGCCGGGTGCATGCTGAATCAGCGACTCATCGTCTAGCTGGGTATACCAGGTTTCGAGAGCGGTCATGCGGCGAAACAGGCGCATAGTCTGGCGATAGGTGCTGGCGGTGGCGCGAGCCACTTGATAAACGCTATCGGCATCAAACTCCATATCTTGAGCGGCAATCACTAGGCTGGTGACCAGCCGCTTCACATCCCAGTCCCAAGGAGCGGGCAGCGTTTCATCAAAGTCGTTGAGGTCAAACAGCAAGTTGCGCTCGGGGCTAGCAAAGCCCCCAAAGTTCATCAAATGGCTGTCGCCGCAGGCCTGCACCGGAATGCCCGTCGTCGGCACGGTAGCCAAATCTGCCGCCATAATCAGCGCCGACCCGCGAAAAAACGTGAAGGGCGTTTGCAGCATCCGCCCATAGCGGATGGGAATCAGGTCTGGATTTCGGCCCTGATTAGAGGCTTCGATGAGCGCCAACGGATCGGGGCGATCGCCCGTGGGTGTCCACTCGCGATGGGCTAAGCGCGGCACTTGTTTCCGCAGTGCTTTGCCCTCGGCTTGGCGATCGCGCCACGGACGAAACGTGGGTAGCGCAAGGTCAGCAAACGGGGACGTAGGCTCAACGGCAGACGCATTCTGACGAACGTTGCTCATAGGCTTATCAACGGAGAGGGCACCTGCGGGATACAAACCTAACGCAAGGAGCCGCGTGAGCCATCTCAGCGCCACACTCCATCGCCGCGTTCTACCCGCACCATAGCCGCAATCTTACACCCAATCCTCGATTTTATTAAGCTTTGGTTAAGCCTGCGTTACCCGCTCTCAGGGTCGTCTATGGATCTTTAACGTTTCCTATCTACTCGTCGTAGGTAAACTTAAACTCTCGTAGACAGTCTCTCAGCGATGAATGCATTAGGGCTGTTATGCCACATCATCATGATTGATTGCAAAACTTACATAAACTATGCTAAATCGAGAAGCCTGTAGATCTTTTGTACTAAAATGATATTCATAGCCAGTCTTTGAGGGTATATACTAGCG
>JBGTOF010000181.1:0-29872 GCA_041742695.1 Elainellales cyanobacterium | reverse complement strand
GCAGAACTCAGACCAACGCTCGCCCCAATTGAGCCAGACTGCCCCTCAATCGCATTGACCACCACATTCACCTGACGTGGATCGGTACCCGGGCTAAGCGTCACCTGCAAATCTTCAAAAATGCCCAGCTGAAACGCACTGCGCAAATCTTGCTCAATTTGTGGCTGGTTGAACACATCCCCTGGCTGAGTCTCAAACTCCCGCGTGATGATGAATTCTCGCGTGCGCCCTCGAATTGGCTCTCCATCTTCGTCGGTGGCTTCGCCCTCGCCATCTAAAAAGCGAACTTGAATGTCTTCAATCACCCCTTCTGCAACCACCAGCGTGACCACTCCATCTGGCCCCACGTTGGGCGCTTCAATAATCTGCGCCAGCACATAGCCGTTATTGCGATACCAGCTGTTCAACCCATTCACCCCAGCCTGAAACTGGTTGAGATTGAGGGTTGAGCCATACTGATTACCAAAAATGTCGTCCACCACCTCTTGGGGCAGCACTTGGCTTTCTAGCACTTGCACCCGTGTCAGCGTGGGGTTGGGTTCTACCACAAAGGTGATGCGCACCCCCAGAGGCGTGTCTTGAGGCACCGCGCTCACATTGGCAAAAAAGCCCGTTGCAAACACGGCATTAATGTCTTGCTGTAGCTGGGTGCGCGTGGTTGTCTGCCCAGGAAACGTAGAAATGGCCTCGTAGACTTCATCTTCTAGATCACCTGCACCTTCTACCACCACCTCAGACACCAGCACGCGCGGTTCGGGTTCGGGTTCAGCGGGGGCCGGAGTGGGCGTTCCTGGAGCGGGAGCAGACGGCGGAACCGCCTGAGCTAACAGCAGCCCTGCGGGTGTCAGCGGCGATTCGAGGACAGGATTCTCATTAGACAGATCAAATGATGCAGCCTCAGCAGGCATCGGATCAGTCAGCGCAGCCTCGTCTAGCAGTGGGTCAATGGCAACCAAATTCAGCGATTCTGCACCAGTCATTCCTGGTGTCGCTGATGGTGCTGGGACAGTCGCAATGGCGTCAACCAATCGGGTCTGAGCAGTTCCAGCCTCGGTGGGCATAGCCTCGGTGGCGCTAGTCTCGACAGTTTCGCTAGATAAAGGAACGCTAGATAGCGACGCCGGTTCTATTAATCGCTCTGGCGTGCTCATGGCCGGGGGCAATGAGTCAGACGATGGGAGCGGCTCTACTTGAGGTGAAGCGGACTGTTTCTGTAACACGGGCGCCAGTTCAGGCGAAAGAGTGGCGATCGCCCTCTGATCTGGTTCTACTTCTCGAGCGGCGGCTGGGGCTGGTTGCACCATTCCCACCACGACCGACATTGCTACCACTGCCAACCATTCTGTCGAAAACCGCATACATGTTACGCCTTAAACACCACGTCACACCACAGATTGGCTACAACCGCCTCTCTCAAACCGTTAGTTTAACCGCTGGTTTACTTAAGCGAAAGACCGCCCGCTTATAGCACAAGTTCCACTTAAGTTGCCTCGGGGATGCAAATCTGATCGGGAATGGCGCACTGTTGAGATGCCTGCATTGACCCCGGCTTGCATTCCTTAAGCCGGAGCAATTCTACAGCAAAGACCGGTACACTATGCTATGTGTTTTGTGACAGAACCCGATCTAACACGCGCTGGTACGCGGCCTCTACCTGTCCTAAATCTTGTCGAAAGCGGTCTTTATCCATGACGCGGCGCTCAGGATCTGATTCGGCCTGATCCCATAGCCGACACGTGTCGGGGCTAATCTCATCAGCCAAAATGAGGCGATCGCCCACCAGTCCAAACTCCAGCTTAAAGTCCACCAGTGTGATGGCACACTGGTCAAAAAATGCCGTCAGAATTTGATTGATCAGCAGCGTCATCTGTCGAAGCTCAGCCACCTGTTCTGCCGTCGCCAACTGCATCACATGCACCCGATCCAGCGTCAACAGCGGATCACCCAGCGCATCATTTTTGTAGTAAAACTCCACCAGCGGTGGCTCAAGCGCCAGCCCGAGGGGTAGCCCCGTCTGTTTGCACAGACTCCCGGCTGCTCGGTTGCGCACCACCACCTCAATAGGGACGATGCGCACCGCGTGCACTCGCATAGTGTGGGGCTGAGGGCAGTCGATAAAATGAGTCGGAACACCCGCTGCCTCTAACCGTCGAAACAAATGAGCCGACATGCGGCAGTTGATTTCGCCTTTGCCTGCAATCGTGCCGCGTTTTTGAGCATTAAAGGCCGTGGCATCGTCTTTAAATACCGTCAGCAGAATGTCCGGCTCATCCGTTGTGTATAGAATTTTGGCTTTGCCTTCGTAGAGCTTGTCCTGAGTCGCCATGATTTACCGCCATAACTCGCTATAGAAACGCCGTGACCTGCACCCGCAGAGCGTTCCTATTTTAGCGAGCCAAGGTCGCAAACCTGCAGACTCTCTCTTCCTATGCCCCGGGTTCGTCCCGGTCAGTGCGAACCCAACGAGCTTCAGGTTTGCGGAGGAAGCTGGCAAAAATCGGCAGCTTGCCTAGCAGATAGGTTGGCAAGTGAGACAGCGTCGTCATAGGCAGCGCCTCACGACCAAAGGCCGACCAGCCGATCACTAGCGCTGTCACTAGACACAGCCCTGCCAGCAGCACCAGCAGCAGCGGCAGCAGCACCGCACTCAGCAATGCCAGAGCCGCGCTCAGCACCAGCAGCACCAGCCACACCGTTACCATGAGGGTCAGGGGTAAAATGCTTAGGTCAATCGCCGTTGCCAGCAGATCAATTCGGCGCTGATGCAGCGCCGCCTGCACCAGCTGCGGAGTATAAATTTGGATGGATTGAAGGTGGCCATGAATCCAGCGGGTGCGCTGGCGGGTGGCGGCGTCAGCCTGCTGCGGCAGGCGACCCATCACTTGCGCCTCGTCGCAAAAGCTAGCGGGGAACCCGGCGATCGCCAAATCGAGTCCCATTTTCATATCCTCGACAATGTTGCTGCTCGCTAGGTTAACCGAGCGGATGACGCGCCACGGAAAGGCCATGCCGCTGCCCGTCAGCAACAGGGGCAGCCCCAAATTGCTCATCCCTTGGGAGCGTACGCGATTTTTGAGTACGACAGAAAACGCTGAGATATCATCCTGCGGGGTTGAAATAGGAGGTTTTTCCATCAAATAGTTGGATTGGACGGGACGGCCTGTGGCGATCGCCTGAGCCGTCAACTGGGCGATCGCGCCGGGATACACCAAGCAGTCAGCATCCACAAACACCACCACATCGGGTGGATCAGAGGCCAGCCATTGCAGCCCGTAGTCTAGGGCATAGCCTTTGCCCCGGCGATATTCATCAAACCGCTCAATGACCGTAGCTCCCGCCTCTCGGGCGATCGCCGCGGTCGCATCAGAGCAATTATCGGCCACCACCACTAGACAATCCTGTGAGCCCAGCTGGGGCACCAGACTCTCCAGCGTTTGCCGAATCACCACTGCCTCATTGTGAGCCGGCACCAGCACCGCTAGCCGTGGATGTTCGATGGAGTCAGGTTGCGGCTTGAACACCCGATGGGGCCAGCGCGCCGCCACGCATTCTAGCAACAGCATCAGCGTTAGCACTAGCAGCACAGCGGCGATCGCACTTAAGACCATAGACAGTCCCAGAATTAATATCTGCATTTGCTCACCAATCTCCGCTATAGTCCATATCGCTGTTGCTGCCACCCCTTACCATCTTGCTCAACCCTTAATAACCCGTATGCTGACACTCAACTGAGAATTCCCCCGGTCTAGTCTCGACCAACACACTAAACCGAACCCCAGCAGTTACATCATTAATCAGCTCAAAATTATTAGCCTAAGCACCCTATCTCTTCTCAAGGGCGCTTCCATCCGCAGATCGGATTACCTTATTCTTATTCGCTCCATCAGCCAGAGCGTCAGCAAGAATTCATCACGTGAATTCAGTCAGCGTGTAGGGCAGGCTCGCAGCCACAATCCCTTGCTGCCCCTTGCTACCCTTTTGAGGGTGGCATAGCCATAGGCTCCCTATTGTGAACATCCCGCAACGAATTCCCTGCAAAACACATAGTCAAATGATAAAGCTCCGTGAGCGAGTCGTTGATCTAGCGCAGTGCAATCCTGCGATCGCTCCTGTCTCAGGCTCACTGCAATCAGACCGTCTCAGACCGTCTCAGACCGTCTTAGCCCTGCATAATCAGTTCACGCTTGAGTGCCAAAATGCCGGAACCCGAACCCAAAATTTCTGAGCCACAATACATCCACACTGTTTAGCATTTGTGAAGTTTGAGCACCAGGCACAGCCTGCGCCTATGCATAGCGTTCAACCGTAGAAGGCTTTTGGAACAGACACACAGCACAGATCCCAGCCGTTATCACTGCAGCAATCGTCCTAAAGTGCGTCGGGGGATATACCGAAATATTACGGAACCCAGGACACACTTCAGCATATCTTCACGACCAATCCGGGAAATTACCAAGACACTGAAGGGGAGAGCGCCAACTGTCTATCGCTTTCTTCTGAGTCAGATTTTCTTTGGGTTAGGTCTTATACAGAACTGCATTATGGTTCAGCAGGGAGTTCACTCCCTAGTGGTCTTAATCGGGCATTCATACAAAGATTACAGCAATCGTCACACGGAGGAGTCGGGATGGAGCAAGCAGTGGACCAGCCGCTGGTGAGCATCATCATCAATAATTACAATTATGAGCGGTTTCTAAAACAGTCGATCGACAGCGCTCTGGCGCAGACTTATCCTAAAACCGAAGTGATTGTGGTCGATGACGGCTCTACCGACCAATCTAAAGATGTAATCACCCACTACGGGTCAAAGATCACGCCTCTTCTAAAGCAAAACGGTGGACAGGCCTCTGCAATGAACGCCGGATATGAGGTGAGTCAGGGCGATCTGTTGATTTTTCTGGATGCCGATGACTATCTGTTTCCTGAAACAGCCGAGCAGGTAGTTGCCGCGTGGAATCCGGCGATCGCCCTAGTGCAGTACCGCCTAGAGTTGGTCGATGAGGTTGGTCAATTTCTGGAGCTGCATCCTCTGCGGGAGCGCCCGCTTGATAGTGGGAATGTGCTGCCGCAGCTATTGGATCGCGGTCGCTATGGCACCACCGTGACCAGTGGGCTGGCCTTTAGCCGCTACGCCCTAGAGCAGGTGCTTCCGATTCCTGCCCAAGACTTTCCTATGTCGGCGGATGGGTACTTGGTAACGGTAGTGCCCTTCTATGGCGAGCTGGCAGTTGTAGAAACGCCGTTAGGGGCCTATCGCAAGCATGGCAACAACATGTGGGCATTTGCGAGCGATTCCATTCCCGTAGAGCGGTTTCGTAAGTCGATTGAGCATGAGTTCCAAAAGTACCGCTATCTGGCGCTCCAAGCTGAGAAGAAGGGGCATCAGCCCGCACAAGACTTGGGCGATCGCGACTACCTGCACCTAATGTCTCGCATTGCTTCGCTGCGGCTAGAGCCATCCCTGCACCCTAGCCCAACCGATTCGGGACTAAAGCTGGCCTACCGGGGCAGCCTCGC
The DNA here is from genome assembly GCA_041742695.1 of Elainellales cyanobacterium. Classification (GTDB taxonomy): domain Bacteria; phylum Cyanobacteriota; class Cyanobacteriia; order Elainellales; family Elainellaceae; genus Kaiparowitsia. Next base: position 24,355 of record JBGTOF010000181.1, on the reverse strand, counting down.
AGTCTGGCGCTACTCAGGGTATGCCTCGTCACGCAAGCTGGTGTTGACGGTGTGGTTCTTTTGGGTGGGGCTAATGCCCAAGCCGCTGACTGAGCCAGCGATCGCCTGGTTGATGGCGTCATCCTCTCGCCCTGCGTGGATTGACCGTATTGTTAAGCGAGTTCGCGCCCTCACCACTTGATAGGCTCTAGCGCTTATGGGCAGAGCACACCCATAAAGTAGCCTACAGAGCGCACGACAAGCCCACCGCTCTGGTATATTCAGACACTCAGCACCGTCAAACGACACTTATACAATCAGATGGAATGGAGAACCGGTAGTCAGTGGGCAAATTAACACACGACAAAAGCTCAGTGTTCTACACGGTTTTTAGGGCCTGCACTATAGATCCCTTGGAGTCTGAGGTTTAACTAAACCGAGCAGGCTACTCAATACCAGTATTGTGGGAATAGGTACGCCACACCAGCTCCTTAGCATTGCAAAGCCTAAGTTACGTTACTACAGCATACGTTCAGATCTGGGAGAAAGTTTCGATGCATATTGCAGTGTGTGCCCTAACCTATAAGCGCCCAGACGGGTTGCAGCGGCTATTAGACGGGTTGAATGCCCTGACTTTTGAGCAGAGGGCTTGCCCAGATATTTCAGTCATTATTGTGGATAACGAAGGGGCAGATGCGACGCGGGCCATCTGCGATGAGATGCGCCCCAATTTTCGCTGGTCGCTTACCTATGTTGTAGAGCAGCGGCGCGGTATTTCCTACGGGCGGAATCGGGCGATCGCCACTGTTCCCAAAACCGCCGACTTTGTCGCCTTCATTGATGATGATGAAGTGCCCGTACCCGAGTGGCTAGAGGTATTGCTAACCGTCCAAGACACCTACACCGCTGATGTCGTATGGGGGCCATCACTCCCCCACTACATGACCGATCAAGTGCCTGAGTGGATTGCGACCAGCAAAGTCTTTGGCATCACGCGGCACCCCACAGGGCACCCGCTTACCATCGCTGCCACCAATAACGTCCTGGTTCGAGCAGCCATCTTCACCCAGTTTGATCCACCCTTTGATGATCGCTTTGCGACTACAGGTGGCGAAGATACGCACTTGTTTATGCGACTGCACCAGGCCGGGTATCGGTTTGTCTGGGCTGATGAAGCCGTAGTGAATGAGTGGATTCCTGCCAGCCGCCTAACGCTAAGCTGGATGGTGCAGCGCCACTATCGCGCCTATAGTACCTACAGCCTATGTGAAATGGAGGTGTCTCCTCCGATGCAGGTGATGCCCCGGCGGTTTTTGACCGGGTGTGGTCGCATTGTGTTGGGGCTGCTGATGCTGCCGATCAGCGTGTTAAACCGCTCTCTATTTGTAGAAGCTCTGCTGCAGATGTCGCGTGGGGCCGGGCTAATTTCTGGGCTAATGGGGCGGCGATATGAGGAATATCAGACTGTGCATGGCACCTAATCACACCGCGCTTGAACTGCGGCCACCCTATCGCTGTGGTTCCCATCGTCAGGGTCACTTACAACGCACAATCCTACATCGCAGCATTTGTTAACTCCCAAGAGAGCAGCGTTGTGGCAGGTAAAACCCTTGTTGGAATTCTAAGTCAGAGCTGCGCGAGCACATGCGATAGGGAGCACATCAATGGCTGAAAGTCGTCAGAAAAAAACATCAGCTCAGATATGGCCGTTCCGTTTGAGAGTTTATTCCACAGGGAAGATTATAAATATGTCGAAACAAATTTAAATCAATGGGGCGATCGCCCGACTGAACATATCGAGGTGATTCGTGTGATTCGTGGGTCTGCTCATCGCATGGCCTCTGCCCCACCGGCAGGCGTTACAACGACCATAGCTTTGGGCGATCGCCCCATTGACCATTAACTCCAAGGGGTGGCGCTGTGTTTTATAAGCTAAAACGAAACTGGGTATGGGCTGGGCTGATTCTGGCATTTTTGGCGATCGCTGCTCTGCGATTATCATCTCGGCTGCCCGAAACCTCGCAAGCTTATACCGCTACCCCTTTCATTGCAACCAGAGACACTGCTCCCCCGTCAGCCTTTGTTCACTTGTTTGAGTGGACGTGGGACGACATCGGCGAAGAGTGCGAGGCATTTCTTGGCCCCAATGGGTATGACGGGGTGCAAATTTCTCCTCCCAATGAGCATGTGGTGTTGCCCGACCAAGGGTATCCTTGGTGGCAGCGCTATCAACCCGTCAGCTACAAGCTAGTAAGCCGCAGCGGCGATCGCACCCAGCTCCGCACTATGGTCGAGCGCTGCCATGCTGCAGGCGTTAAGGTCTATGCCGATGCCGTTATTAACCATATGGCGGCGATCGACAGTGGCATTGGCAGCGGCGGCACAGCCTATCGCAAATACAACCACCCCAACCTCTACAGACCTAGCGACTTTCACCCCTGCCGACGCCCTATTGAAACCTATCAAGATCGGGCTGAGGTTACCACGTGTGAACTGGTCGGTCTTGCCGATCTCAAAACGGGGTCGACTACCGTACAATCGACTATCGTGGATTATCTAGCAGATCTAGCAGACTTGGGCATTGATGGCTTTCGAATCGACGCGGCCAAGCACATTGCCGCCCAAGAGCTGGGAGATATTCTGGATCAACTGCGTCAGCACACCGACCGTGAACTCTACATCTACCAAGAAGTCATTGATCCCGGTACTGAAGTCATCAAAAAGGATGAGTATTATGGCAATGGGGCGGTGCATGAGTTTGAGTATGGGCGACTTGTCAGCGAAGTCTTTCTCAATAAGGGCGATCGCACCCTAGCTCAGCTCAGCACCCTCAGCGAAGACTGGGGACTTGTCCCCGCGCATCAGGCCGTCACATTCATTGATAACCACGACAAGCAGCGCGGGCACGGGGGTGGCGGCAGCTATCTGACGCACAAAAACGGCACGCTCTACGAACTAGCCAACGTATTTATGCTGGCACACCCCTATGGCTATCCTCAGGTGATGTCGAGCTATGCCTTTAATGACTCCGATCAAGGGCCACCCACAGATATTCATGGGGTGACCCAGCCAGTGTTTGTCGATGGCCAATCTCAATGCTTTGCGGAATGGCAGTGCGAGCACCGCTGGCCTGCAATCGCCCGCATGGTGCAATTTCGCCAGGCCACCCACGGGCAGCCGCTCCTCCACTGGTGGAGCGATGGCGTAAACCAAATTGCCTTTAGCCGTGGAAATGTGGGATTTGTAGTGATCAACCGGAGCGATCGCCCCCTGCGCCATACCTTTCAAACGGGGCTACGCCCTGGCACCTACTGCAATATCTTGCAATCCAGTACTAGCCTTGATCTCCAAGCCTGCACCAAGGCATCAGGGCAGGTTGTGGTCGATGAGGCTGGGCAAGCCACACTATCAGTAGAGGCAATGGCTGCGGCTGCGATCTATACTCCTGCTGAATCCTAACCATCTTGAATCCTCTAGGGCGTTACGCACTATGGGATCCCAGACATCGCCTCAATGCCACTCTAAAAACTCCGTAGGCCTCGAATGCACACCGCACAAAGGCGTATTCTAGGCCGCTCCATCAATGCTGAAGGGTAAAAGGGGGCGATCGCCGTTTACCCGTGGGGATCATCCAGCACGACAGCAGGGCGCGATCGCATCAGCCACACCACGCTGACGAGAACCAGCAACAGGGGCGGCACGCCTGCCATATTGACCGCGACCCAGCCCATGCGGTTAAGCAATTGTCCCGACAGAGACGTTGCAATAGCCACAAACCCAAACATTAAAAAGTCGTGAACCGCCTGGGTCTTCGACTGTTCGGCAGGTGTATACGTCTCGGTGAGCAGCGTGGTGGAACCCACAAACATAAAATTCCAGCCGATGCCCAGCAGGATTAGCGCTAGGTGAAAATGCATCAACTCGGTGCCTGCCAAGTTAATGCCCACGCACAGCAAGTTCAGCGCCACACCGCAGAGGATAATTCGTAAGACGCCCGCTCGGGCAATCAGCGACCCAGTAAAAAAGGACGGGGCAAACATGCCCAGCACATGCCACTGAATCACCGACGCTGCTGATTCAAAGGGATGGGCGATCGCCGTCATAGCCAGCGGTGTAGCCGTCATCAACAGCGCCATCACGCCGTAACCTACCATGCTGCCCAGCACGGCAACTCGAAACACCGGCTGCCGGGCAATCTGCTTTAACGGTCGCCGGTCGCCCAGCGCTTGGGTTTGCGCCGCAGAGAGCGGTGGGATGTGAACTCGAGCTAAAAGTGGAAAGGTTAACCCTAACAATAGGGCGATCGCCCCAAACGCTCCCGCATAGGTAGCATTAGGCACCCAGTTCGCTGACCATTTTGCCAGGTTTGGCCCTACCACAGCGGCAATCACGCCGCCCGCCACCACCCAAGAAATCGCCTGTGCCCGGAACGACACCTGTGCTGCATCCGCCGCTGCAAACCGATAAAACCCAGCAAAGCCGTTGAATACCCCTAACAGACTAGTCGCTAGGCAAAACAGCACAAAGCTATGGCTCAGAATGGCGATCGCCCCTAACCCTGCTCCCCCTATGCCAATCAACGTCCCGATGGCAAACCCGGGCGATCGCCCCCACCGCTGCATCAGCAATGAGGCCGGAATCGTAGCCCCCATAACCGCTATCTGAAGCAGCGCTAACGGCAACGTGGCCCAAGTTGAGTCAGTCAACAAATCACGCCCCACCAACGCCGCTACAGTAAACAGCAGCGTCATACTGGTAGCGGCGATCGCCTGACACAGAACCAGCAGCAGCACATTTGTCATGCCGCAATGGCACGAGCCCAGGCATCGCACATACCGCCTAAGCCCACCGCACTCAAAACGAAAACCGCCCAGAACTTAATCATTCAAAATCTGAGGCACACGGAAAAACTCACCATCCCGATCGGGCGCACAGTCTAAAATTTGCTCCCGCACAGCAGTCGATTGAAGTTGATCAACCCGTGTCACATTCACAGTATCAATGGCGCGCGTGGTCGGCTCAACTTGACTCGTGTCCAACTCGCTCAACTGCTCAAAGTAGTCCAAAATGTCGTTGAGCTGCGTAGTGAACTGGGCTTCTTCCTCTGGGGTGAGCTGCAGCCGAGCCAAATGGGCAACTTTTTGAACCTGTTCGCGATCGATTGACATTGCAAGATGGGGATTAGGAGCTAGACGGCGTGGACTTAAACCTGAGGGCTATCGGGGCGCAGCACATCGGAAAGAGATTGAACCCTCAATTTTGGCGCTAATGCAGTACAGCAATCTTGTGCAGCAAGGCCAACGATTACGCCCCAGCCCCTGTATTGGGCATCAGAAATGTAGAGATCGGTTCCTTCGCAAACCTTAGAAAAAGATATCGGCTTTGGAGCGACCTGTCGTTTTGAGCCAGTTTTGCGCCTCGATGTAGTTGTTAGGCGCCTGGCGAATCGCACGCTGCCAGTATTCTGCGGCCTGATCAAAATAACTGTCGGCAGTGGCCGTGTCTCCTTCTACTTGGGCGCGCTCTCCCAAATAATGATAAATCACTGCAATATTATTTAACGCTTGGGGTAACCGAGGATTGTGCTCAATGGCTTCGTGATACTGCTCCAGTGCTTTGTCATGATCCCCATTGCTGGCGAAGATGAGACCCATGTTATACAGCACAAAGCTACGATCATAGGGATTTTCTTCTAGCTTAAGCGCTTCTTCATAGTTAGCCATTGCCTCTGCATATTCGCCATCGGCCTGAGCCGACATGCCATCCCGGTAGTAGGCAAAGGCTTCCTTTGCGGTTTTGTCGGTAGGCATCATCTTTAAGATCATGTCTGCCATCACCGTAAAGGTCTTGTCGATAAAGTTGTCGTTGCGCTGTGATCTGGGCATAGACCTGACCCACTACTAAATAATGTGGAATTAGCGAGATGAATCGGGAACAGTATCAGCCTGAACTAACCGGCTGTCTGCGAGAGGAAATAGAGCCAAGAAGCGACTAGCGATCGCCTATGACTACCTTTCGTCTGCATTATCTGCATTAATTGTAGAGCACCACTGCCGAGTCCTACAGCCTCTTGGCGCAGCTAGCTCCTACCGTAGGCCGATTTGCAAAACTGGGATGCACTTTGAGAAAATAGGAAGAGGGCGATCGCCCTTAGAGACTCACCCGCCTAGCGTATCACCCTCAGTTCGGACATTCCCCTGAGAATTACGTTGTCGATTGCCCGAAAACCTGCCTAGATTGAAGGTAGGTCGCACTATTTGTTGAGGCAAGAGGTATGATACTCAATCCCAAAGTGATGAGTGCCGTTGAACGGCTGGACTATCGGGTAACACCCGGAGATGTAGCCACTCAGGCGGGGATTGATGTCACAGTAGCTCAGCAAGGCTTACTGGCGCTAGCAACTGAGGCTGGCGGGCATCTGCAAGTGTCGGATATGGGGGAGGTGGCCTATGTGTTTCCTCGACAGTTTCGCACCATTCTCCAAAGCAAGTCGTTTCGACTGCGGCTGCAACAGGCGTGGCAACGGGTGTGGAATGTGCTGTTCTACATCATCCGCATTTCGTTTGGGGTCATGCTGATTGCCTCGATTGTGCTGATCATGCTGGCGATCATTGCCATTCTCATTGCCATGAGCAGTGCCGGACGGAGCGATGATCGCGGCGGCGGGATCAACTTGGGAGGGGGTCGCCGCGGCGGTGGCGGGCTGTTCTGGTTTAGCCCCAACTGGTTCTACATTTTTTCACCTGGCTATGGTCGTCGGCGTCGCTATGCCTATGGTGGGGCATCCCGTCCTATGGGCAGCACCACTCGGGGTGCAGCGCCAAAAGAGGACGAGATGGGCTTCTTAGAAGCAGTCTTTTCCTTTTTATTTGGAGATGGGGATCCAAATGCAGATTTGGAGGAGCGGCGCTGGCAGGCGATCGCCACAGTCATTCGTAATCAGGGTGGGGCGATCGCTGCTGAGCAAGTTGCCCCCTATCTAGATGTGCCGTCCAATCCAAGTGACGACGAAGACTACATGCTGCCTGTGCTACTGCGCTTTAACGGCAGTCCCGAAGTCAGCGATGATGGTCAGCTCATCTACCGCTTCCCAGAATTGCAGGTCACCGCTAAGCAAGCAAAGGCATCTCCTGTTGCGGCTTATCTCAAAGAGACAGTGTGGAAATTTAGCAACGCTAGCTCCAGCCAACTCACGATGGCAGCCGGTCTGGGCGGCGTTAACCTACTCGGCGCAATTTGGCTAGGCTTTTTACTGCGCGATGGTTGGGCCGCTGCTCTCGGTGGTTTGGTGGGCGTTGCTGGGGGGCTTTATGGCGTGCTGATCGCCTATGCTCTGGGCTTTGTCGCCATTCCCCTGCTGCGCTACTTGTGGATTCAACGCCAAAACCAAAAGCTTGAGGCCCGCAATACGGCGCGCCAAGACCAAGCATTGCGGCTCAATGAAGCCAACTCCGCATTGCAGAAAAAGCTGTCATTTGCCCGTCAGTTTGCAGCCGAAACGGTGGTGAAAGAAGACGACCTGGCTTATACCTCTGAGCGTGACCTCACCGAGCAAGAGCTGGCTCAAAAAGACAAAACCGATCAAGACTGGTATCGCCGGTTAGAGGGCTTTTAGAAAGGCTCATGGCCTGCGAAGGCAGGCTAGAACATAGGCCAACCGCCTGCCAAGGTTCTTCATACAAAGCTCATAACCGCGCCTACACTGGTGGCATGGTGTCTCAAATTCAGACCTTACCGGATGACGTAGTGCATCTGATGGCAGCAGGAGAGGTGATTGACTCTCTAGCTGCCGTGGTACGCGAACTGGCAGAAAACGCGATAGACGCAGGGGCCACGCGCATCACTATCACGCTATGGCTAGAACAGTGGCGCATCCAGGTGGCTGATAACGGAGCCGGGATCACACTCGAAAATCTGCAACGCGCGGCGCTACCCCACAGCACCAACAAGATTTCGGGTCGTGCTGATCTATGGAACATTGCCAGTTTAGGATTTCGGGGTGAAGCGCTGCACAGCCTAGCCCAACTCTCTGAGCTAGAGATCAGCAGCCGCCCAGGGACTGCAGCAGACGGGATGCATGTCCGCTATAGCCATCAGGGGCACCCTGTGCAAACCGGGGCGACGGCGATCGCCCCGGGAACCATTGTTACGGTGTCAAACCTATTTCACTCACTGCTTTCGCGCCGTCAGAGCTTGCCGCCCGTTGGTCAGCAGCTACGGTTGGTTCAGTTGGTCGTTCAGCATTTAGCCCTATGCCATCCCCAGGTGACGTGGCAAGTATATCGCGGTGAGGCTAATGGCTCTGCCACCGCTCGCCGAGACTGGTTTTGCCTGTGGGGTAGTGCACAAGCACAGGCCATCTTGCCCCAGATATTGCGAACGATAGAGGCAGGCGATCTAAAAACCGTATGCTGGCCAGATGTAAATGTGGCGGCCTCAATGTCCCTCGCCCCGTCCTCGGCGGGGAGCGGGATGCCTGCCGCTGCATTGCCAACAGCTCTAATCCCATCTGAGATAGCTCAGGGGCTGGAAGTCCTGCTGGGATTGCCCCATCGCTGCCATCGCCGCCGTCCTGACTGGGTTAAGGTCGCCGTTAATGGGCGAGTGGTGCGCTGTCCCGAGGTAGAGCAGGCGGTTTTCTCGGCCTTTCACCGCACGCTACCGCGCGATCGCCATCCCATCTGCTTTGTGCATTTGCACCTACTCCCCCGCGACATTGACTGGAACCGTCATCCCGCCAAAGCAGAAGTCTATCTGCAAGACATGGACGGCTGGCGGGGCCGGGTGGTGAGCGCGATCCACCACGCGCTACAGTTGCAGGCAGCCAGCCAGCCGGAACTAGGCTACGGGCCGCGTGTCGCCCAATTGCTTCAAGCGTCAGAAAAGGACGGGGGATATAACGCTCAGCGGCGTGTGCAGACTGGGAGAGACAGTTCCCTTGGCACCTCTATAGATGAGGCTGAGGCTCAAGACGTGGGCGATCGCCCCCTCAATGATTGTCTAGAACAAGCGCCCACTTCACTACTGTCGCTTCGGGCGATCGCCCAACTGCACTGTATGTATATTGTGGCGGAGCATCCGACCGGGCTATGGCTCATAGAACAGCACATTGCCCATGAACGGGTGCTATATGAGCAACTGTGCGATCGCTGGCAACTTGTACCCCTTGATCCCCCTATCGTGCTGACGCAGCTTTCGCGCGCGCAAGTAGAGCAATTGCAGCGCTTAGGACTGACCGTCGACGAATTTGGGGATCAACTTTGGGCTGTGCGGACAGTTCCTGCAGCCTTGCGTCAGCGCAATGACTGTGCCGACGCTCTGCGCGAGCTGAGCTTGGGAGCTGATTTAGACAGCGCATTGGTGGCAACTGCCTGCCGCACTGCCCTGCGAAATGGCACACCCCTTGCCCTCAGCGAAATGCAAACCCTCCTACACCAGTGGCAAGCCACCCGCCACCCCCACACATGCCCCCACGGTCGCCCTATCTGCCTGTCGCTAGAGGAATCTAGCCTTTCTCGCTACTTTCGACGACACTGGGTGATTGGCAAGAGCCACGGCGTTTAAGAGATAGGTCATAACAGACAATTTTGAGAAGCTTGACTTCCCAAAAATTGTCCAACTGCGTCAGTCTTAAATATCAGCCTCAAATGCCAGTCTCAAACAATTGAGTGGGGCGAAGGTTCCCCCTTGCCTCACTCAATCATGACCCATTCAGGATTGTTAACTTGGCGCTATCGAACTCGTGGTTCTAGACCGTTGCCAACTGACGCTAGTTCATTTGCAGAGGCAGACTCAAACGGGTATTTTGCCGTGGCTGGTTGAGTTCTGCGGCTTGGCGCGGCTGGCGCGGCTGGGTCGAAATAGTAGATTGCAGCGCCGACAGTGCTCGCAAATACTGCACATCCGTTGCAGTAGCGCGCTCTTGCGGATTTGTAGTCAACTGCCGCTGCTGCGACTCATTCAAGCTGACCTGAATATCAGGCGTGATCCCCAACTGGCTAATATCCGTACCATTTGGGGTGTAATAGTGAGAAACCGTGACCGCTAGCCCTGAGCCATCCGACAGGCGATGCACCGACTGTACTAGCGCTTTGCCAAAGGTGGTGCTGCCCACCACCGTGGCACGATTGTTGTCCTTTAGTGCACCGGTTAAGATTTCGCTCGAGCTCGCAGAATTACCATCGACCAATACCACCAGCGGCAGGGTCGTTAGGGCCGTATTGTTGGCGCGGTATTCATCGCTGCCGCCTACCCGATCAACTGTGCGAACGATAGTGCCAGAGGTCAGCCACATCCGGGCGATCGCAATGCTGGCATCGAGCAACCCACCCGGATTCCCCCGCAAATCCAGCACAAACCCCTCTGCATCCTGCTCTAGCAGGGAATTGATTGCGCTTTGCATCTGATCAGCAGAATGGGCAGAGAACTCAGAGAGTCGAACATAGCCAACCCGGGCTCCATTTTCCTGCTTCAGAGTATGGTGAACATTGGACAGCTGAATGCGGCTGCGCATCAGGGTGACATCAAAGGGAGCGGACTCCTCGCGCTGAATTTCTAGCACAATCGACGAGCCTTCTTCCCCACGAATGCGCTGAGACGCATCTTCTAAAGACATGCCGCTGGTAGATTCACCATCAATAGACAGAATGCGATCGCCCGACTGAATGCCAGCCTCGGCGGCAGGCGAGTTCGGGATCGGCTCCACAATGGAGATATCACCACTTTCTTCATCCGCTTTCATCCGAATCCCCACCCCTGACAGCTCTCCAGACGTTTGGTTCGTCAATGCTTGGAACTGCTGCGGATTCATAAATCGAGTGTAGGGATCTTGCAGCCGTTGAAGCGCCTGACGCAGCGTGGTGTAGGCTTGGTCGCGAGTGCTGTAGTTGCGGCTTAGCAACTCTTGGCGAATAGCAACCCAATCCACATTGTTGAAAGAACCATCTACATAATCGCGATACACAATTTGCCAGGCTTCATCTAGCACCGCCTTGGGGCTATCTTGCAGCGAGGCTTGCACCGCCGGACTCAGCGCCGGGGTCAGCAGCGATAAACCGGCGCTAGCAGCGACAGTTCCGCAAAACAATAGTGCGTTAACCAATCGAACACGGTGGGGAAGCTGAGGCATGAGCATAGACTCGCGATAAAAAATGGATGGAGGAAGCAGTCAGTCAGTCAATCGAGCACGGGAATAGATGGAAGTTAGAGGGCGATCGCGCCTCAAGTCAGCGTCTGAGCCATGCACCTAAACTTCAGCCAGCGCCTATGAATCGCCAACGGACAAAGCACATTTAATCAACCGTAGTAATCCCCCACAAGAGGATTTTTGCATCTGTGACAGTTTTCCACAAACAGACGGTCATGTAGCGGGCTCTAGCTCTATGCCGTGGCGGCTCTGGGCTGCAATTTGCGCATAAAACCAATCCTCAGATTCCGAGCTTAGCCTACCCAATTCAAAATCGCGACCCCACGATCACGCGCCAGAATCACCGGGAGCCAGAACCACTATGAGAATGGCACAAAACTCTTACAGAACTCTTGGAATTGCATGATAAGTGACCTTTCCGCTGAATCGCTGTCAACTACAACCAGGAGCCGCTGTCATCCTCTGTTTTGAGTAGAGGCAAGATCAAGCAGATGCCAACAAACGGCCTGCGATAGGCTTAGCCAGAATAAAACAGTCTGTAGAATCGGCCCGGAGAAGTGCCCGATGGGTGGCTTTCAAAGAGTGCGTGTTGCTTTTAATTAGGTTTACATACTTATCGTTAAACCCCAGCCTGGAAAGAGAATACTTCTAATATTCCTTACAAACTCATGAGAAATCTATCAGGATTGGTAATGTTTTGATTTTTTTAACACTGTACGCTCGATAGCGCTGTTTCGGCTCTACAGCATGAGCTGAAACAACGCTGAACCCTGCCGTCTGCAACGTGGGTCGCACAATTTCAGGCATTGACTGAATTGAACGTCAAGCTAAGGAAAGGGTGGAGTAAGTGCCCCCTATCCTATAGCGGTAGGGAGCGGATAGGCCTATGGGTCAGCGCGTTCCTCTTCTGTTCACTGTGGGTTTGGGCTAGGCTGAAGTAGCAACAGCGATGCAATTGATGCAGAACTCGGCAAATCCTTGCCTACATTGCACAATAGAGTTCCTGATAAAAAGAGCCTAAAGGCAGCATAACGCAACCGGATGATAATACAAGATTTTGAGCGGCAGAACTGGAGGCAACAGGGTTGGGAGTGGCCGCGCGTTTGCCGATGGCTAGGGCTGGCCGTGTGGGTGTTAGGCCTGAGCTTGGTTCTGAGTTTAGGGTTGAGTATGGGGCATGGAGACGCAATGGCAGCTCCCTTGGCTGCGCGCATTTCTCAGTATCCCAACTGGGATACTAAACCGCCCGTCCATCCGGCGCAGGGCGATCTCTACTATCCCGATTGGTTTGAGGGCACCTGGGATGTTACAACGACACTCGTCGATTTGGTGTCACCGCTGGCGCCAGATATTGTAACGCCAGGGTTTTCAGGCAATCAGCAATTCCTTAACAAGACAATTCCATTTCAAGCGCGCTTTTTGCCAGAGAGCCGGAAGCGGATTGGGTTTCCGCTGGGGTTTTCGTTACAGATGCAGTCGCCTGGGCGATCGCCCAAGCGTAGCCCCAAAATCGTGGCGGATCGAGCATTCAACGGCTTGAATTTAGCAAAAGCCTATTTTGCAGATGACACCCCCGAGGGCTCCCGCCTGATCCGCGCCGTAAAGGTAGATCCGCAAAATCCCAATCGACAAATCACGCTGATGCGGGGCGATCGCCAGCTGGTGTCTACGGTAGCCTCGCGAGCCGTCGAGTCGCCCTCGGCTCATGAGTTTGTCACCACAGAGGTGGCTCAACAGGAATTTCGGGGTGCGCCGCAGATGTATTTCAACACGGTGGAAACGACAACGGCTTACCAGCTCAACGACGCCCATCCTGCTCAACTCGGGCTGGGATCGTTGCGCGATGCACCCCTGATCTTTGGGGATCAGGTCACAGCGGTGTATTTATCTCCTACCGATCCCGATTTTTTTCGGGCGGGAGATCGCCCGGTGGCCCTCTACCGCTATCGGCTAGAGTTTTTCCCGGCGCTGCCCTCGATTGATGTAGGAGCATTGCTACCAACGATGGCATCCAGCAATCCCTAACGTTGCAGATTCATGCGTGCTCTCGACTTTGAGCATTGGCCTGCAGAGCACACCGTGCTCGGAGAAGGCAAGCGTTGATACCCTTCAACCCATCGCGCTTATCGGCCTCCACAGCCCACAATCCTCTAAGGTTGGGATCGACCCCGTCTCAGCCTTGAGTCAAACGTCTGCATCCTGTTTGAATTGATTTAACTTCGTATGGATTTGCCGCTGGTTTACCATGCCGATTATGAAGCGCCGCTGCCGCTGGGGCATCGCTTTCCCATGCAAAAATTCCGGGCGCTGTATGAGCGTTTGCTGCACGATGGTGTCGCCCAGCTAGCCCAGTTTTATGAACCCGATCCGCTGCCTCGAAACTGGATTGAATGGGTGCATACGCCCGAGTATGTGCGCCAGTATTGCGACGGCACGCTCGACCCCAAAGCCATGCGCCGCATTGGGTTGCCCTGGAGCCCGGCCCTGGTAAACCGCACCTGCATTGCGGTGAGTGGCACCATCTTAACGGCGCAGTTGGCGCTGCAGCATGGGCTGGCCTGCAATACGGCTGGCGGCACACACCACGCCTTCCCTAGCTATGGGTCGGGGTTTTGCATTTTCAATGATCTGGCGATCGCCGCTCGGGCAATGCAAAAGCTAGGGCTGGCGCAGCGAGTGCTCGTGGTCGATCTCGACGTGCATCAAGGCGACGGCACTGCATTTATCTTTCGGGATGATCCCAGCGTGGTCACGTTTTCGATGCACTGCGAGGTGAACTTTCCTAACCAAAAGCAGCGGAGCGATCTGGATGTGGCATTGCCCGAGGGTATGGAAGATGGCGACTATCTGCAAACGCTGGCCCATTATTTACCCGATTTGCTTACTCAGATCAAGCCTGATCTGGTGCTCTATGATGCGGGCGTAGATGTACATGGGGGCGATCGCCTGGGTAAATTGGCGCTCACCGATGTAGGGCTGCTGCGCCGCGATATGCAGGTGCTCGAAACCTGCGTTGGGTTGGGATTTCCCGTCGCCTGCGTAATCGGCGGGGGCTATGCGGATGACTTTGATGCTCTGGTCTACCGCCATTCCATCCTGCATCGCTCAGCTAGTCAGGTGTTTCGTCAGCGGCATCTGTAGTCCGATCTTCTGCTGGATTTGCCGCAGATTGAGAGAGATTGCTGAGATCGGCTTGCACCACTGACGGACGCAGCAGCGCGCCCCATAAGGCACTGTAGGGGTGCACCTGCTGCACGGGGCGATCGCCCTGGTAGACGGGATAACCCGCATTCACCCAAGCGAATAGGGAACCCTCTAGATTCCACACGGTGTGATACCCCACGGTCTGAAGCCGCTGCGCCAGCCGCGCCGAGCGATAACCCACGGAGCAATAGACCACAATAGGCCTATTAAAGGGAATTAAGGAGTCCGTACCCGAACACGATACGAGCAGGGGCGATCGCCCTGATCCAGATTCAGTAGACCGAAGGGCTGAGGTTGCATGTGGTGAAACCCATTGCGCTCCGGGCAAGTGGCTCACCTCAAATTCTTCAGCCTTTCTGGCATCGAGAAGCAGGGGGGAGTTGTCTTGCTGCAGCCACCGCTGTAGCGTATGAATAGAGAGCGATCGCACCCGCCAAAACCGCAGGCGAATCAGCCCCATTACCCCGATCCACTTGAGCGATCGCACCTTACTCGTCACCATGATCGACTTCACCCCTTGGGATCAAATGCTCCGGCGCTATGTTAACCCCCAAGGGCGCGTTAACTATAGAAGCTGGCAGTCAGAGGCCCACACCGACCTACAAGCTTGGCTGACGCAACTGTCACCTACTCGGTTAGAGGACTACTCCGACACTAAGCAACTAGCCTACTGGCTTAACCTTTATAACGCCTACGTGATTGAGCAGGTGTTGGGGGTCTACCCGATTCGCTCCATTCGTCCGACCGTGCTGGGCATCCCCAACTGGCTAGCATTTCTGCGGTTTTTTCAGCGGGCTGTTCATCCGCACGGCAGCCATGCCGCCCCATCTAGCCTATATCCCAACGTGTCTCTTCCCTACAGCCTGAACGACATTGAGCATCGCATTGTGCGTCCGCACTACCGCGAGCCGCGCATTCACTTTGCCCTTGTGTGCGCTGCGGTGGGCTGTCCCCTCTTGCGGGCAGAAGCGTATTGGCCAGAGCGGATGGCCCAGCAGCTTGACGAAGATGCGCGGCGGTTTATCAACAATCCGGCCAAAGTGCAGTACGAGGCCGAGACGCGCACGCTGCACTGCAGCAAAATTTTTCGCTGGTACCAACAGGATTTTTTGACGGTGACTTCAGCGAGCGGCGCTGCTGCCTCCGAGAGTATCGCTTACTACATCCAGAGCTATCGGCCTCAGTCCCTGCCGCCTGATGTGCAGATTCGCTATTTAGACTATGACTGGGCGCTCAACGACGCGACGGGAACCCAATCGGAGCCTTAGCGAATGTCGGCATAAAACCGCTTGATGTAGGCCTTTGACACGCCCACGCCCCACAGAATGCCCACATACAGATAAATGGCAGTGGCCTTGAGGGCGCCCCATTTGGCGACACGGCGATCGCTCGACTGCACCACCCGATTCACCAGCCGCAACCGACCGTGGCGCACCAGCCGCAAACACAAATCCCCATCCTCCATAATGGGCAGTGCTGCATTGAACCCGCCGCATTGCTCAAAGGGCGATCGCCAGCAAAATATCGCCTGATCCCCAAACAGTAGCCGCAGCCCCCGCCCAAACAGCAGTGGCCGAAACAGCAAGGGAGCATAATACGTCTTGAGATAATTATGCAGCGAAATACCCCAGCGAGTCGTCGCCACCCCTGCCATCAACGACACAAACCCGCCTCCTACCACTGTTGGATCGGCTAGCGCTTGGGTAATGACCGCAACCCCATCATCTGGGACTAGCGTATCAGCATGGAGAAACCACAGCACCTCTCCAGTCGTCACAGATGCTCCCTGGTTCATTTGCACCGCGCGGCTTGGCTGCGTTGCAGTAATGACCCTTACCCCAGCCGCCTCTGCTAGCGCGATTGTGTCATCCTGGCTGCCACCATCTACCACTACAATTTCCCAAGCCGGAGGCTGAAGCTGCTGCAAACAGCGCAGGGTGCGGGCAATGCAATGGGCTTCATTTAATGCTGGGATAATAATTGAAACAGTCGTCATCGCCTATGCTGAGGGGCAGTCTTCCCTGTCGCCATCTAATCTCCAAACCCAAATGGCTCAACCCAAAATCTTTCAAGCCGAACAGCAACATGCAGCCTCTGCTTCGTAAGGGTTTTAGGTTTTACAACCCTACGCTACACCACGCTGCCTATCTTCGTCTCCCCAAAGCTCATTCCTATTTCTTCACCTTCATCCCTTCGGAGCCCCTGATAAAGTCCGGCAATGCTAATCGCGAGTTACTGCAAAACGAGTAGCTTTCCAGTACGATTCTCTAGGGATTGCTTGGTCATGTCTGACAGCCGTGCCTCACCACAATTACAGATCATCCACTAAGCATCGCTCTACAGGAGAAATCGTCTTACCCCATCATTTCAGCCTTCTACCTCATGACAGTTGGCTAATACTGTGTTTCATGACACAACTGTTAGGCAACTGCAGTTACAGGATAGATTCGAACAGGTTTATTTCGAAAAAACCTGATGTGACAAGGGTTTCAGCAGGAAATCCAACTTTTTTTGGACAGGTTTTAGCAGATTGAGTGCATCAAATCATGGGTTAGTCCTAAAGAAAACCTTTGGGCATCTGCGCTTTCCAAAAAAGTTGTCTAACCTAATGAGTAACAACAACCCCAGCAACATCCAGAAGTACATCACAATAGATAGGTCTTAAATTATGGGACAGAGCTTTGGTTTAATCGGTCTAGCTGTCATGGGTGAAAACTTAGCGCTCAACGTCGAGCGCAATGGATTCCCCATTTCGGTCTACAACCGAACCGCTTCGGTGACCGAAAAATTCATGGCTACGCGCGCCCAAGGCAAAAACTTCAAGGCTACCTACACTCTTCAAGAGTTCGTAGAATCGCTCGATCGCCCCCGCAAGATCTTGATCATGGTGAAAGCAGGTGGCCCCGTAGATGCAGTGATTGAGCAACTCAAGCCGCTGCTCAGCGAAGGGGACATGATCATCGACGGCGGCAACTCGCTCTATACCGACACCGAGCGCCGCGTGAAAGACATCGAAGCCGCAGGGCTACGCTTTATTGGCATGGGCGTCAGCGGTGGCGAAGAAGGGGCGTTGAATGGCCCCAGCCTCATGCCGGGCGGAACCGAAGCCGCTTATCGTGAAATTGAGTCCATCGTGACTAAAATTGCGGCTCAGGTAGACGATGGCCCCTGTGTCACATACATTGGTCCTGGCGGCTCTGGCCACTACGTCAAGATGGTGCACAACGGTATTGAATACGGCGATATGCAGTTGATTGCAGAAGCCTATGACATCCTCAAAAGCATTGGCGGGCTCAGCGCTGCCCAATTGCATGAGGTCTTTACCGAATGGAACACGACGGACGAACTGAATTCATTTTTGATTGAGATTACTGCTGATATCTTCAAGAAGATTGATAGTGAGACGGGGCAACCTCTGGTTGATCTGATCCTAGATGCAGCAGGGCAAAAGGGCACCGGACGCTGGACGGTAGAAACAGCGCTCGAACTAGGCGTCAGCATTCCTACTATTATTGCAGCGGTCAACGCGCGCATCATTTCTTCAATCAAAGAAGAGCGGGTTGCCGCTTCGAAAGAGCTCCTTGGCCCATCGGTCAAGTTTGAGGGCGATGTAAGCGAGTTAGTGAACAAAGTACGAGATGCCCTATACTGCTCCAAGATTTGTTCCTATGCTCAGGGTATGGCGCTGTTAGGCAAAGCCTCGAAAGAGTTTGGCTACAATTTGGATCTGGGCGAAACCGCTCGCATCTGGAAGGGAGGCTGTATTATTCGGGCGGGTTTCTTGAATAAGATTAAGCACGCCTATGATGAGAACCCTGACTTACCCAACCTTTTGCTCGCTCCTGAGTTTAAGCAAACGATTCTCGATCGGCAGGCCTCTTGGCGAGATGTCGTCATGATGGCGGCTCAGTTTGGTATTCCGGTGCCAGCATTTAGCGCTTCTCTCGACTACTTTGACAGCTACCGCCGTTCGGTGCTGCCCCAAAACCTTACCCAGGCGCAGCGTGACTACTTTGGGGCACACACCTTTGAGCGAGTAGACAAGCCTCGGGGTGAGTTTTCTCACGCTGATTGGATGGCGGCTGATGAGCGGACGCTAGCGGGAACGGGCAGTTAATTAGTGCAGATCTAAGACGGATCTACCTAGGCCGAATGAGAAAGGCGTCGCGCATCACGCAACGCCTTTCTCATAGGTTTAACCTGAGTTCGAGATAAGGAAAGGAGTGGCTTTGTAAGCTGAAGGGTGAAAAACCAAGTATCAGCAGGCCCCCCTATGGATAGTCTAGACGCTCTGTTTTGCCATATTGAGGACTTCTGCCAGCAGTTTGAGGCCCAGTGGCGTCAGCGGCTAGTAAGCGCGGGAACTCAGCGGCGGCAGCGGCAGCGAAGCCTGAGCCTGAGCGAGATTCTGCCGATTCTGGTTAACTTCCACCGGCAGCAGTATCGGAATTTTAAGGCGTACTACTGCCAGCACGTCTGCGTATACTGGCGGTCTGCATTTCCTGGCCGAGTGAGCTACCAGCGCTTTGTGGCGTGGATGCCGTCTGCCCCGTTGCCCCTGTGCATGTATCTGAAGCACTGGTTTAGCACTTGCAGCGGCATCAGCTTCATCGATAGCAGCAGCCTCAAGGTCTGCCACAATCGGCGGATTCGACGCCATAAGGTGTTCCAAAGCCTAGCAGACCGTGGCAAAACCTCGGTGGATTGGTTCTTTGGCTTCAAACTCTATCTGGTCATTAATGACTGGGGTGAGTTGCTCAACATCCAAATGACGCCCGGCAACACCGACGACCGCAAACCGGTGGACGGTCTGCTCAAAGACCCCTACGGCAAAGTCTTCGCTGACCGAGGCTATGTCTCTAAAGCGCTGGCGCGACGGCTATTGGAGTCCTACGGCATTGAGTTCTTTGCTAATTACCGACAAGTTGCTGGCCCGCAAGCGCGCCATTGTCGAAACTGTTATTGACCAACTCAAGAATATTTCTCAGATCGAGCATTCCAGGCATCGCAGCCCCACCAACTTTATGGTCAATGTCATCGGTGGTTTGATTGCCTACTGTCACCAACCCAACAAGCCGTCACTCAATCTTGACTTCACTCCCTCTCAGCCTGCTTAACCCGAACTCAGGTTTAAGTTAGGCGATAGCACAAATTTATCGGCTTTCCAGCCTTCTCAATAAGGCTCAGTAATAAAAAATTCTCAATTGCGAAGCTTATTGAGAGAATCTGCCCGAGTTTGAGATTTGAAAGCACGGACAAATAGCTTAACGGGTGAAAAGGTTTTGGCCATTCTTAGACGGCTGTATGAGGCAATTGGCCTATAGGGTACTGGCGACAGGGCAAACCGCTTACCCTAGGAAACGAGGGCCCAGCCTTGACCCCGCACTCAAGTTGTTCAAGTTCTAACCAAGACCGAGAAATCTCTCCTTCATCTGTTTCCTTCGAGAGATCTCAGCCGGGCCACCTTTTTGATAATTAGAGAAGTACTGCCTAAAGAGATTGGAGAATAACTTGTGTGCTCCTTAAAGACCGCGAAGACCGTATTGAAGAGAGCTGGCTGTGGTCTTCTGGGTTTGCTGCTGGCGCTGATGCTGACGTTGCCGGGTCTAGCCAGAACAACGGATTCGCTACCTTCAGCCATTGAAGGAGAACCGGCTTTGACTCTGGGGCCATCGCAGGTAGAGCCGTCGTCAGTGACACCCGGTCTGGATGATCCCCAGGATCTGGAAGCCCTGGTGGATAATGTTTTTGCCGAAGAGTTAGAGGCTGGGGATGTCCCTGGTGGTGCTGTTGCGGTGGTGAAAGACGGGGAGATTTTCTTTGCTAGGGGCTATGGCTACGCCGATATCAATCAGAAAGTGCCGGTGGATGCCGAAAAAACTCTGTTTCGAGTCGCCTCGCTATCTAAGCTATTCACCGCTACTGCCGTTATGCAGCTACAGGCGGAAGGGTTGATTGACCTGGAGGGACCCATTGCTCCCTACCTGGGCGATGAAGTGGAGTTGGAAAATCCTTTTCCTACCCCAGTCACCTTTGCCCAACTGCTCACCCACACTGATGGCTCCACCAAGCGCCGCATTGGCCTGGCGGCAGACACCGAGGCTAAACTCCAGCCCCTGGAAGATTACCTGGCTGACCATCTGCCGCCGATTGTGCATCCACCGGGAGAACTGTTCAGCTATTCCAGCCACTCTATTGCGCTGCTGGGGTATTTGGTGCAGCGCATTTCCGGCGAACCGTTTATTGACTACATTCAAGACCATATCCTGGCTCCGCTGGATATGAACCGCAGCAGCTTTGCCCAACCACCGCCCCGCCAGGAAGACCTGGCCACCGGCTACCAGAAACAGGGAGGCAGCTTTCAGCCAGTGCCCTACCTGTACTTGAATATTGGCCCGGCAGCGGCCTTGAGCAGTACCGCTACAGATCTAGCCCATTTCATGATCGCTCAGCTCCAGGGGGGGCAGTATGAAGGGGTCTCAATTCTGCCGCCGGATGCGATCGCAGCCATGCACCGCATTCACTTTCGCCCCCACCCCCAACTGCCGGGGACGGGCTACGGGTTTCGGGAACGGCGGATCAATGGATTTCAAACCATCGGTCACCTAGGCAGCCTGCGAGGCTATTCCAGTTCTATGACCCTGATGCCGGAGCAGAATATTGGCATTTTTATCGTCTCCAACAGCTTTAGCGGCGTTCACGGTAAGCTGCTGAGGCAATTTTTTGATCGCTACTTTCCCCCCAGACCAGGTCTGCCTGAACCAGGGGCTACCCCTTCCCCGGTTGACCCGGCAGAGCTAAATCTGGATCGGTTTGTGGGCACCTATCGCGACCTGGAGTACTCCCGTCACACCATTGCCAAGCTCTCTGCCCCCTACCAGCACATCAACATTCGCCGCACTGATACGGGCCTAGAGATTCAGTCCCCCGCTCTGTTCTTTCGGCGCGATCGCCCCGCTATCCCTTTGGAACCGCTGGAGCCGCTGCTGTTTCTGCAACCGGAGCAGGGTACCGAAGAAGCGACCCTGACGGCCTTTGAAGCGGATGAGGACGGCAATATTCTCTACGCCTACAACCCCATCTTTCCGAAGATGGCCACTTACACCAAGATTGCCTGGTACGAAAACATCTGGCTCCACGCTGGAATTCTCGCTGTAGCGTCTCTGCTGTTTCTCAGCGGCGTGTGGGTCTGGCCGCTACACCCGGCGCTAAGGCGAGTGCAGGGTAAGCCCTTTGCCATCCCTCTACAGACCCCTCAGGTCTGGAAGGTAGCAGGCTGGGTCAGCACCCTGAATCTGGTGTTTCTGATTGGCTTTCCCCTGGCCCTGTGGCTGTACGGTGTTTTGCGGCTGGTCTACGGTATGCCCTGGTTTGGCATCGTGTTTTTGGCCCTGCCCATGGCCTCCACCCTGTTAACCCTAGTGATGGTCGGAGTAGCCCTCTGGTTGTGGATCAGTAGGGCCTGGTCAACTGTCCGACGCTGGCATTACACTTTGTTGTCCCTGGCGGCAGTGCTGTTTTCAGCGGTGCTGCTTTACTGGCGAGTGCTGGGATTTCAATTTTAGGCTGATGGCGCAGCTTCAGGGGAGAACCTGACGGGGTCTACGGTTTCTTGTGCTTCTTCAAATCGCCAGCAGCAAAATGGTGTAACCCAAAATCCCCAGAGCAAAGGCCCAGAAACGGCTTTTGCGCTCCTCCGGCAGTTCTTCTTTCAGCACATTGAGCATCGCCCTGCCGGCCGAAAAGGCAAAGAGGATGGCAATGGCTCCTTGATGAACCTCCATGCCCATGCCAATAGACCTGTTGTAAAATACCGTTCAAAATCGCTGAAAGCTTTGCTACAAAGCAATTTCGGGGATTTTGGTTGAGAACGTCTGAAAGCCTTATTTGGAAAGCATTTCGAGGAATGAGTTTAATTCACCACAACTCTAATGACACAGCCTGCAACGGCTGTCGCTAAAATCCAGCATCGGGTGCGGTCGTAGTTTTTCTTATGGTTTTGTCCTAAAGTAACCTGAGTTTGGGTTGATAAATACCCGCGTCAGCAGCATGGCTGCCCCCAGAGCCACCGTCACTTTGCGAATAATGGGAAATACATCCCGGATGCATGGCGCAGCTGTACGGGCTTAACTCGATGCAGCACGCAGGTGATCCCTACTACCCAGAAAGATAGTGGGCGGCAGGTACAAGGGCTGAGAGGTGGCCGTTAGCGGAGTCCCCGGCATATTGGGCCAGTGGAATTGGAGCGATCGCAGCCCTAATTTCACTGGCTTCACTACCCGAGAGATCACGAGCAGACCGCCGCCATCGCCGGGGTGCCAAAAACCAACGCACCTTCAATAAAGCTGCTAAACAGCCAAGCAATAAGATTACCTGCACCCGGCGATCGCCCGACACCGACAGCAAACTCTGGCGAATCACCTGCAACGCACCGGAGGCCTGCAGCGTAGTGAGCAACAGAATTACGCCAAACACGATGTAGAGAATCTCCGCCGCAATCACCAACCCCTGAATAGAGGACGCCACCACTCAGTTCAGCGGCACCTGTCAAACCAAAAGGGCGATCGCCACAGTCACCGCAAAGGCTGGGGGCATGGTGCGACTGGCAGGCAGCTGCAGCCCCAGCAGCACTGTCAAGATCGGAAGGGTGGCGATCGCCGCCGCAAAGTTAGTGGGCATCATCAGTTGCGCGCTTAGGTAGGCTCTGTTCTGGCAGTAGCTATACCATAGACCACGAGACAGCGACACCCGCGCTCCCGCGACTCTCACCTCAGTTTGTCAAATTCTTAGCCCCAGAGCTGCCTGCGTTGCGAGCAGCTCTAGGGCTAAAACAACGCTATCAAAATCACGCGAATCTGAACTAAGGG
Source organism: Elainellales cyanobacterium (assembly GCA_041742695.1). Classification (GTDB taxonomy): domain Bacteria; phylum Cyanobacteriota; class Cyanobacteriia; order Elainellales; family Elainellaceae; genus Kaiparowitsia. Next base: position 1,159 of record JBGTOF010000181.1, on the reverse strand, counting down.
CACGGCCATCTATGCTGAATGCTCGATATTCCCTCCCCACCAGCGCCATAATTGGGAAGGCTTTTTTGAGGAGTTGCTATGCCGAAATATGTCATGTGGGGCAGCTATTGTAACGATGTGCTAGAAAAACGCGCCCCCCATCGCCAAGCCCATCTTGACGGCTTGGCCGCCCAGAAAGCGTCTGGGGTGCTGGTCACGATTGGCCCTACCCAAGATTTATCTCAGGTTTTTGCAATTTATGATGCGCCAGACGAAACAACCGTGCGGCAGCTAGTCGAAGCCGATCCCTACTGGCACCACGGCATCTGGACGGAGTACACCGTCAAAGAATGGATTCAGGCGATCTAGCGCTGCAGCACAGCCGTTAGCGTTGAATCAACGACACATGGGCACTCACGACGCGCCAGCCTTCGGGGGTTCGCATCCAGGTTTGGCTTTGACGTCCGTGAGTGCCATCGCGGTGGAATTCAGTATTGGCTGTGGCCATATCAGGCCCATAGGTCGTAATGACGGTGTTGGAGAGGCGGCGCGACAGGTTGACTGCTGGACGCTGTTGGCGAAAGTCTGCGATCGCCCCATAGCCATATAGATTCTCAGTCGCTCCATAGCGCACGGTATGGGAGCTATCCCAAAACAGTTCATCTAACGTCGCCACATCGTTTTTCACTAGCGCCTGCTCATAGCGCTCAAACGCGGCGGTTACATCTGCAAGAACGTCGGGGAGATTGATTTGCATAGGAGTTGGGAAGTTGGGAATCAAGAATTTATAGTGAGCCGCTGCAAGCGAAATAAAGCCCGCACCCAAGTGGGAGGGAACCAGCGGGCATCGAACAATTGATGATAGAACAAGCAGGGGTAAGTGCTAACTTTTTTTGGTGCGGCGCTTGCGGGCAGCGGGCTTTGGCAGTAGGTCGGCCTCGTCGCGCTTAGAGTCTTTTTTGCCGTTGCCGTTTGCGCTAGTTGCCGCCGCTTGCATGGAGGCAGATTGCGCGAGCGGCACCGTGAAGTGAAACCGGCTGCCTTGGTCGCGCCCCGCCGATTCGGCCCAGATGGTGCCGCCCAGTGCGGCGATAATTTGACGGCAAATTGCTAGCCCCAAGCCCGTGCCACCGGCCGTGCGCCGCAGGGCACCTTCTTCCTGATAAAACCGATCAAACAC
>JBGTOF010000159.1:0-16596 GCA_041742695.1 Elainellales cyanobacterium | reverse complement strand
CCAATGGCGATCGCCAGCACATTACACAGAATCATGACAATGGCGATCTTGGGGCTCCATGCGGGAGTGTCGGGGACTGTTGCAAGAAACAACGAAAATGTCAGCAAAGCAGGTCTCCTCAAATTAATAATGGAACGTAAGCGCTCTGGATCTGGATCAAGAGCTGTAGGATTGCGAGATGGCGATCGCCATCTATGGACTCAGTATCTAAAAATGATTGCAAATTTGCACAATTTGCATCAATAGTTAACGTTTTGGCATGGGGTTCAAACTCCCCACGGGCAGGGAAATGGAATTGATCACAGAAAGACAACAGCACCTCGGTTTTTTGTCGCCAGAGGTGCCCCCAGAGGTGTGGAGCCGCCATCGCCAGCAGCCCAAACTGCGGCTGGGTGTGCTGGCCTCGGGCAGTGGCAGCAACTTTGAGGCGATCGCCCAGGCGATTGCCGACGGGGTGCTCAATGCAGAAATTACGCAGTTGGTCTACAACAATCCCACGGCAAAGGCGGGCGATCGCGCTGACCGCTGGGGCATCCCCAAGAAACTGCTTAACCATCGCGAGTTCCCAAGTCGCGAGGCGCTGGATGATGCCATTGTGGCCGCTATGCAGCAGCAGCAAGTCGATTGGATCATCATGGCAGGCTGGATGCGGATTGTCACAGCGCGGATGATCACCGCTTTCCCCAATCGGGTGTTGAATATTCACCCCAGCCTATTGCCCAGTTTTCGCGGAGCCCATGCCATCGAACAGGCGCTAGCGGCAGGGGTCAAAGTCACAGGCTGCACAGTGCATCAGGTGGCGCTAGCGGTCGATAGTGGCCCCATCGTGATTCAAGCTGCGGTGCCGATTCTGCCCGGCGATACGCCCGTCACGCTGCACGCCCGCATTCAGCACCAAGAGCATCAGATTTATCCTCGGGCGATCGCCCTAGCCGCATCAGGCCTTTGAGCCAAAGGATGAGGGCTAGCCCCGCTTACATGCCTCCCGCTGCAATCCCCGTTGCTTCTATTGCGTCGATTTGAGGCTTCACGCTAATCATTGCCCGAATCAACGACTGCAACAAATCCCCAATTCCTAAATCTTTATCACTTCTTTGCCCACCTGCTCATAGTCTTGCCATGCCTCTGCTGCACGGGGATCTTTGATGTCGTAGACGGGCACACCCGCTCGGGCGGCTTTTTGAAACGCTGCAAAGCGGCGGATGCTGGTTGCAAAGAGAGGCATCTGCGCCTCGTTGAGCATGGCGCGCGCCTGCTCCCCCTCGCGGCTGGGCTTAGGCGGAATCACCGTCAGCAAAATGCGGTAGCGACTGGCACCGACTTGATGCAGATATTCCAGCGTGAGCGCTAGAGCATCCAACGCCATCACATCCGGCGTAGTGGGCAGCACCAGCAGGTCACAGCCGTCGGTAAGCAGCGCCAAATCATCATGGGCCGGGCGAGCGCGCGTATCGATCACGATGTAGTCAAACTTGCGAATGCGGCGGGGCGATCGCCACTCATCCACCACTTCAAACGGCAAGGTGCCCCGCTGCGCCCACCCGGTCGCCGAGCGATTGGGGTCAGCGTCGATCAACAGCGTTTCGCCCTGAGTCTGCAAAAATGCAGCTAGGTGAACAGCGGTCGTGGTTTTGCCCACGCCGCCCTTAAAGCTCGCCACGGTAATAATCATGGATGCAATGTCAAGATCATCGGTTGATCTCCTGATGTGACCTACGCTGGTGTGACCTGCGCCCGAATTCCTCCTGTAATCTTAAAGGTAAGGCGGTTATCTCATGCCGTTCCAACGCCTCTTCTACGCTAACGAACCTATGCTGACGGAACGCCCCTCCCAACCTGATCCGACTTGGCTCGCCATTGTGCGGCTGCTGCGGTGGGATAAGCCCGCCGGACGGCTGATTTTGATGATTCCGGCGCTGTGGGCGGTCGTGCTGGCGGCACGCGGCACCCCGCCGCTGCCCCTCGTGGGGGTGATTGTGCTGGGTGCGCTGGCGACTAGTGGCGCCGGGTGCGTCATCAACGATCTGTGGGATCGCAACATTGACCCCCAGGTGCAGCGCACCAAAACACGTCCCTTGGCATCGCGGGCGCTCACCGTGCAGACGGGCATTGGGGTGGCGCTGGTGGGGCTGGTCTGCGCCTATGGACTGGCGCTCTACCTGAATCCGTTGAGCTTTTGGCTCTGTGTAGCCGCCGTTCCGGTGATTGTGCTGTATCCGGCAGCAAAGCGGGTGTTTCCGGTGCCGCAATTGGTGCTGGCGATCGCCTGGGGGTTTGCCGTGCTCATCAGCTGGTCGGCAGTAACGGCTACGCTAGAGCGCCCCACTTGGCTATTGTGGGGTGCCACAGTGCTATGGACGCTGGGCTTTGATACAGTCTATGCCATGGCCGATCGAGAGGACGATCGGCGCATTGGGGTGAAGTCGAGCGCGCTGTTTTTTGGCGATCGCGCTGCTCTAGCCGTCGGGGTTTGCTTTGCCAGCACGACAATTTTGCTGCTGCTGCTGGGCCAGGTGATGGCGCTGGGCTGGGGCTATTGGCTCACCTGGGCGATCGCCCTAGGGGTTTGGAGCCGTCAATATCTGCAACTGCGCCCCACACGCCCTCACGCGGCTGTGTATGGCCAAATCTTTCGGCAGAATGTGGGGATTGGGTTTGTGCTGTTGGCAGGTATGGTGGCCGGGCTGCTGTTCTAGCTAAGGCGATAGCGCAGAGGAGAAGAGCCCCGATAACCCGGGGTTAAACCGAAGACATTTTGCGAGGAATCGAGACAGAACTTACCATGATGGACATCACCGGCATCACAACTGATTTAAGCGCAGAAGAAACCCTGCTGCTGCTGCTGACGTTACACCTGTTAATTGGGGTCATTGGGGCGTTGGTTGCAGCCTACAAGGGGCGAGATCTGCGGCTGTGGCTGCTGATTGGCCCAGTCTGTGGCACGCCCGCGCTGCTGGTAGCGCTGATTATGAAGCAGCAACCCCGGCAACCCACTGGTTAAACGTCGATTGCAAGGTGGAAAGGTATTCAGCTACACCCTGCTTTGACATTTCTAGATGAGAGATTGAATCAACCTGCCGACTTGAGAATCTGCCGACTTGAGACCCACCTAAGAGAACAAAGCGTTCATGCCCGTGTCGCTAAACGATCTAAACGAAATGGAGCAAGATGCCTTTGTGGATGAGTTGGGTGATGTGTTTGAACACACTCCGGCGATCGCCCGTCACGCTTGGGACCAGCGACCCTTTACCAGCATAGAGGCGCTGCATCAGACGATGGTGGCGATCGCCCAACAGCAGCCTCCAGCCGCACAGCTGGCGCTGATCCGCGCTCACCCCGACCTCGGCAGCAAAACCAAAATGGCCGATGCATCAGTGCAAGAGCAGGCGGGCGTAGGGCTCGACCGCCTCAGCCCCTATGACTACGCTCGCTTTCAGCAGTTGAACCAAGCTTATACAGAGAAATTTGGCTTCCCCTTCATTGTGGCCGTCAAGGGACACACGAAAGAGAGCATTCTGCAAGCCTTTGAGCAACGGCTGCACCACGCCCCTGAGGTTGAGCAGCAAACAGCATTGGCAGAAATCGCTAAGATTGTTGGATATAGATTGCGATCGCTCGTCGCTGATTCAGACCTAGAGTAAGCCCAATCCTGACCTGAATATCCCTATTAGAACTAAAGGTGAAACCAGCACAAAATTAACAGAATGGAGGAGGAGGAACGGCGACAATGAAATTACTCTTTATCAGCAAAACTCTACAGGCATTGCTGAATTGAGGGATGAATCCGTAAATTCGACACCTTCACGTCGCCTCCTCAATCTGTGCGGATTTCACCTCATCTATCTGGCGTTGCGTCGCCCTTTCTTCCTAGTCATGTTCTGTGAGCCAAGACCCCCCACCTTTTCACAAGCCCTCCACAATGACTCATACCAACGCTGATCAGCCCCCCTTCGCCGACCCGCTCACTGCTCCCTCTGCAGAAGCAGTCGCAGACAAGCATAAGAAGAAACACAGCAAGTTAAAGGGCAAATCTAAATCGAAGAAAGACAAGACTCACGTCTCAGAACGGGCCGTGTTCCGATACATTTCTGAGGGAGAAGGCAGTTCTAAACTGCGGAAGAAAGACTATGAAAATGCACTCGCCACTCTGCAAGTGGAGTTGGTGAAGATGCAATATTGGGTCAAACATTCAGGCAATCGAATTGTGATTGTGTTTGAGGGTCGCGATGCCGCAGGCAAGGGCGGCACGATTAAACGCATTACCGATCCGCTTAATCCTCGGGGGTGCCGTGTGGTGGCATTAGGAACGCCGAGCGATCGCGAAAAAACCGAGTGGTACTTTCAACGCTATGTGGCCCACTTGCCCGCAGCAGGTGAGATTGTCTGCTTTGACCGCAGTTGGTACAACCGCGCTGGGGTCGAGCATGTGATGGGGTTTTGCACAGAAGCCCAGTATCAGGAGTTCATGCAGACCTGTCCAGAATTTGAGCGCATGCTGGTTAGATCGGGCATTATTTTGCTGAAATATTGGTTTTCTGTCAGCGATGAGGAGCAGGAGCGGCGATTTCAGGCGCGCACCACCGATCCGGCCCGTCGCTGGAAGCTAAGCCCGATGGATTTAGAATCGCGCGATCGCTGGGTCGAATATTCTCAAGCAAAAGACGCCATGTTTGCCCGCACCAATATCCCCGAAGCGCCCTGGTTTACCGTAGAAGCAGACGATAAGAAGCGGGCACGCCTCAACTGCATCAACCATATTTTGAGCAAAGTTCCCTATGTGGATATGACGCCCGATCCCTTAGAACTGCCGCCTCGCAACAGTGCGCCCCATACCTATGTGCGCCCACCCCAAAATGAACAGTTCTTTGTCCCCGAAATGTACTGATCGTCTCAGTTGGGTCGAGTTAGCGCAGCAAAAATCCCTGAGTTCAGGAGATTAAGTCGCCGGTACGACGAGCAGAGGGCGATCGCTGTAAGCCGATTTCGTGGGATGAAGCGATCGCCCTATTTTCTAGCGGAGCAAGCTTTTTTGTTGGCCAAGCCACCTAGCCGGGAACTCTAAACATTATTTGTCTGAGATAGTTCAGCAACGTGCATAGTTAGCGACGCACTTATGAGAAAACAGACTCTAGATTCAGCGCCAAACAGCAAACGCCCCTTATCAGGCAACGTCGTTGGGGCCATCAGCGGCAGTGTAGGACAATTTCAGTGCGTAGTGTTTTTCTTACACTACGCACTGAATTGGGGGGGGCCATTTTTTCGGCAAGACGAGGGTGTTAGTTTACTGTCCATCCTTTTTTCTCCCTTAAACTGGCTGTTTTTTCTGGTATTTGCCGTGCTGGGTGCGGTTGCCGGGGCTATGGGGGGGACTACTCGCCGAATTGTGAGGGGTGCAGCATTTAGCGGTTTGATGTCTGGGCTTTTTTGGCTTACGCTTCTGGTAGTGCCGGTGAATTTAATGATTGGGTTGAGCGGCGGCGGCATGACGGATTCCCCAACCGATACCCATGAGCTGACGATCGCCCTGGTAGCCGCAATCGGTGTGGGTGCGATCGCCGGGAGCAATGGGTGCGACTGCCAAAAAGAAATTAGTGCCGAAGCACTAACTCAGTTTAAAGCCTCAGCTTGAAATCTCTGCGGCTGGATATAGCGCTACTCCAACCGAGCAAAATTCGATACAAGTTGATATAGCAATAAACAGCAGTATAGGGTAGTTTGTCCAGAAGCCAGATATGCTGGCTGCTGCAATAAAACCAGCGATAGATTGAATCAACTGCCTAGATTGAGTCCACCTAGGCAGTTTTTTAGTGTGCTTTGAGCGCTACACCTAGGCATCTGCATTTCTAGCAGGTGAGATTATAGGGCGATCGCAGGGAACCCTAGCAATGAAAATCTAAAGTTTTACCACTATTCAAGATATTGAATTTATTCATCGATCAGTAGGCTTAAGTACTTTTAAGCAAATTAGTCTACTGACTTCTTCACTATCGTCTTAAACAAGGGTGATTGCAACATTCAAGTCTTTGAATCAGTAGTAGACCCAATGTTTTAGAAGTTTAACAGCGTGTAACTTAGACCAGAGCTAAACGTTAACCCCAAGGATCAAGCCGTATGCTAACTGACAGTCGCGAAGTCCAAAAAGATGCAGCTCTAGAATACGATATTTGCATTGTGGGCGCAGGGCCAGCCGGTATTACGTTAGCTCTAGAGTTGCAGAACACACCCTATAAAGTTGCTCTGTTAGAAAGTGCGGGGCAGAATCCCGATGAGCAAACGAGTGATCTTCTCCGGGGAGAGGTCAATACTCAGCATTTATCAGTAGACTCGTTTCCGTACCCCCTATATACCGCACGTGAGCGTGCGTTTGGTGGCAGCTCGCTGCGCTGGTGTTTAGAAGGAGGGTGGCGTGGTAGGCCCCTAGATGCAATCGATCTTGAAGCACGTTCCTGCATTCCTGAAAGCGGTTGGCCGTTTGACCGGAATAGCCTAGATGATTATTATGAGCGGGCCTATGACGTGTGTGGATTTCAGCGACCATTTAGCGAGAATGTGGCTAAATGGCAACCCTCAGGCCCTGAATATAGCGAATTGTGGGAAAGCGGAAACCTCCGTTCAGATCTGTTTCGCCGAGGAAATGTAGACAAATTTCGAAACATGTTTGAGGTCATTAAACAGTCGCCCAATATTCATCTCTATCTGCATGCTAATGCAATTAATATTGCAACCGATGATTCTCCGCAGATTGTCAACGCTTTAGATGTCGCAACTTTGCGGGGAAATCACTTTCAGATTAAAGCTAGAGTGTATGTTTTAGCCATGGGTGGAATTGACAACCCCCGCTTGTTATTAGAGTCAAGTGGCACCTATAAGCATGGGCTAGGCAATGAACATGATTTAGTGGGTCGCTATTTTATGGAGCACCCCCACATAGATGCAGGATATGTTCACTTGAGCGATCGCTCAATGGCAGATCGAATGCAGTTTTATAGCCTGTTTCAAATGAACGGCTCTTTCTTAGAGGGATGCATTTCTCTAAGTGAAGATTTAATTAGACAAGAGCAGCTACCTAATGTCGGCTTTTGGCTGATTCCTACTTCGATTCGGAGCATGTTTCAAAAGGCAGCTAGAACCATAACCTCTACATTTGAAACATCCACATCAATGCCATCACGCAGCCTGAGGCAGCGTAGTCAGAACCTAATACAGGATATTGCAGACATTGCAGATATACCTGTGCAGCGACTTGTTAAACGGGCGAACAAGCTGCGGATTTTTCGGCTTCATGCAGAGTCTGAACAAGTGCCAAACCCTAACTCTCGCGTTACCTTAAGTGACGAGTTTGATGCCCTAGGCTGTCACAAACCTAAACTAAATTGGCAGATTACTGATTACGATATTCAGACAATTCGTCGGAGTGAAGAATTGCTGGATCGCGAGCTTCGCAAACAAAACTTAGGATATATCACCCATATGCTTGGCGATGAAACCCCTCCAAGCCGGATGGGCATTGGCAATCATCTGATCGGCACGACTCGCATGCATACGAACCCAAAACATGGCGTTGTAGATGCAAACAGCCAGGTGCATGGCCTTTCAAACCTGTTTATTACAGGTAGTTCTGTGTTTCCTACCGGTGGCGCTGCAAACCCAACTCTCACCATTGTGGCACTAGCAGTTCGATTAGCGGATCACCTCAAAACTCATTTAGAGTGAAGGCATGGGTTGAGACCAAACTGATATAACGTCAGATCGCTCATAATCCTTAGATGTCGCTGACGGCTGATTTTCAATGGGTGAAACATCCCATTGAAAACGGCTTGCATATCGGTCGTGCGCGTCGGCAAACCCTACGTTCTAAACGAACTCTAAGCGTTGATGTTCAGATCAGATTCAGATCAGTTTTAAGACGGCATCACCATGACAACTCATTCCTCATCCGCTAGCTCCGCTGTGCCTGAGGCAGGGGGCGGCTTGCCCGTGATTCAGTACTGGGCAGAGAAAACTCTCTCCCCTCAGGGAGTCCAAATTTGGAAGACGCTGAATCACAAGAGTGCCTGCCTCTCTTGTGCGTGGGGCACAGGCGGCCAAAAGGGCGGCTTTGTGAATGAAGACGGCGAGATCTTGCAGCGTTGTATGAAGAGCGTGGAGGCGATCGCCGCTGAACTAATGCCCCCGGCTAAATTCCACGATCGCTATACCATAGCAGAGTTACAGCAGTTGTCGTCGATGGAGTGCGATCGCCTGGGTCGGCTGCATCAGCCTCTGGTGCGACGGGCTGAGAGCGATCGCTACGAGCCAATTTCTTGGGATGAGGCGATCGCCCTTACTGCCAACGCCTTCCTCAACAAACCCCCGGAGCGCATTGCCTCCTATAGTTCTGGGCGGTCATCTAACGAGGCTGCATTTTTACTCCAGTTGATGATCCGGGCGCTTGGGTCTAATAACTTGGCCGACTGTTCTGACCTCTGCCACGCCCCGTCCACAATTGGGCTCAAGCAGATGTTTGGCACGGGCACGTCAATGGTGAGCCTAGAGAGCCTAAAGCAGGCAGACTGCGTCGTGCTGATCGGCTCCAACGCCCCTGCCAATCATCCTCGGTTAATGAACGAGCTGATTCAATTGCGCGATCGCGGCGGCACCGTAATTGTGGTGAACCCCACGGTTGAAGTAGGGCTGGTCAAGTTCGCCTCTCCGGCCTACCCGATTAAATCGATGCTGAGCGGCGGTTCTGAAATTTCGTCGCTTTACCTTCAACCCATCCCTGGCAGCGATGTGGCGCTGTTCGTCGGCATTCAAAAAGCATTGATTGAGCAAGACCACGTGCAGTGGGACTTTTTGCGTACCCATGCCGAGCACTGGGAGTCCGTGGTAGAGCAGGCGCAATCCACTGATTGGGAGACCATTATCCGCACCTGTGGTATCTCTCAACCCGAGATTGAGCAGGCGGCACGCATGATTGCAGCGGCTTCGGGCGTGGTCTTTGCTTGGGCAATGGGGGTCACTCAGCAGGCGAACGGTGTAGACAACATTTGGAGCATTGCCAACACGGCGCTGCTGAGCGGCAATGTGGGCAAGCCCGGGGCGGGCACGATGCCGATTCGTGGCCACTCGAATGTGCAGGGGTTTGGCTCGATGGGGGTGTCGGCACGGCTGCAAGATCCCTTACGAGAAGCCCTAGAAGCCTTGCTGCAAAAGCCCCTGCGGCGAGAAGCAGGCTACGATACTCGGGCCTTGATTGACGCGGCAGATGCAGGCACGATTGAAACGCTGCTGTGCTTGGGCGGCAACCTCTATGCGGCAAATCCTGATCTGACTCAAGCGCAACGGGCGATCGCCCAAGTAAATACGGTGGTGTATCTGGCAACCAAGCCAAATCTAGGCCATTTCCATGGGCTCGGACGACAGACGACGCTGCTCCTGCCGGTCTTCAATCGATTTGAGAATCCGCACAAAACCACAGCAGAATCGGGCAATAATTTCGTGCGGCTGAATGATGCAGGCACCAGCCATTTGCAAGATGCCGATTTGAGGGCAGAAGTGGACTTCTTATCGGCGATCGCCCATCGCATCCACGGCACCCATCCCATCGATTGGCGGCAGCTTACGGATACCCGCTATGTGCGTCAACTCATTGCCCGCACCATCTCCGGCTATGAAAAAATTGGCGACATAGACGATACCCAGGCTGAATTCACCATTGGCGGACGCATTTTCACGCAGCCCAACTTCGGCACCCCCAGCGGCAAAGCTCAGATGTTTGCGACGCCGCTCCCCGATCTTACCCTCCCCTCTGCCGCAGAACTGGGCGCGCCAGACCACGGGTTAGTGCTGGCGCTAGGCACCGGGCGCAGCTACTCGCAGCACAATACGGTGGTGTATCGCGACGGCGACAAATATCGCGGCATGGCACATCGCCACTGCATTTTGATGAATCCTGACGACGCGGCTCAGGGAGGATGGCATGCGGGCGATCGCGTTACGGTGCGGGGCAATGCCGGGCAGTTAGAGCACGTCGAAATCGTCTACGGCGACATCCGCCCCGGCGCAGCTATGATGTTTTATCCCGAAGTCAACGTGATTTTTGCGGCCCCCATCGATCCTCGCTGTGGCACCCCCGCCTTCAAGCGAGTCCCGGTTGCGGTGTTTTAATGCCCTGTCTCAAGTGCATGTCTCAAGCGTCATACCTCAACTGCTATGGCGCAACATAGCAACTACCAAAGCGGAGTTGACGTCAGCTCGGGTTGAGTAAGAGGGATTTAGCTTATCCCGGACTCAGGTTAACGCAGGTTCAATAGCATTATTTCAGCCCCGCAGCACGGGACTAAAACAACGCTAAACCGTGCTGCGCGCGACGCGGGCAGTACGATTTTATGTATTTGCCCAACTGGCGACAGATTGGTTAAAGTGTCGCCCAGAAACGCGGGATGGACTTAACCTCTCTGGCCAATCGGCAGCACAATCAGAGTATTGCCCTGACGACCCACCACGTAAACCGTTTCGCCCGCAGTCAGCGTCACATCTGAGACCTGACAGCGGGCTGACCAATAGCTGCCCTCATAGCTAACTTCACCAACACCACCCCGAGGAATGGTGGCGGATACTTGGCCTTCGCTGGGAGGACTCAGATCTTGCGATTGCTTGGGCACAAAGCTGCGCAGCAACATGGCCATCGCTACGGAGAGCAGACCCCAGATCAATAACTGAATGGCAACACTAGGCACCGTAAGCGCTGCGATCGCCGTCACAATTGCTGCAATACCAATGGCAGCTACAATTGGCTCAAGGGCAATTGTGCTGGTCGCGAGCAACATCAGCCCCAACAATAGCCACACCATATACGCGGGTTGCGTCGAAATCCACTGCACAATGCTCCTCTTTGGGCATCACCCTGTTTATCAATGGGACGGTTGCCCTGCAACGCGACCCTACCTCCATCAATACACTGCAAAATCAGGCGATCGCGCCCAATGTCTAAAATTCCATCATAAATATTTGCAATCTATCTGTTGCGACGACAACCTAACCTCGGGCTAAACGCAACCCTTTGCTCGTTCGCGCACGACAGATAAAAGCGTTAGTTAATGGATTGAAGGATGTAGGTTGAGGTCGCCCCGTCAGGAGAAAGGCGTTTCCACTACTGATCATCGTGGGGAGGGCGATCGCCCCGTCGCCATAGCCGTGTATACCAGGGCTGCTGCATCAGGCGAGTCCGGGGTGAAAACCAACTGCCTGGCAAAAATAGCAGCACCAGCGGTACTCCGACCAAAAGCCCCATACTGCCAAGCATCGCCACCTGTAGTGGAAGTCCCTGGTGGGATTCGTCTTGGGTAATTAGAGTGCGTTGCTCTAGCGGTAGCGCTGCCATTTCTAGCCAGCGCGTTAGATTGTCCGATAGCGTTGTGTTAAGGCGTAGGTTTAGATCTTCAGTGGAATTGGCCCGCGCATAGTCTTCAGTCAAAAATTGACGATAGTGACCTGCTTCGGGCGCATCCTGTTGAACAAAGGCCAGCGATACCCCCCGGACTACATCGCGCAACGCGGAGGTTTCTTGACCGGGGCGCTCCCGCATTAACAAACTATTCGTTAGCCCCTGGTTAAGGTTTCGGGGATCACCCACGCTCAGATGCGTTGCGCCAATGGCCGTAAGCAGGTAGCGCTCCTCGGCTTGCAGGTGGGTAAAGGGCAGCAGTTGTTGGCTAATGGCTGGCGTAATGGCATCTCCCGTGGCCGCCGATACCAGCATGGGAATCTGAATGTTAGACAAGCTGCCTTGATCAAATAGCCGCCCCATGACTGGGTTGAGGGCAATCACTCGCCGAACCCGGCGATCGCGCAAATTCGACACTTGCTGCTCGTCCAAATCCGTCGCAGTGCATTGCAGCCAGTCTGCTACCGATAACCCCAAGGGCTTGGAACCATCGCAGAACTGTTGCAGGGCCGGCAGGTTAAGCCGCGCTCCGGCTAACGCCAGAGCGGTATAGCCCCCCAGAGAATGCCCAATCACCGTAACCTGCTCAGTGTTGAACTTGTTTCGCATATAGCGGGTGTTGGCCCCCTTATGAGCCAGCTCACTCAGCACAAAGCTGACATCTTGAGGGCGATCCACAAATTCTTCAGGAGGCAAAATGTCGGCCATCTGCCGATATAGAAACCGATTGCTAAAAATATTGGTCAGCCAGGCAACATTGCTCCCAGGGTGTTCGATGGCAACTGCCGTAAACCCGTGAGAGGCCAAGTGATGGGCCAGGTATCCTAAAAATCGCCGATCGGCCCCAAAGCCATGAGACAGCACAACCAATGGCCCCTTGGTGCGGCGTGTCCAATAAACATCGACTGGAATACTTCGCTGGCGGGAGTCATCGTGCAGATATAGCGTTTGCTGGCGCACCCAGTGGGGCCCTTCTTGGGCCGGGTCAAACGCAAAGGCTTCTGGCGGCTCTGAGTCGGTGGTAAGTTCGCGGTGCAAGATCGAGCTGAGGGCTTTGCTCTGCCAATAGGGCAGATTCATCTGTGAGGCCATGGTCATGCCTGCAGCCAGGTCAATGGTAATGGTCTCATGGGGAAACTCAGCCAAAAATCCTAGCAGGCTCAGCCCTGCAGGGTGCTGAGAGGCACGCTTAAGGGTACTCCGCAAATCCTTCTCTGATGAATTGGGGATGACTTGAGCCAGCGTGGTCAGCAGCCGTTCTCCAGAAGAGGTGTTCAGCAGATCATCAACTAACTCATCGCCAATCTGCGATCGCAACGGAAGCTGACTCAGCATCAACGATCGCACATCGTGATTCATCAACGGTGCAATGAGCTTTAGCGACGGCGGCACCTCGCCGCGAATTGCAAAATCTTCTAGCTCACTTAGCGGAACCGTGTGGTTGACTGGCCCTAGCTTAAGAGTGATCTGCTCAGCTGCCTCAGCCGATAGACCCCACCCTCCCGCAGTCAACAGGGCGATCGCCATTCCCATACTCCACCGCTGCCAGCGCCGTTTCATAGGTAGCGTGGACAACGTAGCCAGGTGCATCGCACGAGTTACACGGGGGGCGATCGCAGCAGAGCCTCGGTCAATGCCACAGACAATCGGCGAAGTAAGAGGAAAGTTTGGTGAGTTCACTGGACATCCTGACAGGAGCAAAACACAGCAAGAGATCGGGAGCAACAGAAACTCAGCACTAGCCGAACCAGATGCCCCCCTGCTGCTTGTACCGATAGTGAGTACAACCCTTAACGTGAGTTTATCGCAGGCTGTAGGTCGATATTGTTAAGGCTGGCATCAAGGAGTGGGGGAATCACACCTGACCAACGCGCCCTAAAACGTTAATCTAGGTTGCCCTGCGATGTCATCATCCATCTGACCCATCTATTAAGTTTGTTAAACCTCTCGGCCTAACCTTTGAACCAATCGAACCAGCACCCAGACCTGCATCACGCGCAGGCCAAGTACAGCCTGGTTCATTCACTCAAAACGAGCGGGAACCCCATCGCCCATGGCAGTAGTTATGAGCCGCCCTAGAACTGTCTTGCGAACCTAGATAGGCCGCGAGACACCAGCAGAGCTTGATTTGGTTTTAACTAAAATTTGCAGCCTCTGTCCCTTCAGCATGCCCGATCTTCTAAAAAAACATAGCACTCTCTTTAGAAGCTTATGCCCCCCGAAAGCCTCTCAGTAACCAGCCGTTATCCCATAGGGGCAAGCAGCCATTCGCCTACGGCAGAAGCGATCTGTTCAAGAAATGGCCTTAAATTCTGCAAGGCTCCGCTCATCATGCAAGCTGCGCCAGAATATAACCTACGGTAAAAAGCTCTCGCATTACCATTCCGCAACGGGGACTGCTGCTACACTGCACAACAGTTCTTTGTTCTTCTATGTCGTCTTTGTCTGTGCCATGCTCAGTAGCGAATACATCGAAAAAGCCGAAGCCACTCGGGTGCGTGTTTTAAGCGAGGCGCTGCCCTACATCCAGCAGTTTGCTGGGCGCACGGTGGTCGTCAAGTATGGCGGTGCCGCCATGAAAGACAACAGCCTCAAGGCAACTGTCATCCGCGATATTGTATTTCTCTCTTGCGTGGGGCTGCGCCCGGTGGTAGTGCATGGGGGCGGCCCCGAAATCAACTCATGGTTGAGCAAGCTAGGGATTGAGCCTCAGTTTAAAAACGGATTGCGCGTGACCGATGCCGCCACCATGGATGTGGTGGAAATGGTATTGGTGGGGCGGGTGAATAAAGAGTTGGTGTCGTTGGTGAACCAGGCTGGCGGTAAGGCTGTGGGGCTATGTGGCAAAGATGCAAACCTAATTATGGCGCGGCCTCAAGGCGCTGCAGATATTGGCTTTGTAGGTGATGTGCAAAGCATTGAGGTTAGCATTCTAGAATCGCTGGTGAAAGACGGCTATATTCCTATCGTTTCGAGCGTGGCGGCAGATGAGACAGGACAAGCGTACAACATCAACGCTGATACGGTGGCTGGGGAGCTCGCGGCAGCGCTGGGGGCTGAAAAGCTCATCCTTATGACGGACACTCCCGGTATTTTAGAAGATTATAAAAACGCTTCAACGCTGATTCCCAAGCTAAATATTTCTGAGGCGCGGCAGCTGATTGAGTCAGGGGTGGTAGCTGGTGGCATGATTCCGAAAGTGACCTGCTGCGTGCGATCGCTCGCTCAGGGTGTTAGCGCAGCGCATATTATTGACGGGCGGCTGCCCCACGCCCTCCTCCTCGAGATCTTTACCGATGCAGGAATTGGCAGCATGATTGTGGCTTCTGGCTATCGCAAGGGATAAGCGCAAAGAATAATGAATAGGAGGGGCGATCGTCTCGCTGTCTTAGCGCGGAACGTGATACCCGTCAGCGTTTAATCGATTCAATCAAGTTGGGTTGCTGTGACCGAAGCTGCTGTTACTAAATCGGTTAACGCTGTCAGGCTTGCCAAATCTGTTAGATTCAATAGATAGAGAGGCGATCGCCCCGTCCTGACTCCATCTAATTCTTCCGTCTGATTCTAGGTGGGAGGTTGATTTGCTCAAGGCCGCTATGTCGATCACTACATATCGATCACAGGTGAGCCTAAGGCCAATTGCTCCATAGATAATCTGAGTGATAGCGGACGTGAGTCAGGGTTGGGCGTAGCCTTACAGGTTTTTCCATCAGCGTTGTGCTCATGCCTTCTGAATCTTCGTCTGCGGCTCCCGCTTCATCCCCTCGTCCCAATTCCACCCCGCCCGCACCCGCGCCAGAGAAAGGAACGCGGCTGGGTCGTGGGCTAAGGCACTACCTAAAGCGCGAATTGCTGCCGCTGCTGGCCGATTTGCGGTTAGCGATCGCCCTTCTTTTGGCGATCGCCCTATTCAGCACCCTGGGCACCGTGATTGAGCAGGGAGAATCTCTCGCCTTTTATCAGAGCAACTATCCCGAAGATCCAGCCCTATTTGGCGTCCTCAGTTGGCGTGTGATTCTCCTCATCGGATTAGATCATGTGTATCGCACCTGGTGGTTTCTCGCACTGCTGATTTTGTTTGGGGCGAGCCTTACCACCTGCACCTTCAAGCGTCAAATCCCTGCACTGCGATGGTTTTCTCGCACGTGGAACTTTTACACCACGCCGCGTCAGTTTGAAAAATTTGCCCTTAGTGCTGAATTCGCTGATAGATCGCTAGAGTCAGTGATACCGCTTTTAGAAAAACGCCGCTACAGGGTATTTCAGCGTGACAACCTACTCTATGCCCACAAGGGTCTGGTGGGGCGCATTGCGCCAGTGGTGGTGCATGCCAGCATGTTGCTGATTTTAGTCGGGGCGGTCATTGGCTCAATGACAGGCTTTTTTGCGCAAGAAATGGTGCCCAGCGGCGAAACGTTTCGGGTGCAAAACGTGTTCGATGCAGGCCCCTGGGCCGAGCGCCAAATCCCTAAGGATTGGTCGGTTCACGTCAATCGGTTTTGGATTGACTATACGCCCGAGGGCGGCATTGATCAGTTTTATTCAGATCTATCGGTGTTGGATGACCAAGGCGCTGAGGTGAAGCGCAAGACCATTCACGTCAATGAGCCCCTGCGATACAAAGGCGTTACGCTATACCAAGCAGATTGGGCGATCGCCGCCATTCGC
This sequence comes from Elainellales cyanobacterium, assembly GCA_041742695.1. GTDB lineage: Bacteria > Cyanobacteriota > Cyanobacteriia > Elainellales > Elainellaceae > Kaiparowitsia. The sequence goes on along the minus strand of JBGTOF010000159.1, from coordinate 500 downwards.
ATCCACCTCAACAACAGTCCAGTGCTGCAATTGCCGATGGCGCAAATCAACACGGGCAGCAGCGGTCGCCTCTGGGGCACGTGGATTCCGACCAAACCGGATTTAAGCGAAGGCGTCTCGGTGATTGCCAAAGATCTGCAGGGCACAGTGATTATCTATGACCAACAGGGGCAGATTGCAGGCACTCTGCGACAGGGCATGGGCGCAGAAGTAAATGGGGTGCAGCTCGGGCTAGATGAACTCGTGGGCAGCACCGGACTACAAATTAAGGCGGATCCGGGCATTCCCCTTGTCTATGCTGGGTTTGGCCTGCTGATGCTCAGCGTGATGCTTAGCTACCTATCGCACTCTCAGGTGTGGGGGTTGGTGGAGGGCGATACGCTGTTTCTGGGCGGCAAAACCAACCGCGCCCAAGTCGCCTTTGAACGCGAAATGGTTGCAATGTTTGACCAACTCGTGTAGTGATCATGAGGGCGATATGAGGGCGATCGCCCCCTCAC
>JBGTOF010000144.1:0-4277 GCA_041742695.1 Elainellales cyanobacterium | reverse complement strand
AAGGATAGTGACATCGCTATAGGGATAGACATTAAGCGTTGTGGCAATGGTGATACAGGATAAGTCTATCGAACACAGGTTTTGAGAGGCTTGAGCTCTGATTTTGTCGAACTGACGTTGATACGGATTTCTCGGCACGATGCAACTAGCGCTCTCGATAGATCGATCGTTTTGCGTCATTGTCAGATATGGCAACATCAGCGATGGCTGACGGTACGCCGGGGGCTGTAGGTTCTGCTTCTACGGGTAGAATGCGACATTGCTCAGCAGCAAAGGCGAGACGCACGACCTGCCCCAATTGATGTTGATCGGCGCGGTCAGTGGGCACGTCTACTTTGAGATAAAAGTCGCCAATTAGCAGGGAGAGACGGACGACAGATCCCAGGAATAGACGGCTCGCGATTAGACCGCTGATCACGTTAACGTTGGGTGGCTGGGCTGATTCCTCGTCGAGAATTTGGATGCTTTCGGGACGCACCAGCACAATGACGAGTGTGCCATCCGGTAGGTCGGTTGGCTGCACTTGGAGCCATTCTTCTGGGCTGTCGCCCTGGGTTGAGAGGTCCTCGGGTCGCACCCGCACCCGCCCTTCATGCCACTGTCCCGGAATCTGGTTCATTGCGCCAATGAACGACGCAGTGAAGGGCGTGCTGGGGGCGAGATAAATATCTTCTGGGGTGCCGGCTTGCTCAATGTGCCCCTGTGACATGACCACGACGCGATCCGAAATGGAGAGGGCTTCTTCTTGGTCGTGGGTGACGAAAAGGGTGGTGATGTTGAGCTGTTGCTGAATGCGGCGGATCTCGTTGCGAAGCTGCACCCGCACCCGAGCATCCAGAGCTGAGAGGGGTTCATCGAGCAGCAAAACGCGGGGAGCGATCGCCAATGCTCGCGCTAAGGCGACGCGCTGCTGCTGCCCGCCGGAGAGCTGATGGGGAAAGCGATCGCCCATCTGCTCTAGCCCCACAAGCTCCAACATGGTTTGAACGCGCGGTCGCTGCTGCGTGGCGGGCAGTTTCTTCAGCCGCAGCCCAAAGGCAATGTTTTGAGCTGCGGTCATGTGAGGAAACAGACTGTAGGACTGAAATACCATTCCCATATCGCGACGGTTGGGGGGCAAGCGGGTAATGTCGTGGCCTTCTAACACCATTGATCCCTGCGTCGGCTTTTCAAATCCGGCAATCATTCGCAGAATGGTGGTCTTGCCACAGCCCGAGGGCCCTAACAACGAAATGAATTCCCCCGGTTCAATGTCGAGGCTAATGTCTTGCACCGCGGTAACGGTGCCATAGGTCTTTTGCAGGTGATGAAGTTGCAGATACGACATGGGAATTGAGGATTAGAGGTCGGAAGCCGGGAGATTGAGGCGGGAAGTCCGAAGGGAATCGGGTGTGCGGTGGTGGGCGTTGTGGAGGAAGCTAGGGTGAACTAGAAATTCGAAATAGTCCCTTCTATAACTGCTCTCTAGCGTGGCCCAGACAGATGTTGGGCGTTGCCGCGACCAAGAAACTGAACCAGGGCGATCGCCCCCCAGGTCAGCGCAAAGCTAATGATTGCGAGGGCAGAGGGTTCATAAATTCGGCTGCTGCTGAGCAGGTTCATGTAGGGCCCAAAGGCGGGCTGGGCCAGCAGAGCCGCAATGGTGAATTCGCCCATGACGATGGCAAAGGTGAGAAACGCGCCGTTGAGTAACGACACTCGCAGATTGGGAAAAATGACCCGAAAGATAATCGTCTGCCAGTTAGCACCAATGCTCTGGGCGGCCTCGGTGAGGGTGCGCACATCGATCGCCCGCATCCCCGTATCCACAGAGCGATACATATAGGGAAACGAGAGGATAATGTATGCCGCCGTGAGCAGCACCCAGCCGCCCTGCCGGGAGTTGAGCAACGTGGTGTTGTAGGTGCGAATCAGCCCAAAGACCAGCACCACGGCGGGCACTACGAATGGCATAAGCGTCATCAGTTCTACCACAAACCGCAGCCGAGGCATGCGGTAATGCACCCAGTAGACAGTCGGTACGACCAAGAGCCAAGAAAGGGCGATCGCCACCAAGGCCACCATCATTGAAAACGTAAAGCTGCTGAGAAAGTTGGGATCATCAAACACATTCGCGTAGGCTAGAAATCCCAACGTATCCCGTTCTGCTTTGAGGGAAAAGATAAACGTTGCCACCAGCGGGATAACAAAATAGGCGCCGCCAATCGCGATCCACAGCCAGGGCCAAAATCGACTTTGGGTCATTTCAACCACCTCGATACGCGCTGTTGCAACCATCCGTAAATCGCAATAGACATCGCCATCACCGCCACCATACCCAGTGCTAGAGCATTGCCCAAACCAGGGTTTTGTAGTGCATCCCCGCTAATCTGCGCCCCAATTAAAATCGATACTAAGTTAATTTGGCCACCTGTCAAGGCAAACGCGGTAGCCTGTGCCCCGAAGGCATTGCCAAACATCAAAATCAGGGTGCCTAGAATGGATGGCGCAAGGATTGGGAGACCCACATAGCGCCAATAGTCCCAGGTGGAGCCACCCAAGTTTTCTGCGGCTTCGCGCCACTCGCGTTTAAGCCCGTCAAACGCAGGCAACAGGATCAGCACTGCTAGAGGAATCTGGAAGTAGAGGTAGGTGAAGCTCAGTCCCCAAAAGGTGTAGATATTGAACCCTGACTGATACAAGTCAAGGCCAATCCACTTGAGCCAGTCTGTGACCATACCCAAGCGCCCCAGTGTGGCAATAAAAGCAAAGGCCAAGGGCACCCCAGCAAAGTTTGCCGCTACGCCCGAAAAGGACGATAGGGACGATCGCACCACTCGGGGCAGTTCGCCCAAGCTAATGGCATAGGCCATGAGCCCCCCAATCAAGCAGCCCAGTAGTGCTGTGAATAGACTGAGGCGAATGCTAACGGCAAATGCCGACACAATGAACGGCTGCGTTAGGTCGAAGATGTTTTGTAGGGTGGGGCTGCCGTTGCTGTCTTGAAAGCTGCGAATCACAATTGAGGCGGCAGGGATGAACAGAAAGGCGATCGCAAACGCAAAAAATGGCGCTACCCCCAGCCAATCCCAAGACCAGTTGAAACGGCGGACAGGTGCACTCGGTGCTATTGGGAGACTAACAGGTTGAACGGAAGACACAGGCGAGACCCTAAGCAATGAACACAAATCTGAACGAGAAGCGCAATCGCGGCAACTCCAACATCCCTTAGCAAATGACTAAGCGAATAACTGAGCAAAGAATTGGACGAATGACTGAGTAGACAGACCCGCCATCCGCTCAGTCATTAGCATCTTGGGAGTTACTGCACGTCCGCACCCACCACTTGATCCCAGCCCTGGGTAATGATGTCAGACGCTGCTTTGATCTGCTCACCATTGGGAAACTGAGCCTGCTCATATAGTTCAGGTGAGGGTAACTTGCTCAGCAGGTCATTGGGCACAGCATTCTTGGTTTTCAAGTCATCGAACCGGACTGGACGGGAGTAGCCTTTCAGCCAGATCATTTGGCCCTCATCTGAGTAGAGATGCTCCATCCACAGACGGGCGGCATTGGGGCGGGGCGCATAGGCACTAATGGCTTGCACATACACGCCTGCCAGCAGCCCTGTTTTGGGCACCACCACGGCAATTTCAGGATTGCCGCCCGTTGAATCGCGATTGCCTAGCGCGTTGTAATCCCAGCGGAGAGCAATGGGGGTTTCGCCCTGGGCGATGGTGGCGGGTCGGGCAATGACGGGCAAGAAGTTTCCGGCTTCGTTTAACTGCTTAAAGAACTCTAGACCGGGCTCGGCGTTGGTGAGGGAACCGCCGTTGCCCAGGGCTGCGGCCCACACGGCATTGATCGCTTGCCCCGACTGGCGCGGATCGCCTGCAAGCGCGACTTGACCACGATATTCGGGCTTTAACAGGTCTGCCCAGTCTTCAGGCAGGGTTTGCACAATGTCGGTATTGACCTCAAACGTCATGACGCCGTAATAGTCGCCATACCAAAACCCGTCGGCATCCTTTAGCGGGTCAGGAATGGAATCCCATGTGGCGACTTTGTAGGGTTGGAGCAAGCCTTCTAGTTTTGCCTCTTCCCCAAACTGGAACCCTACATCAAGTACATCAGGGTTTTGAGGGCCACGGTTGTTTTTGTTCGCGCGAATGGCTTCTAGCTCTTCGGCAGAGCTGGCGTCGGGGTTTAGGTCATTCAGCCGGATAAAGGGATACTTCTGCAAAAAGCTGGACTTCATCTCTTTGTAGTTGGCCCAGGTATCGGGTAGGGCGATGACC
>JBGTOF010000073.1:0-2912 GCA_041742695.1 Elainellales cyanobacterium | reverse complement strand
GTCTTCCCCAATCTTGGAGGTTGACGCTTCATGCTCAACTTGGGCGGTGTTGTTTTGCACCTGGATATAAGGAAAGGTATTCGCCCCAGCCGTATCGCCAATCAGCATAGAGTCACACTGAGAATAGTTGCGGGCACCCTCTGCCTTGGGCCCTACCTTCACCAGACCGCGATAGCTGTTCTTGGACTTCCCCGCAGAGATGCCTTTAGAAATAATGGTGCTGCGGGTGTTCTTGCCGATATGCACCATCTTGGTGCCAGTATCAGCCTGCTGCATGTGGTTGGTCAACGCCACTGAATAGAACTCACCCACGGAGTTATCCCCTATCAATACGCAGCTGGGGTACTTCCAGGTAATGGCCGATCCAGTTTCTACCTGAGTCCAAGAGATTTTAGAATTTTTGCCCTGACACAGCCCGCGCTTGGTGACAAAGTTGTAAATGCCGCCTTTACCATTTTCGTCTCCGGCAAACCAGTTCTGCACGGTAGAGTACTTGATTTCAGCATTATCAAGCGCCACTAGTTCTACTACGGCTGCGTGGAGTTGATTGGTATCAAACATGGGCGCCGTGCAGCCTTCCAAATAGGTGACGGAGCTGCCTTCTTCGGCCACAATTAGCGTCCGCTCAAACTGCCCCGACTCCCCATTGTTAATGCGGAAGTAGGTAGAGAGCTCCATTGGGCATGGCGTATTTTTGGGGATATAGACGAATGACCCATCGGTAAACACGGCAGAGTTAAGGGCGGCAAAGTAGTTGTCGCCTACGGGTACAACAGTGCCTAGATACTTCTCGATCAGTTCAGGATAGTCATGCACTGCTTCCGAGATGGGGCAGAAAATAACGCCTTTTTCGGCTAGCTTTTCGCGAAATGTGGTGGCAACCGAAACGCTATCAAAAATCGCGTCTACTGCCACGTTAGAGAGCCGCTTTTGCTCAGAGAGAGAGATGCCCAGTTTTTCGAATGTTTCGAGTAGGGTAGGGTCTACTTCATCTAGGCTCTGCAATTTGTCTTTTTGCTTGGGCGCAGAGTAGTAAACAATCTTTTGGTAATCAATGCTGGGATAGCCCACAGCGGCCCAGTTAGGTTCTGTCATTTTGAGCCATTGGCGATAGGCGCGCAGGCGAAAGTTGAGCATGAACTCTGGCTCATTCTTCTTAGCGGAAATGAGCCGAATCACGTCTTCGCTGAGCCCAGGCGGCAAACTGTCAGACTCGATGTCAGTGACGAAGCCGTACTTGTAGGGCTGACTAACTAGGGATTTGACAGAAGTAGACATGAGTCTCGTGTTCTCTCGGCAGAAGGTTCAGAAAGCAAGGGAGCGAATGCAGTCAGGAATAAGGGAGCGATCGCCCTATCCTTCCTGCCGTTTAGGAATCTCTAGGCTAGATTCGTCACGCTGCGAATTTCATCAAAAGTGATTTCTTGTTGGTCGCCCGCAAAGTCGTTATCCGACGTGAGAAACAGCATGCAGTGGCACTCTTTGCGCTCGCGCATGGGCACACAGGGGCAGTTCCAATACGTGGCAGAGGCTTCCGCTTTCTTATCTTCATAGTGGCGGCAGGGGCACAGCGCCGCACCCAAGTCATCTTTATGTTTGGCTAAGCCTTCAATAACCACAGCGGTCACACCCGGGTCTACACAAAAGTAGGTGCCCGTGCGCTTGGCATACTGCTCAGCAAAGCTGCGCATGGTCTCTAGGCTTTTGTCGGTGGCTTGGGTGGTGTCGGTTGGTGTACTCATGAATATCTCAATCTAGAATCGGGCGACAGATGCGAGTTGACTCTATATAATTAAAACAACACGGAGGTTGCTTTTCTATATTGTAGGCTACTTTAGCAACACCTTAGTTGTCAAAGTTTATCGGGTGATGATAGAAATCTGGTGGTGAACCCGACTGTAAGAGGGTTATCGCAATCGAGTCCGTACGACATTATGGCGCAAGAGCATTATGACAACGACTCAGCAATCTTCTACAAAGCAAGACATTTTAGATTATCTGCTGAAGCAGGGACATGCCAGCGCGCACAACGTGGCAGAGCAGATTGGCATTAGTCCCCAAGCGGTGCGGCGGCACTTAAAAGATTTAGAGGAAGAGGCGCTGATTGAGCATCGGTCCCTGCAAGAGGGGATGGGTCGCCCCAGCTATGTGTATCAACTTACTCAAAAGGGGCGCGATCGCCTGCCTGAACGCTACGACGACTTTGCCCTGTCATTGCTCACCACTCTGGCTGAAACGGTCGGCAAAGACAAGGTCGGCGACATTCTGCGGATGCAGTGGCAACGAAAGGCGCTGGACTATCGCCAGCAGGTGGGTTCGGGATCGCTGCAAGAGCGAGTGGCTCGGCTGGTAGACCTAAGGCAAGCCGAAGGCTATATGGCAGAATGGCACCCCGTGATTCCCGGTGATGAGGCTCCAGCGTCGGCATCTGCTAGTGCTAGCGTGACAGACGCTGGAATGCCTGCGCTGTCTCCTGCGAAGTTGCCTGCAGACGGTAGAGAGGCGAGCGATCGCTTCGTCATTACCGAATACAACTGCGCCATTTCACAAATTGCGGAGTCGTTCCCCAGCGTGTGCGGCCATGAGCTAGAGCTGTTTCAGATTGCCCTGCAAGATTGCAGCGTAGAGCGCACCCATTGGATTGTGGATGGCGAGCATCGCTGCGGCTATTTGATTCAGATGGATGCCTCTGTGGCTAACCGCTCAAACGCCCTTCAATCGCCCTCCCAATAAGTTGGAGGAAACTCCTACGAATATCTAACCCAAATTTTGATGACTAATTCTCAGCCGATACCAAGCGAATTTTTGACGCCAGAGGAATGCGCCACCATTGACCAATCGCTCATGACCGCGCGCGATCGCTTTTCGACTCGGGTAGCAGTGTATGCACTGCGATCGCTCAAGGCAATCTC
>JBGTOF010000038.1:0-3123 GCA_041742695.1 Elainellales cyanobacterium | reverse complement strand
GGTAAACACCATGTCGGGCACGCCTTGGTGCGGCGCGACCAAGTCTACTAGGGCTCGGTCTTTGAGGATGTGATAGAGCCCTTGCCATTGCGTTACCGCGCGATCGCGCGAGGATTTGTGAACGTTGCCCTCCATCCAGGGGTTAATTACATAATCCACGTCGTAGTGGTCGGGCGCGCACATCAAGAACCGAATTGAGGAAGTCATAAAAATCTCAGGCTACAGAGGGTAGATTAGGCGAACTCGTGCATTGCAGCCAGTCATCTATTCTAGTACGCAGGGGCGATCGCCCTAGGCATCAATTGCCCAAATGTCAAGCAATGGTGACATTACTCGAGAGAGAGCTTATTGCAAGTATTGCAAAATGCCTCGGGCGATCGCCTGAGCCAGCAACGCCCGATAGCGCTCATCCCGCATGCGTGGCGCGTCTTCTGCACCCGTCACAAACCCCACCTCAACCAGTGCAGCCGGCATCGACGTGCGGCGAATCACATAAAATCGGGCCGATCGCGCCCCACGGCTGGGCGACCCCGTGGCCTCAATCAGGCTATCTTGAATCGCCTGCGCCAGCACTTGCCCCTGACCCGACGCATAAAACGTCTCGATGCCGTTGACATCGGGGCGGCTCATGCTGATGGCGTTGGCATGAATGCTGACAAAAATCGTCGCGTTCGCCTGATCTGCCAACCGCACGCGCGGCTCTAGGTCGAGCGTGGTGTTATCGCGACGGGTCAGCACCACGCGCACCCCCGCCCGCTCTAGCAACGCCGCCACTTGAGGCGTGATGCTGTTCACCACCTGAATTTCTTGCAGACCGCCAATACCCACCGCACCTGGGTCACGCCCGCCATGCCCCGGATCAAGCACAACGGTGAGGTTGCGGCGGCTCAGATCAGGCAAGCGAACCGACGGCACTTGGGCATTGGGCTGCCAGTGGGGGCGCGCCAACGGCAGCGTGAGGGTGGGCGATCGCGTGCCAAACCGTCCCTCAGCTTGGGGAATTTGGGGAATCTCCACATCTGGCGCAAGCTGGAGGTCTAGCTCTAATGCCCCTTGCCGCTCCTGTAGGGTGATCGCCACAACGCGGCTGCTCTGGGTCACATCTACGCGCATCGCTCCGCGCGCGGCTTGGGTATTGGGAAACGTGAAGCGATACCGGTTAGAGCGATCGCGCTCCACCTCAAAATCCAGCGGATAATTGCCCTGAATTTCTAAACTAGCGCCGTTGCGCGCCAGAGCGATGGCGGTAATCGTCGGCGCTACCACCGGCTGCGTCACCGGGATGTCTGTGGAACTATCCGGATCTGCTGCTACATTCGGCGCGGGGGATGGAGTCGGCACAGCATCAGCATCAGCATCACTGTCAGCCCCAGCGTCAGCCTCAGCCTGGCGGCCTGGCAACAGCACAACACCGCCACCCAGCGGGCTAATGCTCGCCTGCCAATTGGGGTTGGGGTCTTCTAGCTCTAGCTCTAGCCGGGTGGTTGGGGGGTCTGCCCGGCGTTGGGTATAGCGAATCTGGGTGACGCCAAAGCGATTGATCGGCTCGGTTTGGTCGAGCAGTCGTTCGGGTAAACGAGTATTGTCTAAGTCTATAAAAATGCGGCGATCGCCCCGTTCTCGCCGCACCCGCGCCCGAGAGACCTCACCCTGCGTCAGCACAAACAAGCCATCCCCCGTTAGCCGGATGGTCTGAATCACTGCCGCCGTCGGGTCATCCGCCGACGCGTCGGACTGAGTGCCCGGTCGATTAAAGCGATTGGTTGACGTTGAGGCAGGGGGCAGAGATGCGGCGGGCTCGTCCTCTACTTCCATCGCATCTGCTTCATCAGCCGCATCTGCCGATTCCGCTCTCTCGCTAGATTGATCTTGGTTAGAAGAGGGCTGGGCGATCGCACCAGCGTCTGGCAACGCAGCTGTAGTGCGGGTAGGCGTGGGCAATTGCACCGTCCATTCGGTAGGCGACTGACCGCGAAAGGCCACCTGCTGAGGGTCGAGCGTATAGCCCGGCTCTAGCTCTACTACCAGGCGGGCCGAATCTGCCGTTACCTGCCCTGTGCGAATTTCGCGAATGCCTGCACTGCCCGCTTGCGTGCGGGGTGTCCCCAACCGCACACCAGGTAAGTCAATGACTAATCGCGTGGGATTGAAAATCAGCTGCGCCCTCGGCTGCACGTCCTGCTGCGTCGTAAACGTGAGTCGTTGACTGCGGGTGTCATATTGCCAAGATCGCAGGCTGTTCGCCGAGGCTGGAGTCGCTAGCATCAGCATCAGCGCCACGCCCACCATTCGAGACGACCATCCTATAGCCTTTAGAGTCAACCGGGAGACCCTCCACATCTAACCCATGCAGAATACCAGAGTGACGCCCCATCGCCCAGTGTTCTTTCTCCTACCTGTATGGCGCACCTCCTGATTCCTGCATCTGTCCCGTCATCAAAGGGTAGAAATCATGCCCGATTTTGCAGCAGAGTCACACAACTGCGGCTGAAACTCTCACAATGGAAATCAGAGGGCTATCTAACCACAAAGGCCCGAGAGGCCAGAAGGGAATGGATGTTGCAGTGTCAAACTGACTCTCAAACTCAAACCACCCCTGCGCGGGCGATCGCACGAAACCACAGCCAACATGATGGCTTAAGCAAGGGCTAAAGAATTCGCCATTCCCCCCAACATTGCTCAATTGCTTATAGGAATCACAGCAGTTGCGTTGGCCACGGGCAACCGTTGCACAGACCCGCCCGCCATCCCACGCCGGATTTGATGAAATTAGTTAGGTGAGATTAGAAGATGGGTGAGAGAGGGGGAATAGCGACCATGCTACACCTGCCCCATCAGTTGCTGGGACGCCTCTGCCTAAATGACATGTGCAATACCAGCCGCCCTCTTTAAAGTGTGATTGGATTAAGCCATTCCAAAGGGATAGCCAGATCCCGCTAAATCCCGGTTAGGATACCCCTGTGAAAGACAATGCGGAGAAAATTATGACTCAGAGCCTACTGGAACAGCTTCGTGAAATGACCATTGTGGTCGCAGACACCGGAGACTTTCAATCGATTAAAGAATTCAAACCCCACGACGCCACAACCAACCCGTCGCTGATCACCACGGCAGCGCAAATGC
>JBGTOF010000028.1:0-6146 GCA_041742695.1 Elainellales cyanobacterium | reverse complement strand
GACACGACGGGTGAGGTTGTCATTGAAAATTTTGTAGAAACAAAAACCAAGGAAAAAATGGGAAAAGCTAACTTAAAAGCATGGTTGAAAAAGTTCATGTTTATTGGGATATTACCTTTATCAACAGTAGCTATCCATATTGTTACTGAGAGTGCTTCATCCCAAGAACTAGAATTTCCTCTTTATGCTGAAACATCAGCAATTTGGAGTTCTAATAACATTTCGATATGTTGGGAGAACCCAAACAGTAATTTTGTCAATGAAATGAGATGGGTTCAAGAAGCTGCCGCTAACTCTTGGCAACGAGAGTCTGCTGTAAATTTTGTGGGATGGGGAACTTGTAATGATGGAAGCCGAGGGATTCGTATTCAAATTAGTGATGAAGGTCCGCATGTAAAAGGGTTAGGCTCTCGACTGGATGGTGTTAGAAATGGAATGGTTCTGAATTTCACATTTCAGAACTGGGACACACCCTGCCAAGCTATGCGCGAGCGTTGTATTAGACTCATCGCTGTACATGAGTTCGGTCATGCTCTTGGTTTTGCTCATGAACAAAATCGTCCTGACACTCCTACTGCTCAAGCTGGTACTAGTCAACAATGGTGTATTCAAGAAAGACAAGGTTCCGATGGCAATCTTTTGATTGGTCCTTGGGATTTAAACTCAGTAATGAACTATTGCAACCCCAACTGGAACGGAAACGGACAACTTAGTGCAACTGACATTACTGGTGTACGAAGTTTGTATGGTATTAGGCATGAAGAGCAATATCTGGTGGGGGATTGGGATGGAGATCGAAGAACTAATCTTGCTGTTAGAAGAACTAATAACGTCCTGATGGACGTTAACTTTGATGGAAGGCATGACATTCAGCAACCCTATGGTCGTGGTAATAGCGAGAACCAGTATTTAGTTGGCGATTGGGACGGCGATGGCAAAGATAACCTCGCTGTTAGACGAGGCAATTGTGTTTTAATGGACTTCAACTTCGATGGCAGGCATGATCTTGAGCAATGCTATGGTCAAGGCAATAGCGAGAACCAGTATCTAGTTGGCGATTGGGACGGCGATGGCAGAGACAATATTGCTGTCAGGCGAGGCAATAGAATTTTGATGGACTTCAATTTTGATGGTTCTCATGATCTTGAGCAGGGCTATGGTAATGGATAAATAATTTTTGCCGAACACGGTCTAACAATTCGCTTGGAGCGGACTGACAAAAGCTCTTGGTGCATTGTAAAGGTTATTTGCAGCCGCTCAAGCGAACCGTTAGGCTGCCTTGTCAGTCGATCAGGGTAGCGCATCCAGATTATCTTTCAGCATTCAGAGTCAAAAATCCTTGGTGGTGCAGAAAACTCCTGAAACCCTTATGAATAAAGGATTTTTGCCGAGACAGCAGATTTGAGATTTCTCAGGAGATTGAACCAAGGCAGTGGGCTTCAGCCGCTATTTTGACCGTCTGGGCTGTCCATCATGAGACTCAAAAAAGTTTTCTGCACCACTAAGCCTTTAGTCCAAGTAAAATGAGTAATTTCCTAAAGAAATCTATCTTTTGTGTCATGCGATTTGGCGTGATAACAGCAACAATTAACCTTGAAAATTAATGCTAATAACGAGTATTTCCGCTATGTCTTTAAAGCTTTATGTGCCGACGCTAGATAGCCCAGAATCTGCAGAAGAGCTAGAAAAAGTCATCTTAACTTCTCAACCAGAAGCAACAGTTAATGTTGATGCGTCATCCAAAACAGTCACTGTTGAATCTGAAGCATCTGAAGAAACCTTTAAGCAGTTGATTACAGCGGCAGGTCACACGCTAGCCTAATTCGCACAATTCTCAAAGTGAGCGTTGAAGTGTAAACGTTAAATTGTGGAGCAGAAATGAAGGTTTTAGTAGTTTACTATTCAATGTATGGTCATACATTGGCATTGGCAAAAGCAGTTGCCGAAGGCGCAGGACAAGTTGCGAATGTTGAAGTGATGCTACGCCGAGTGCAAGAGTTCCAGGCAGTAGATGAAAAAATCAACGAAAATGAAGCGGCTCGCCAAGTACGAGAACAGCAGCAAGATATTCCGATTTGTACCGTTGATGATTTGCGAGCAGCAGATGGGGTCATTTGGGGGTCTCCTACCCGCTATGGCAATATGACCGCGCAAATGAAGCAGCTGATTGATTCAACTTCGGCGCTCTGGCTCAATGGCGAAATGGAAGGCAAGCCCGCTGGGGTCTTTACTTCAACGGCGTCTACTCATGGGGGGCAAGAAACCACCCTATTAACCATGATGGTGCCTCTTTTGCATTTAGGAATGCTGATTGTAGGAGTACCGTATTCACTCCCAGGCATGATTCATACAGAAGCACGGGGCGGCACGCCCTATGGCGCTAGCACCATTGCGGGTGGGCAAGGGGAACTAAGCCCTAAACCTGAAGATTTAGAAATTGCGAAGGCTCTCGGACAGCGCGTTGCAGATATAACCGTTAAGGTTCGCAGCTAGTTTCTTAAGTCAGGTATTAGCCGAGACTAAAAAATTGATCTTCTCCCTAGCGCTCTAATCGTTGTATCACTGTGGTTAATCCGCAAAATACAACGATTGGAGCTTTAATGCATCTGGAATGCATCTGGAAAAACTTAGATTTGCCTGAACGCGTCAGGATAGTGTTAGTGGTGGGCAGTGCCCTACGGCTACGGCTGGGGGCTAGATGATCAGCTAATTTGCCTGCGTAGCAGTTCTGTATGTTCTGACAGCTTTTCGACCCCTGACTCGGCTAGGGCTTTCACATATTTAAACTTGAATTGTTCGAGGGCGCTTACCAGCCGCGATTCAATTTCTCGGCGGGTGTGGTGCTGGCTCAGCTCGTGGGCGATCGCCTCCCGTAAATTATGCTGCAGCCGCGCGGTAATGGCAGTTCCCTCGGTATCGAGTAAGCTGCCCGCAATGCTGCGATACAGGTTTTGGGCCATCGACTGCGATAGGTGTTGCACCTGGGTTGAGATCTGCCCAAGGCCAGGCAGATTGTTGATCTGGGGATAGCCGGGCATTTGCTCGAGGGTTTTGGTGATGCTGTGTTGCACCAAGTCTTCGATGTCGGGCTGCACCTGGGGCAAGATGTTGTCGATGCCTACCTGGTATAGGCGATGGGCGATCGCACTCATCTCTTCCTCTGCCACGATGTTGCCAGCACCATTGTCCGCTGGGTCAATCAGGGCGATCCAGTTCAGCAGCTCTCCCTGACGAATCGCATCTTGAAGCTGCTCGATAATCTCAATGCCAGAGATACCGGCAATGTCCGCCCCGACAGTGACAATGACCTCGCGCTGGGCTTCGGCCTGTAGCGGGTCTAAGTTAAGCACATCGATTTGATACAGGCGCAACGCCACGGGCAACATTCGCCAGGCGCGCCAAACGGGCAGGATAAGAAACAGGTCATACCATCGTCGCAGCGCTGCCTCGAACCAGGTGAGGAGGGGGTGACGCCGCCGGGTGGTGACGATGCGCGCCCCTATATCGGCTGCAAAAATTAGCACAAACGGCAGATCAATCAGCCAGAAATAATCGGTCGGTGCGCCCCAGCGGTTGACGGTGCGATAGTAGTTGGCCTGAAAGAAGGGCTGAATCTGGCGCTCCCAAAACTCTAGCTCTGACTGCCAACCCCGCTGCTCTAGGTAATCCACCGACCAAAACTGGCTCAGCGCCGCTTGGGTTGAGGGCTGACCCGTGCGGGCTTGCAGGGTCTGCTGAAGGGTGACGAGGGCATGGCTGCCGTGGGGCTGGGCAAAGACCTGCTCGGTCACTAACTGCTGACTCAGGGTTTGCAGGTTGGCTAATGAGGCGGTGACGGCGGGCGATTCGCGAAGCGCTCCGTCCCGGAATTGCACATCGGCCTCGGTGAGCTGTACTTTAATCTGATCCACCTGAGCCTGATACTGCGCGGTCTGTGGATGGGCCTGAATGCCTTTGACCGGGTCATAGAGGTGTGTGACCGACGTCAAATACTGTCGATAAACGGGCCGCAGATTAAGATAGGTCAGATCAAAAAACACCAGCACCAAATTAACCAGGGCGATGATCGCAATGAGGCGTTCTAATCGGGGATAGTGGCGCTCAAAATAAGGTTTAAGTTTAACCATAGGGAAGCCAAATCGGGCCAAATAGAAAGCTGGGGACTGAGCCATTGACTCTAGGCTAAGCATCTAACGAAGCTTAATTTGGAGCCAAAACTCTGAACCAAAACCCTGGGCCAACATCTATCGAGTAGCTCACGCAGCGGCTGTCCTTATGTTTTGATTATTAGCGGCCTGCCCCTAGTCGGCATCAACCTGCGGTATTAATTGCGGCCTAAGGGGCGATCGCCCTCACCCAAAACCCTTAGCTCGCCTCAGATTCTCTGCACAGAGCGCATGCACTGGGAGGGATGAATAGATTGGGTTTGCGTGGTTAACTCTAGGGACTACACCTCTATTGCTAGAGCACATGTCCGTCCTTTTACCGCTGATCGGCACCGTGCTAGTCTTGACGGCATTAATCGACGTTTTTCTAACGGTTTTACATCCCCGTGCTGAGAGCAATTTGCTGAGCATTCCTGTGGCCAAAGTCGTGTGGCGCGGGTTTCGCTGGCTTGCCAAAGGGCCGCCAAAACGCCGCGATCGCATTCTTTCCTACGGAGGACCAACGATCCTGGTCACGCTGATTAGTGTGTGGGTGGGGCTGCTGCTGCTGGGGTTTGCCCTGATCATTTGGCCAGCACTGGGCACCGGCATTCAAGTTGAGCAGGGTGAAACCTCCACCGATTTTGCTACCGCCCTCTACTATTCGGGCTTTTCCCTAAGCACTCTGGGCACTGGCGATCTGGTGCCTCAAACTGCTTTCTATCGCCTGCTGATCGTACTCAAAAGTCTGCTGGGGTTTTCTGTCTTCACCCTGGTGCTGTCCTACGTGCTGTCGGTTTATGGTGCTCTCACCCAACGCAACATCTTTGCGCTGAGTTTGCACCATCGCACCGCCAGCACTGCTGACTCAGCGGTGCTGCTCGCTCGCTTAGCCTCAGGTAATGAGGCCAGCCTTTATCAAGAGGTTTCAAATATCGCCAAAGACTTAACGAGTCTTCTGGAATTCAACAACTCTTACCCCTTACTGCTCTATTTTCGCTACCACCAGAGCTACTATGCCTTGCCCCGCGTGGTCTATCTAACAATCGATATTGCCACGTTGATCAACAGCGCGCTCGATGCCGACCAGTATAGAGCCCTGGCAAAGTCTTCGGGGACGGCAGAGCTGTGGTGTGGCGGGATGCATTTGATGAGAGAGATAGATCAGTCGATTGATTCTGGGGAGCAGACTTCACCCCAAGAATCTGCTGAACCGCTGTGGCAAGAGCACTATTACCACGCCTTAGAAACCCTCAGCCAAAACGGCATTAAAACGACCGACGCCCCCACCTCTGGGGCTAAGTCTTATTTGTCTATGCGCCAACAATGGGAACCCTGCCTGGCTAAGCTGATTAAATACATGGACTATCAGCCCAGTCAAATCTATAGTTGATGACTCGATTGTGCCCAAGGGGCTATCTTCAAAGCTGATATTTACAACTGATTGAGGATGTGATTTAGAGCAGTTAGGCAGAGACTGTATGCAACACGTCCTGTATCTTCGGGGCACCTCGAAAAATACAAATCTTGTTGAGAATGGCAATGAGATTCCAGTGGTTCTGGGCTCCCAAGATTATCAATGAGGCAATTAATCGAGGTGCTCTTCGGTTCTATCGTTTCGTGCTGTCAGTTCTGCGCTACCAGTAAAAAGAGCCTTATGGGAGAAATAAAACAAAGAGTGAGAGGGCATTTTGAGCCTATTCAGGAGTAGATAAACCTGATATTCAAAGCGTTTCATCTATTATTTTCATTCGCATACTTAAGGAAAAAAGTTATGCCAAAAGTAATTAAAGATTCTGTCATTGTGATTGCTAGGGCGTTGAGCGGCATTGGTCGGGCTATGGCCCTTGAGCCAGTACAGCAGAGGGCCTACTCTGTTGCTGGCGGCGTGGCGAGAGTCGGTTTTAGAGGATGTTGCGGCGGAGGGCAATCGGCTGAGCGGGTGCGCCCCTGGGCGTCACTCCAGGCTAAGGCTGCTAGGGCGATCGCTCCACGGTCTAT
>JBGTOF010000458.1:0-4346 GCA_041742695.1 Elainellales cyanobacterium | reverse complement strand
TTAAAACTAGTAGAGGCTGTTTCCTTGCAGGAAACAGCCTCTACTAGTTTTGGTGTTTACACGTCGGCGACGCTCAGCTTACCCGTCCGTGGATTACCCGCTAATTGTTCGCGTGTTTCTCCATCAGAGCCTTGGCTCGGGGCTTAAACAGCAGATGGAAGATCGTTTCAATGTATCGAAGCAAGTCTTCACGCTCGTTGTTTTCTTTTGTAGTGTAGTTCCAGAAACCGTAGATACGGGCCAACGATAGCAGCCGTGTGGTGTGGATCTTCCAGGTATACGTGCTGTAGACGCGGGCGATCGCCCGTTGTGAAATTTGGGACCAATAGTCGGCGTTTTGGTCACATTTCGACGCAAATTCCAGAATAATTTCGGCCATCTCCTCCGGCTGCGTCGGGTTAATGTAGAACCCATTGACCCGGTCTTGAATAATTTCCAACGGCCCACCAAATCGGGTAGCGAACGTGGGCAGCCCAGTAATCATGGACTCTAGCACCGTCAAACCAAACGCCTCAAATAGCGCAGGCTGCACAAAAATGCCTTGGTGATCTGCAATGATGCGGTAAACCTCGGCTGAGTCACTCTTGCTCAAGCGCACGCCCAGCCACCGAATGTGGCCATGCAGGTCATACTCATCAATCAGGCGATAGAGCTTTTCGATCTCGCTGGCTTCTTCTTGGTCTGAGGTGTCTTTTGACCGCAACTTGCCCGCCACCAAAATTAGATTGCAGCGCTCTTGCAATGCCGGACTTTTGCCAAAACACTCGACGAGACCCGTCATATTTTTGATCCGATCCAGCCGCGCCATCGAGAAGATGGGCCGCTTCGTCGGGTCATCCAGCGTGCCAAACACCTGATCGGGATCATCGCGAGTAAACAACAAATCCGTCAATCGCTCAATGTCATCCACCAGGCGATCGCCCTGATTTGTATAGGGGAAGAAGTAGGTTTCGTTAACTCCAGGCGGCACCACATTGAACTTAGGGCTAAACAGCTCAATACCGTGAATCACATGGTATAGCTCCGGCATCGTGAAGTTGCGATACGACTCGTACTGTCCCGGACTATCCGGCGTACCAATGATTTCTTGATAGGTGCTGCTGATAATGAAGTCTGCCGCATTCATCGCGATTAGATCAGCGGTGAACTGGAGCGAGAAGTGATACTGCTCTTCCAAATCTTGCCAGTACAGGTTGCTGAATAAGTATTTAGATTTTTCGAGCGCATGGGCAATAATACCGTGCGTCACCTTGAGGCGGCGCGCCAACAAAAACGCCACTAAGTTGCCATCGGTATAGTTGCCCAAAATCAGATCAGGTCGCCCTTGCAGCTCGGCCAGCAGCGCTTTCTCGGCATCGATTACAAAAGTTTCTAGATAGCCCCAGATTTCAAATCGAGAAATCCAGTTCTGGGTCCTGCTGAGGTTGAATTCGCGGAAGGGCACGCGCAAGATCCAGGCGTTGTCACTGCCATGCACTTTTTCAAGGGGCTCGTTGCAGCGGGTGCCATCGCTGTTGGGAATCAACCGCGTCAGAATGATTACCTTAGGTTTAATGCCGCTGCCCTCTAGACCTGCCAGGATCAAATCTTCCTGAAGCTGCTTTTCTAAACTGCGCGCTTGGTCTAGCACATAGACCACCTGACCGCCAGTATCGGGGCGACCCAGCACACCCTCTTGCCCAAACCAACCATGCACCGAGAGCAGCGCAATCCGAAAGATCATCGGCAAGCGTGACAAGAACGCTTCCAACGTTTGGGGATCGGGAGAGTCTAACAGTTCGTCGAGTAGGCCTAGGGTTTCCCAGACGCGCCCCGCTGTATTGCCCCAGCCTGGCTCAAACCCCATCGACTGAAGCTCAAATCGCAGGTTGGCAAAGGGTTCTTCAGCAGGATAGTCGTTGACGTAGCGCAGTGCTCGCTTGACCTGGTCTGAAAGCTGCTGTGGATTTTGGATGCGTTCGTTGATTAAGAGTTGAGTGCCATCGTGGCGGTGCAGGCTAAGGAACTGGAACAGGGTGCGCTGCCACTGCTGCGCGTATTGAAACAGCTTGCTCGAGAGATAGCGGTTGAGAAACTGCACCCCGCGCCCAATGTTCTTGGGATCGCGAATCAGGGGAGAGTAGTCGTAAAAGGGCTGAAAGTCGATTTCTAACACGTCGCCCTCATTGGGATGAGAGCGATTCACGATGCGATCGCGCAGTTGCAGCAAGTCGCGCACGCTCACGGTTTCGTACACCAGCTCATCGGTAACGCAGTAGGCTTCTTCTGATGCGATCCCAAACCGCAGCACAAAATAAGCGCTGTCGTTTTCAAAAATCATTTCTTGCGTACAAGCAATTAGCTTATTTAGCAGCGAGGTGGGACCCGCATGTTTGGCGGCGTGAGCCTGCTGATAGTCTTCGAACGCAATCAGAATTTCGTTGCGTAGCAGGTAGGCTTTTTCGGTGAGCCGCAGCTGGTGCAGAAACTGACGAAATTCTCCACGCTCATCGCCTTCTAGGACCGCTTGTAGCAATTCTGACATCATTGATGGTTCCGTATGGTTTTCCGTTTGGGGGTAGTGGGTTCAAGGTCAGGGTTTCAAATGGTAGACCCCACTCAAAAGCCTGACATGTTTAAGACTATTCCGCTGTCATTATCATTTCTAAAATGGTTGATTCTGGGATCTGCCAAAAGTTTAGGTTTTTATCTAGCTTGCTTGGTTCTCTGCCTAAGGACAATTGTTCGAGCATCCCAAATTTGATAAGAGGGTAAAGGAAAAGAAGGGTTTTCCAGTGTTGAAGGAGTGCCGAGAGTGAGAGTCTAGACACGGTTGCGATCGCCTCATTTTCTTAGCTAAGAACTTGAAGATGTTCCGATGTCCTGCAAAACTTGAGTGGGCAGTCTCCCTGGCTTTTTAGACTAGCAGTGAGTCTGAGCAGGCACTATCTGCTTAAACTTACCCTTTAAACCAGCAGTATCACCAATGGACCTTAACTGTGGCAGAGTTTCTCTTTATTACTGATTTAGACAATACGCTGGTGGGCGATGATGCCGCCATGCAGCAGCTGTTGGATCAATTGACCCACCACCGGGATCAGTATGGCACCAAGATTGTATATTCAACAGGGCGATCGCTTACCTCGTATCAGCAACTCAAAGCTGAGAAGCAGCTCGTTGAGCCCGATGCATTGGTGACTGGGGTCGGCACGGCCATCTACCACCAGGAAGCGGGAGAACCCAACGCCGACTGGGCCACGTTGCTAAGCCAGAATTGGGATCGGGAACGGGTGCGGGCGATCGCCGACTCAGTTGAGGATCTAATGCCCCAGCCCGATAGTGAGCAAGGGCCCTTCAAAGTCAGCTATTACCTGCATCCGTCTGTAGCGCCCAATATTTTGCCCCAGCTCGAAGCCAAACTTCAGCGCGAGGCCTTAGCGGTCAACTTAATCTATAGCGGCAGCAAAGACTTTGACCTGCTGCCTGCCAATGCGCACAAGGGTTATGCCATGACATTTCTCCGCAATGCCTACGGCTTTGCACCCGAGCGCACGGTGGCCTGCGGCGACTCTGGTAACGATCGCGCCTTTTTTGCAGTGGGCACTGAGCGGGGCATCATTGTAGGGAATGCCATGCCCGAGCTGCTCGACTGGCATAGCCATAATCCTGCCGACCACCGGTATCTAGCGCAGGCCCACTATGCTGCTGGTGTACTAGAAGGGCTAGCCTTTTTCGGGTTTTTGGCATCCTAACGCAGGGCGGCATGCCTCAGTGCCGATGCTTCAGAATCCAGACTTGCAGACTACGTGCGGCGCCCTGGGCAGAGCGATCGCCCTCTTAAATATCAGTGCCGATTGGAGGGCGATCGCCAGAGTGTGAGAATTCTTACCGCATTGAGCAAATTCACTCTGATAGGGTTCAGCCAGGGTTGTATAGGTTTGCAGACTTCTGGTGTAGGCTTCTCATACAAATCTCTCGGCAGCCTTGGCTAAATCTGCATTCACCCAATATTCCAACACTGGGCTGCGCGACGAATTGCCTCTCTGGGGTGTGGTCTCATCGCCTCACGTTCCGTCTTAGGGTAGGACTCACCCTTGCCCAAGATGTCTAAAATAGGCAATAGCGGCACAATACTAGCAGTGCATTAGGTTCAGCCCATTCGGCTTAGCGCCTTTGTGCTCTGCTATCGGATTTCCGCTGTGTGTTTCTGGGTCATGGGATGGTTGGGCGATCGCCTGGAGTTTTGGCCATAGTTTGCCACCGTAGGTGACTCTATCTCTCGAAACGCTCAGCGTCTTAGGTCAAACACCTGAGGCTGCTCTAAAACGAGAGTGATATAAGTGATATATAAGAGGCAATTGGGTAGG
>JBGTOF010000450.1:0-23609 GCA_041742695.1 Elainellales cyanobacterium | reverse complement strand
ATCCAGCATCTGCCCGACCAATTACTGCTCTCTATTCTCGCCTATTCCCCGACAAGTCTACTAAAACCAGTGCATTAAGCGCTACGGCACCTGCGGTCTAGTCTCGAGTGCCGACCTCAGATGGGGTATCGGCAGGCCGTTCCGCCTCGCCTCCCTTAGGTACCATCGCTAGCATTAGGGTAGGTGAGATGCGTACCGTATCTATAGTTGCTTTGGTGAAACTGGCCAGCGGCACCGCAATCAGCAGGCCTAAAAATCCACCCAGCTTCAGCCCAATATCCAGAGAAATCAACATCCACACCGGATTTAGCCCAATTAAATCGCCCACAATGCGCGGCCCCAGCAAGTTTTCGCACACCTGGTTGATCACAACTGCAATCACCAATACCTTCACCCCTAGCCAAAAATTTTGCAGCGCCAGCAAAATGCAAACAATCACAATGGTGGTGGTGCCGCCAAAGGGAATTAAGCTGGCAAAGCCAATGCCAAAGCCAAAGAGCTGCGCCAACGGAATTCGCAGAATGAGCATGGCGGTGGTTTGGACAATGCCGATGATGGTAGCTAGAGTCACCTGTCCCGCAATAAAGCGCTCAAAGTTTTGCGGCAGCGACTCGCGGATCAATACACTCCAGCGACCCGGAAGCCAGCTGAGCAGTCCTGTCCATAGCTTTTCGCCCCGCAGCACCAAAAAGATGGTGAACGCGGCGGTTAGAAAGATGTTAACGATACTGCCGATCGCCCCAAAGATAAAGCTGATGGCCTGACTTGTGAGCGATCGCGTCAAACTCGACAAGCGCTCAATAATCTGGTTTAAGTTAGTGCTGAAATCGACTGGAATTTGCTGCTCTCGTGCCCATAACTCTAACGATTTGATTTGCTGCTGTCCTGACTTAATCCACTCGGGAAGGCGGTTAATCAACTCATTAGCCTGGCGCAAGATGACAGGCCCCAGAAAGAACACTAGAACTCCCACAAGCACCGCAAACAGGAGCAGCACAATGCTCACCGACAAAACGCGTTTGACTCCTCGGTCTTGCAAGAAGCGAATAGGGTAGTCTAGCAAAAAGGCGATCAGTGTGGCACTGATGAGCGAACTCACCATCGGCTGAAGGGAATTCGCCAGCAGCAGCAGCAGCCAACCGTTGAGAAAAATCAGCGGAAAGGCAAGGCCGATGGTGTAAATGCGAGGCAATTTTAAAAGAGAGTCTAGCATGGTGATTTGCGATGGGCGGCAGGGGAGTGACGCGAGAGCGAGGGATGAGGCACAACGAGAATCAGTCGTCTATATGAATCACTAAGCAGGCCCCGGCAATGGAAACCTGCAACAGAGGTTGAACGGAAGCTGGAACCGTAGAATAGCGAGCTTGCTTTCCAGTGTAAAGTTTCGATGTGTAATTATCCGCGATCGCTCTAGTCTCTGGGAAATGTTGAGGGCGATCGCTGGTCACTGAATCTTGGCGGCAAATCATCCTGCAAATTCCTCAGGCTAGCGTTCTCAGAACATCAGACTCGATGGCGGCTGGCTGCCGCGTGGATGTGCTAGGCGCGGCTCTCACCTCTCGCGCTACCATGAAGCTTGCTAATCTTTTGCGTGCCCATGAGCAGTACTCCACTAGATGATGACAAACCCGACTTAACCGTCCCATCGGGTCATGGCACTGATGCTGACTGGGAAGATGAGTTTTTTGCGGCAGATGCGGCGCCGCCGCTAGCAGAATTCTCAGCGCCAACGGCGATTCGTCAGCAGACCACGCCACCGCCCCTTAGCTTAGTAGAATCAGCGTTTTTGGCAAGTACGGCCAGTCTGCTGTGGCTAGCCAGCTATTATCTCAGCCTAGTGCCCTGGATGCGAATTTTATTTCCCTTGCCTGCTGCGCTGGTCTACCTGCGCTGGGGCGGACGGGCGGCGGTGATGACCACGCTGGTGACAGGGTTGCTTCTATCGGTGCTGATGGGGCCCTATTTGAGTGTTCTGTTTATGCTGCCCTATGGCTTGCTAGGGTTGCAGTTGGGGGCCACGTGGGCGCGGGGCATGTCTTGGGGCGGTTCGATTGTGACGGGCACGCTGCTCTCGACGGTGTGCTTTTTTCTGCGGATTGCGCTGGTGTCACTCTTTCTCAGTGAAGATCTCTGGGTCTACCTTACGAATCGAATTGCTGACTTTGTGCAGTGGCTAGTGCTGCGCTTGGTGGACTGGGGCATATTGGGCGTGGGCGCACTGGGCGGGGTGGATGTGTCGGTTATTCAGCTCTTTGCAGTGGGCGCGCTGCTGTTGAGCGACTTGGTATATGTGTTTACGATTCATCTGGCAGGCTGGACGCTGCTCGGGCGGCTGGGTAATCCGATCCCCGATCCGCCGCGCTGGGTGCAGGTCGTGTTTGAAGATTGATGGGGCGTTCAGTGCAGAGGCCTGATGCCCGCAAAGAGATTCGTGCCTACACTCGACGTGAGGTGACGGCAGCATGGTTAGAGCGCTATGGCGATCGCCCGGCTCAATTTACCTGTGTGCTGGGGTTTACTGAAACGGGTCTGGTGCCTGGTATCTCAGCAGCAGGAGCGACGCCTGCCGATCGAGCCTATACAGCGATCGCCGATGCCGAGTTTTTGGTAGAGGGGCCTCAGTCACAGCCGCAGTTTCCGCTGCCGCCGCTGGTGGCGGGGGCATCTCCTGCATTGATAACACGGGCTGTATTGACCGGCTGCAACATTCCACTGCATCTATTTGATGCGGGGTTGCGTCATGCGCCCACGGTGCCTTTCATTAATCTGGGTGGCACACCGGCCCGCTGTGTCAGCACGGGAGCCGCGTTACCGCTGTCTCAAGTGCAGCACCTGTTTCAGCAGGGTTTGCAGTGGGGCTCGAAGCTGGCGCAGGCGCTGCCCACTGGCTACTTAATTTTGGGAGAATGTGTCGTGGGCGGCACGACTACTGCGCTAGGGGTGTTGCTGGGGCTGGGCTTTTCTGCCAGCGGCATGGTCAACAGCAGTCACTCTACCTGCAATCACGGTCAAAAACTGGCGCTGGTGCAGCAGGGGTTGGCGCAGGCTCCACTGCAGACCGCTACGCCGATGCAGATTGTTGCGGCGGTAGGCGACCCCATGCAGGTCGTGGTAGCAGGGATGGCGATCGCCGCTGGTCAGCACAGTGGCGTCATGCTGGCGGGCGGCACGCAAATGCTGGCCGTGTATGCACTAGCGCGGGCGATCGCCCAGTCTGAGGCGTTGCCCTGGCCTGAGTCACGCATTGTGGTGGGCACTACCCGCTGGGTAGCTAACGACCCGACAGGCAACACGGTAGGCCTAGCGATGCTGCTCCGGGCTCCGCTGCTGGCGACGCAGCTGACCTTTGCGCAGTCCTCCCTGGCAGAACTGCGCGCCTATGAGCAGGGCTATGTTAAAGAAGGAGTGGGTGCAGGGGGGTGTGCGATCGCCGCTCATTTGCACGGCTGGGACAACATGACGTTGCGCCAGCAGGTGGAATTGCAATTTATTGCGCGTCGTGCAGCCGAAGCGCAAAATGCATAAGTTCCATCCTTGATGCTCCATTTTATGAAATCTTAGGTGGGCCAAAATTTCGCAAAACTTACGATCCGAATCCAACGCAACAGTGGCACAATTGCAATCCCTGCCTACAATCGCTATCGCAAGGCATCGCGGCCTAGAGCAGCGCATCAAAAACAGGCGTTGCTGAATAGCAGTATGACTTTGCAGAAATTTGAACGAATTTTCAATGCCTATAGACATCGGTTCATACCTGGAATCAGCAACGCCCAAAAACAAACCATCTAGAATGCCTGAGATACAAGCGTTCTAGATGGCTCAGCGGTTGCTGCAACGAATCAGCCTAACCACCGTTAGTCACACGTGAGTCACATAGCGCTTAACGCGCTAGCTTGAGGGTTCACAACAATAATTGCCCTAATCAACCTATCGGTTGCAATAAGACCCTTGGCAAACCTAGTGGTGAATGCGTTTGGAGAGCAGTTGCTCTTCTAACGCGGCGATGCGGTTATAAGCTGCCGTGAGCTGAGCGGTTAAACGCTGCACCTGCAACTCAGGAGAAAGGCTATGCTCTCCGCCCTGGCTATTGGCATCGACCAAGCCCGAATCTGCAATAATATCTTTATGCTCCATATCCGCATCCATCGCGCTTCGGTAAGCTGACCCATAGCGCATGCTAGAGGAACTGCTGTAGCTACGATCATCCCGGGTGCTGGCCGTTGAATTTAACGGTGAGGTAGTCATTTTTTCAGTTAATTGCTCAATCTGATTGCGCACCGCGTCAATTTTGACATTTAGGTTTTCAATTTGTCCCTGGAGAGAATCCATCTGACGCCTTATCGATTGAATGTGATACTCCATCATAAAGAGTCAAATTGGATAGACCCCCGTTATTCCTGATTCATTTAACTTTTGCAGTTTTAACGATTGACTGAGTTAGGCAGCGATCAAAGCAGAGCCCAAATGGAATTCTCTATGGTGTCCATGTAGAAAGAAGCTCAGAGATCTAGATCTGGATTTTGGATGAGTCAGTGCACACTTGGTTGATAGTCTCAATGCAGCTTCAAAAGCTTTTTCGGCGCGAATTATGCAGTGTGTTACGAACATCCCAAATGCTATTGGGATGGTAGATCGAGTCGGTTAGGCTTTGGCTTTATTGATTTGCGCGATCGCCCAAATGCGTCTGCACTGAGATAGAACGCTGATGTTGAGGTGCCGCAGTCCATCTATCAAGGGCCTGAAACGATGCTCGGAGCGATCGCCCCAAGCCACTGCCCATTTCTGTATAAATTGCTACCGATTGAGTTCAGCTATTTATCCAGGGTTCTATTGGAAAAAATCAGAAATCTAATAGTTCGGCAGCTTATGGAAGCGTTATCACCGCATGTTCCTCAGAGATAGCTCTAAAACTTTGAAATATTATCAAATCCGCGGTCTTTTCCTAAACTTCGGCAAACTAACGTGTGAGCACCGATTCAAATCATAAGCTGCTTCCGCTCAATCATTCAACGGAACTAGCTACTGCACACGCTCTTAAGGCTTCTTGGATGAAATCCATAAATTGCGAATTTTGAGCATTCAGCGTTTAATTCAGCGCTTAGAGAATGGAGCTTAAAGCAGCGTTAATGATCCAACTATCATCTGATTATCGGTGTCATAAAATACCTTGAATTGCAGAATGAATTGAGTACATCACACTTTTGAATGCCTCACCCTAAATCTTTCTCCTAGAGGCGAAGAGAGACGTTGAATCCGGCTCTTCTTATTTTGGTCAGGAGAAGAGATCGGGGGATAAGTGCATCTCGCAACCCCTAGGATGTACTCCATGAGTTGGATTGCGCATTGTTTTAGCGGCTCCAAGTTTGGTTGTTAGCCGGGAGATAATGATCTGCTTCCAGAGTCACATTTCTGATTTTTTTAGATCACAATGAAAGATAAAACCCCTGCTGAGTGGTGTTAGTTTGATCACGATTTTGTGTGAGACAAGGCGCGCCTATCTCACACAAAATCGTGATTTGGATACCCCTGCCCAGCAATTGAATGCTGGATACCGGCTAAATGCTGACCCACCTAGGGTTGTCTAGGCGAGTTGCTGAAATTGCCACTGCTGAGGTTTGCAGTCTGGTGTTTTAAGTTTTAATAGGAGCAGGCTCTTACGATAAAGGCTGTATAAATTTTGGCATGCTGAGTTTTCACGATTTTTTTGCAGCCTGCAGCGGTTTGTGGATGACGGAGCGCACGTATCATTTCGTCGAACGAGATGAGATTGAGCGATCGCACACAGAGTTTCGCGTGTCGGTGCTAGATTCGGCAGCCAAACGGCAAATCTTAGGAGACTCTGCCTTTTCTGGGTCACGCGTTAGTCAGCGTTCTGGGCCTCTGACGCTAGTGCAAGAGCCAGAAACCGCGACACAGGCTTGCCCTGGCTTTGCTATTGCCTTTGATACCGTATCGGAACGAGGGGAGCGAGTGTCGATGCAGCTCAATGCGCTGTTTGTGCCCGACGCCTGTGTCGCCGAGACGGATGATACCGAAGAACTGTTGCAGGAAATGTTGACGTTGCCTGGCGCATCAGCGGTGTCTGCGACAGATGCAGAGGTAATTCGTGGCTATTACTTGCGGGATGCGGGCTATTCAGAAGCGGGGGCGATCGCCGGGCGATTTACCTATCAGCCCACCCGCCAAACCTTAGAAATGACCACGTTCTACAATCGATCTATAGCGGTAGATCAGATGCGATTTGTCGCGCCGATGGTGCGGATGCGCACGATCGTAACCTATCGCCGCCCCGCCGCGGGCGACACCCCCACCCAAATTGATTTGATTGGCTTTGGAGTAGAACATAAGCAGTGACCAATCAGCAAAGCAATGGGCAGATCGGGCAGATCAATCGGCGATCGCTCTTAATTGGCATGGGCAGTTTGGGGATCAGTGCACTTCTGGCAGGCTGCAATCGCAGTAGACAAGGAGCCGCCTTGCATCTCGATCTGTTGAGTGGCTCGGTGCCGCCCCAAGTGCTGTCAGACTTCCAACGACAAATTCGGGACGGTCGCGGACTCAGCGTGCGATCGGTCGAATCCTTAGATGGGCTCTATCGGTTGCTTGAGCAGCGGCAGCCCTCAACAGAGTCCTCGGCATCCCCAGATGCATCAGAGTCGAGCGCAACGGCAGACGAAAGGACGCCGGATCGGCAAAGCCCACCCACCCTGATGTCTCTCGGCGATTTCTGGCTGTCTGCGGCCATTCGTCAGGGATGGATTGCCCCCCTGCCCCTATCGACCGCGGCCGGTTGGGATCTGCTCCCCCAGCCTTGGCAGCAGATGGTGACACGCAATGCTGACGGTGAACCAGACCCCAATGGGCAAATTTGGGCGGCTCCCTATCGCTATGCACCGTTGGCGATCGCCTACCGTGCCGATCGCCGAGACGAGATGGGCCGGGCGCCAGCCGACTGGGCCGATTTGTGGAACCCGGCGATTCAGGGACGGTTGTCGCTACCCGACAGCGCTCGCAGCGTCATTGGCCTAACGCTGAAAAAATTAGGACGCTCCGTGAACACAGACGATCTGAACGCTGTGTCGCAGCTGAGGGCCGAGCTCAATGCCCTACATGCCCAAGTTCGGCTCTACAGTTCTGATGCCTATCTGCAACCGCTACTGCTGGCCGACACCTGGGTAGCTGTGGGCTGGCTCAGCGATTTGTTGCCGCTCGTGCGCCGTGACCCTCGCGTCGCGATGGTGATTCCCCCAGCGGGCACGCTTCTCTCGGCAGATGTGTGGGTGATGCCCACTACGGCTCCCGCCTCCACTCAAGCGGCAGAACCGACAGAAAACGGCGTCGATTTGGCGCAAACCTGGATTGAGTACTGCTGGAATCTGGCGATCGCCACCCGATTTTCGCTCTTGGGAGATGCACCCTCCCCCGTACTTTTGGGTGCAGCCGCGCAGACCAATGGACGAGCTAATGCAGCTCTTCCCGATAGCGTGCGCAACAACCCGCTACTTGTACCGCCTGCGACCACTCTTGAGCACAGCGAGTTCCTTTTGCCGCTGTCTGCCCCTAGCACCGAGCAATATCAAGCGCACTGGCAGCAGATGCGGCTGCCCAGTTAACGCGCGCTATTCCGTTCCCGTCAGGCCACGGCCTCCCACGCCGTCTAACAAAATGCGGCAGCGGCCCATCGCCCGACTCGCAACCACATCTGAATCGGGGCAAATGTAAGCGGCCAGCAATGCCCCTTGGCGGTCAAACACGCGGGTATTATAGCCATAGCCTGCGCCCGCCGTGCCAAAGTGGTTCACAAAGCCATAGCGCTCCATGTAGTTAAATAGGCTCCACACCTGCGCGTTCACGACCAGATCAACCCGAGGGGGGATATCTGCATCTGCCGGAAAGGCAAACCAAGTGGTCAGCAATTGTCCGCCAAACTGTTGATCAACCCACCACAGGCTGGGTAACGTCAGCCCCGTCTGCGAGATAGTGGTGGCAGACACGACGCCCGGTTCTAGTGGCACATCTGATTCGAGCAGCGCTGGGTTAAAAGGGTTCCCCAGCAGAATTAACGTTTGGCGGTCGAGACCGATAGAGGCGATCGCCCCACTGGGTATGCCCAGCCCAACGATCAGTCCGGCTAGGCTGCTAAGGGTAGTGGCGATCGCGCGCTGCATGGGTTGTATTAGCATCGTTGAATCAATAGCAAGCGGTCTGACCTGGTGACGCCATCAACCCCCAGATTGGCGTTGAATCACGATCACGTTCCCAGGCTCACCTTCAATTGTAGGCGTTCTACAGAGTGCTCTGGATGCTGCCCTCCCACCCGTCTAAAGAGGCTATCGTCATTAGGGGCAACCGGCGATTTACTCAATGCAGGGCTGATCTGGTTGCGAAACAGGCTAAAGCCGTGCGATCGCCCCTCAGCCTCCTAAAATAAAGATGAGTAAAAAATGATGAATCAACCTGCGCGGGTAAGCAGAGCTAACTTCCTAGTAAAGTGCCGCAACAATTGCATTTTTAACGATGAGCCGCACGCTTGACGCGATCTAAGCCTGTTCTAACTATTCTGAATTCTACGGTGTTCCGATTTATTTCCCTTATCCCCAACCCTCTATGCTTGTTGCATTACCCGACGCCAAAAGCTTGCTGACCGACCTGCTGGCGCGCTATCGCCATCGCGCTGACTTTCTCTCGGTTCGCCTCGAAGAAGCAGAAGGCACTGATATTTTGCTGCGAAGCGGCAAGGTCGAAACCCTTAGCGAGGGCATTGCAGTGGGCGGGCAAGTGCGCGTCTGCCACCAGGGGGGCTGGGGGTTCGCTAGCTTTAACCGCCTAGAGCAGTTGAGCGATCGCTTAGAGGAGGCGATCGCCGCCGCCCATCTCGTAGGGGATGACGAAACGTTGCTGGCCCCCATCCCCATCCTGCAAGACGCCTACCACCTGCCCCTCACGGGTAGCGACCCCCGCCACATTCCCCTCGCCCACAAAAAAGACCTGTGCCGCCACTATGCCGAGATTCTCCGCAGCGTGGATGATCGCATCACCACCACCTCGGTGCGCTACGGCGACAGCACCCAGCGCGTGGTGATTGCCACCTCAGAAGGCACGCTGATTGAGCAATCGTGGTCAGATATGGAAATGCGCTTTGCCGCGACTGCTCGCCATAGCGATATGGTGCAAACGGGGCGTGAAACCACCGGCTCTCGTTGCGCCTATGAAGATCTTGAGCAGCTAGATGCGCAGGTGCGGAGCGCAGCGCAGCGGGCAGTGGATGCGTTGGCCTTGCCCCCGGTCAAGGGCAATACCTACACTGTCGTGATTGATCCCATTCTGACGGGGCTGTTTGTGCATGAAGCCTTTGGGCATCTGTCGGAATCTGACATGATCTATGAAAACCCCGACCTGATGGAAGTGATGACCTTAGGTCGGCGGTTTGGCTCGGATGAGCTGCAAATTTTTGATGGGGCTGCACCGCCGGGGCACCGGGGCAGCTATGCCTATGACGATGAGGGCGTGCCTGCCACCACCACGCAGCTGATTCAGGATGGGGTGCTGGTGGGGCGGCTGCACTCGCGTGAAACCGCGGGTAAGCTTGACGAAACCCCCACGGGCAATGCCCGCTGCCTCAATTATCACTATCCCCCGCTGGTGCGCATGACCAATACCTGGATCGAGTCGGGAACAACCCCGGTGGCCGATCTGCCGAGCGACATTCGGGAAGGCGTCTACGCCCGCAACTGGATTGGCGGCATGACCAATGGTGAAATGTTTACCTTTACAGCGGGCGAAGCCTGGATGATTCGCAATGGCGAGCTGGCGGAACCTGTGCGAGATGTGACACTGTCGGGCAATGTGTTTACGACCTTGGCCGATATTGAAGCGATTGGGAATGATTTTTTCTGGGATGAGTCGGGCGGCTGTGGCAAAGGCGGGCAGAGCGGCCTGGCGGTCGGCTGTGGTGGCCCGAGCTTGCGCATCCGCAACATTGTGGTGGGCGGTGAGGCTGCAGAGGGTTAAGGCGAACGGGCGGTTGAACCGGGCTGCGGTCAAGCCAGCGGCACCCCTTGGTCTGCCCGCTGCAATTTAGGTTAGGATTTGGCAGCTATCTACTGTGTTGTGCCGTCCTCAGCCATGATCTCATCTCATCTGTCCTCGCTTGCTCACCGCTTGGTTTCTACCGGAATTAGCCTGGTGATGGGAGTGTGGGGGCTGGCGCTGCTGCCCCAACCCGCTCGCAGTGCCGAGCGCATTACCACTTTTTTAGGGCCGCTTCAGCTCACTGTGTCGCTGGATGCGCTGGAAACGTTTGTGGAGGAGGGGACGGCCTCAGGCACGTTGGCGTTGATGCTGCGGGCTGTGAATGAGCCAACTCGGGCTCAACTGCGCCAAGGATTAGGGCGATCGCTCACGGTCAATGCCGAAACGGTAGCACGGATCACCTACGTGCCGATGGTCGAACAGGTGTTGCAGAGTGCGGGGCGGGCCTTCACAATGCCCTCGGGGCGCAACGGCTTTTCGGGGCTGCGGTCAGCGCTGATTTTGACAGCGGCAAACCAGCCTGAGGGGTGGACGGCTATTGATGTGCTGCGGCAGTTTCCGGGAGACGAAGTGCGGGTTGATTTGCGCTATTTGCAGGCGATCGCCCGAGAACTCTCTGCGGTGCTCGTGCATCGTGATGCGGCAGTCGAGGTAATTCGGCAAGCGGCGCAGCAAGAGGCCTCAGCCCAGCCCCTGCCCGCCTCGGCTCTTGCCGATTTGAGCCAGCCCGGCCCCTACACCTATCGGCGTGAGCGGTTGAGTTTCGACATCCGCGCCACCCGCGCCACGCTTCAGGGCTTGGCGACCCGCTATACCCTCCGCGCCGACGCCTACCTGCCGGAGGGCGTCTCTGGCCCGGTGCCTGTCGTGGTGTTTTCCCATGGCTTTGGCGGGCGGCTCACCGATGGCGCAACCGTCGCCGATCACCTTACGTCCCACGGCTTTGCAGTACTAGTGCCCGAGCATATCGGCACCACTGACACCTTCCGCAGCAACTTTTTGCAGGGACGCTCGGGCGATATCATGAGCCCCATCGAATATGTCAGCCGCCAGCTTGACATTATTTATATGCTGGACGAGTTTGAAGCCCTAGCCGAGCGTGATCCCGACTGGGCTAATCTGCTCGATTTGCAGCGGGTGGGAGTGATTGGGGCCTCCTTTGGCGGGTTAACCACAATTTCGGCCGCAGGCGCTAGCTTCAATCCGGCGCAGTTTGATGCCGCCTGTGCAGATGGGCTGACTCAGTTCAACCCGTCCTTTTTGCTCCAATGCCACGCCCGCTTTTTGCCACCGACGGAGTATGCCTTTACCGATCCGCGCATTCGGGCGGCGTTTGCCCAATATCCCATGGGAGCGACGCTCTATGGCCCGGCAGGGATGGCGAATATCGAAATTCCCACGCTGATTCTGGCGGGAAGCCACGATCTCCTAGCTCCATCGGTGTATGAGCAAATCCCGATGTTTGCGTGGATGAACTCTCCCGATAAGTATCTGGCGATGATGGTGCCAGGGAACCACTTCTCGACCAGCAGCCCCAGCAATTTGGAACTGGTGCCCAGGGCGCTGCATGGCCCTGATGCCAGCATTGGACGCGCCTACCAGCGATCGCTCAGTGTGGCATTTTTCGGCACCTACCTAAGTGAAAATCCCGACGCGTCGCCCTATCGACCCTACCTGACGGCAGCCTATGCCGATCGCATCAGCCAGCCTGAAATGCCGATCTATGTCGTGCGATCGCTCCCCGCTGATCAGCTCAATGCCGCCTATGGCGGAAGCTTCCCTGCCGCCGTGACTGCCACAGCAGCCTCAACGACCCCGGCATCTGTGCTAGAAGACATTCAGCAAACGGGGCTCCTGCGGGTTGGCATTCGCACCGACTCGGCCCCGCTGGGTTCCATTGATCGCGAAGGCCGCTGGGATGGCTATTGCTTTGACCTAGCGACTGCGCTAGCACAGCATTTATCTCGGAGTGGGGGGAGCGGCGATCGCCCCTTGGGCCTTGATGTCATTCAACTGCCGTCGAACGCCAGCACCCGTGCAGATCTGGTGCAAAGCGGTGCGGTGCATCTGGAGTGTGGCCCCAATGTGATCGAGGAGAGTGAACGTGGCGTGGTGTTTTCAGAACCGTTTATGGTGTCGGGAACCCAGGTGCTCGTGAGTGCGGCAACAGCAGAGGCGGTAAATCTCAATCAGGGCTTGTCCGGGCTTGCGGTGGGGGTGGTGGATGACCGCACCGCTGCTAACCTGCAGCAGCGCTACCCCCAGGCTGAGATTCGGGTGGCTGAGGATTTCGATCTGCAAGCTCTGCTAAACGGGAGCCTGGATGCCGTGGCTGATGATGGCCTGCGGCTGCTGGGCGAAGTCGCCCGCGGAGGGGAGTCGCCGACGGCATTTGCGCTGGTGCCTGCGACACCGCTCTCCTGCAATTTTTATGGCCTGCTGCTGCCCGCGGGCGATCGCCCCTGGCAGACCACCGTCAACCGGTTTCTGCGCAGCGATGCAGCGTTGCAAGCTCGCCGCGACTGGCTGGGCGACTTCTCCAACAATGCCCTCGCCACCCTTGATTTCTGTTTCCGGTAAAGAAGCAAACTTCACCCAACCTCGGAATGACTCGTTCACGCCGCCCTCCGCATGCCGCTTCAACGCGTTCTCCCCTCACGTTATGTTAAAAACCCCTAATTCCTCTCCACAGATGATGGTCAGAGTGTCATAACTAGAAGATGGGGTGCTGCACTAAGGCACTTGTCCAGTGTGGCAGTTCATTTGGGCCAATGCCCCAAACTGTGCACCAGGCCGCGCTCTAGATGCGTAAGCGGCTCTAGCCTGCACTGTCTCCTTTTCTAACCTGTGCCAGGGCAGCAATTTCAGCGCTGCGCTGGCTTAAATGACCCAACGCTGAGGAATTAACATCAATTAATGACAAATTTCCCCCATGCATCTCGTTCCCACGTCTCTGAATCTTCGGCTCCACTGACGCAAGAGGCCCTGCCATCCCCATTGGATGAGTCGGATGATACCTATCGCTTGGCGCTGACGGTGGTGGATGCCGCTGACGATCGCAAGGGTTCAGACATTGTGATGCTCAAGGTCACCGATGTCTCATACCTGGCAGATTACTTCGTCATCATCACGGGTTTGTCGATGCCGCAGGTGCGGGCGATCGCCAACTCCATTGAGGCCAAAGTCGAAGAGCAATGGGATCGCGTGCCCCTACGAAAAGAGGGACAGGCCGATGGGAGATGGCTGCTGATTGACTATGGCGAGGTGGTGGCGCATATCTTCATGCCCGATGAGCGCGACTTTTATAGTCTAGAAGCGTTTTGGGGCCATGCCGAGCGAGTGCCGTTGTCTATTGCAGGAGCCACGAGCACATAGGGAGGCATCGCCAGCGCAGCTGCAAGATCTGCAATTTGGGATATGGTCATAGTGGAGGGTGTAGCCTGTTTGATGCGGGTGCAGCTCGGTCGCTGGTTTAATCTGCACGCCCCTTGTCCCATATGCCATCTTGACCTTGGATAGTTGACTCTGGATGATGAAGCCTTCTGCTCCTGTCTGCCCCGTTCCGTCTGAGCAGCAGCCCCTTAATGAGTTTCGTGACCTGGCAGAATCTTGGTATTTTCGCTGGGCGACGCTGGGGTTGGTGTCATACCTCAAGCCGATTGTGGTGCTGTGGGGCTTAAGCTGGCTGCTGTCGGCTCCGGTGGCAGCGGTGAGTTTTCCGGCTCAAAAACACCCTGGTCAATTTGTGCTGTGCGCGGCGGCGGGGGCGCTGGTGCTGCCTGGCTTGGCACTAGTGCGGCTGCTGTTGGGCTGGCTCTATGTGCGCGATCGCCTGCTGCGTGAAACTATTTTTTATGAAGAGTCTGGTTGGTATGACGGGCAAACCTGGACAAAGCCCGATGAGGTGGTAGAGCGCGATCGCCTGATTGTGACGTATCAAATTAAGCCGATTTTGCAGCGGCTTTTTCTAACCTTTGCGGCTTTTGGTGGGGTGCTGGTGTTGGGAGCCAGTGTGTGGATTGTGCTATTCGGCTTTTAGACGGATGATGGAACCGGCGATCGCCTAGATTGATGGGCAATAAGCGCGAAATTACGTGACGGAAGTAAGTCACAGGTGACAGCTATGAGTATGGGAAAACGCACATGTACTGCAGAGTTAGAAGTTCGGCTCTTGCGCGAGGGCATTGTTGAATCGACCCATTCTATTCAGGCCGCCGTGGCTGATGATCGAGGTCGGGTGCTATCAGTGGCGGGTAATGCTGAAACCGCAACCTTTGTCCGCTCTGCCCTTAAGCCGTTTCAGGCGCTGGCCGTAACCTCGTCGGGTGCGTTGGAGCGGTTTCAGTTGAGCGATCGCGACCTAGCCATTATGTGTGCCTCGCATCAGGGGACGGTTGAGCAAGCTCGGCAGGCCTTTAACATTCTCTGGCGTTGTGATGTTGATCCGGCTATGTTACAGTGCCCCATTCCCGAGGGCAAGCATAGCCCATTGCAGCACAACTGCTCGGGCAAGCACGCGGGGATGTTGGCAGTATGTCAGCTCTGCAATTTTTCGCTGGGCTCTTACCTGCATCGCGACCACCCGGTTCAGACCATGATCCTCTCTAAGATGGCAGAGCTATTGAAGATGCCTGCGGCTGAGTTTATTGGCGTGCGAGATGACTGTGGCGCGCCCACCTATTTCTTGCAACTTAGCCAAATGGCGACCCTCTATGCCCTATTGGCCTCGGGCTCTAGCCTCGATCTTGAGCGGGTAGTGCGTGCTATGACGCACCATCCAGCCTTAATTTCGGGGGAAGGGCAGTTTGATACGGAGCTGATGCGGCTTACAGATGGTGAATTGGTGAGCAAATCGGGTGCGGAAGGCGTGCAGTGCATCGGCCGTGTGGGCGAAGGGCTGGGCATCGCGATTAAGGTCAACGATGGGGCCCGTCGGGCTAAATACGCGGTGGCGGTGCATTTGCTGCGTCAGATGGGGTGGATTACGCCTGCGATCGCCGAAACCTTGTCTGAGCGTTATATGCTGCTCAGCGACGTGAAGCGGTTGGATGTCGTCGGCGATCTGACGCTGCTCTAGCGACTTCCTTTAGACAATCCGGCCTCACACACTCTATGTGGTGGCTCGGGACTGTTGGATGCTTTTGAGGAAGCTAGTTCTCTCCCCAAAAGCATCCACTGCGGCAGTCTTAATCGTGGTTTATCTGAATTTGTCTGAATTTGATAGAGTCTCCTGACGCGCTGTACGATGACGCATCCCCCACTTCTGCTATCGATTGATTTGCTAGCGTTCTATCGCCAAGCTAGCCAACAGACGTTTACTGTAGTAGATGTGGAAACTACGGGCAGTCGCGCCTCTAGCAGCCGCATTACCGAACTGGCGGTGGTGCAGGCCACTCTGGCCGACGGCATCCGGCATCAGCAGAGCACGCTGGTTAATCCAGAGTCTGCCATTCCGCCCAATATTGTCTCTATCACGAGCATCACCCAGGCGATGGTAGCGGATGCACCGACGGCGGCAGAGGTGCTTCCCCAGTTTCAACCGTGGCTGCAGGTGGGGCTGCTGACGGCGCATAACCTCGAGTTTGACTACAGTTTTTTGCAGTCGGAGTATGAGCGACTAGGCATTACGTTTATGCGCCCTGCTGCCGAGCATTTATGTACGGTTCAGCTGGCTCGACTGATGCTGCCGCACCTGCGCTCTCGCAGTCTGCCCGACTTGGTGCAGCATTTTAACTTTCCGGTGGATACGTCGCATCGGGCAGAGGCTGATGCGATCGCCTGTTGGCTGCTTGCTGAGCGATTGCTGACCGACATTTTGCAGTTGCCAGATGCTGAAATTCTGCAGCGGTTTGCCCAGCAATGGCTCTCGGTGACCGATGCGGCTCAACTGTTGGGCTGCTCAACTGCCGAAGGGCGATCGCACCTCGCAGCAGCAGGCATCAAAGGTCGCACAGTCAAACGCTACAAACGCATGACTGAACTCTATCGCCGAGGTGATGTAGAACAGGTCGTAGCCCAACGCTCTGATGGTCAACAGTTGTCCTTATTCCACTGAATTCTATTCAGAGAATTTCTTGAAAAGAACGGTCTTGCCTTAGGCGAACCACCGTTTGCTCCTAAGATTGGTCAATCTGAGTCGTGACTGCTTGTTACTCTACGGAAGATGGCGTGATGGGCGATGCGATCGCATCTGCTGGCAATAGATCGGGTCGTGCGCCTTGGCTAGCAATGTCCTCTGCACAACTGCGGTGTTCAATCTGCCCATCGGGCATGGTGGTATTGCATAGGTAGGCGTCTGCTAAGTTGGCATCCGTCAAATTGGCATCTGCCAGATTTGCACCCTCTAACCGAGCCTGACTTAGATTTGCACGCTGGAGGTTGGCGCCGCGCAGATCGGTATTGCGGAAGTTAGCTTGACTTAAGTTGGTGCGAGCTAAATTGGTGCGTTGCAGATTCGTGTGTTGCAAGTCGGCCCCAGACAGATCAGCCCGAACTACGTCTGCGCCGACTAATTTGGCGCCGCGCAAATCGGCAGAACTGAGGTTGGCACGAGATAGGTTGGCGCGGGTTAAATTCGCATTATTGAGACGCACATTGGGCATATGAGCATCGCCTAGGTAGGCCCGGCGGAGGTCAGCATTGGTTAAGTCTGTGTGGCTAAGGTTTGCCTCTGCCAGATTGGCTCCGAGCATTTGTACACCCGATAGGGTGGCATAGCTGAGGTCAGCGCGACTAAAGACCGCCTCTTCTAAATAGCTATCTGTCAGATCGGCGCGAACCAATGACGCATCGCCTAGATAGGTGCTGCGGAGTTCTACCCCACGCAAGTTAGCCCGATCGAGAAGTGTGCGGCTGAGTAGAGCATTGCTAAGATGCGCTTGCTGCAGGTCGGCCTGGGTTAGGTTGGCTTGGTCCAACACGACTCCGGCTAAGCTGGCGTCGACTAAGCTAGATCCCTGCAAGTCGGCTCCACGCAGGTTGGCATACTCCAGATTTACGTCTTGTAGACGGGCATTGCGTAGATGTACGTTCTCTAGGTCGCAGCCGACGCACTCGCGCTGGTTTAGTAACTGGCTGATGCGGGTATCTTTGGCGGCACTGGCCGATCTCCACACGCCTACAACCGCAGCAATGAAAACCAGAAAGGTGGCAACCGTAGCCAAGGCCATGACATCTTTTCTATCTAGAGAATACTGAGGTGAGGCCATAGGATACTAGGTAAGGCTGACGTGTCATTCCCAGTCTACTCAAGGGTTAGGCTAAGCAGATCGTAACTGCTATAAAAGACATCAAACCATATTGACCCGCACCTACGAACAATGGATATGTCTGCAACCCTACGACCCTTTCATGTGGCGTTTCCCGTTACGGATTTGGCAGCTACCCAATATTTTTATGAGACTGTGTTGGGCTGCGCGGTGGGGCGGCAGAGCAATCGCTGGATAGATTTCAACCTATTTGGGCATCAGATTACGGCGCATTTGGTAGATGCCCCGGTAGAATTCCCGACTAAAAATTTGGTAGATGGCAGGGCGGTGCCAGTTCAGCATTGGGGAGTGATTTTACCCATGCCGGTGTGGACGAAATTGGGCGATCGCCTTCGAACCCATCAAATTACGTTCATCATTGAGCCCTATTTGCGTTTTCAGGGTGAGGTGGGTGAGCACGCTACGATGTTCTTTCTCGACCCCAGCGGCAACGCGCTAGAGTTCAAAGCCTTTGGGAACGATGACGCAATTTTTAGTACCGCTGAGATGACTGACTAGCGCCATTTAGTGAACCACCTATTGAATAGGTGAGGGCAAGTATCTTAGTGGAGTTCTGGCATAGCAAGATTTCCCCTCAAAGATAACCATTCAGCTCGGGTTGAGTTGTTTCGCTTCCACAGCGTAGGGCTAAAACAACGCTAAAGCCGTGCAGGTCGCACGGCTTTAGGTATGTGCTGAACTGATGCGTCACCCAGTCACAACACGAGGTCATAGGTTACTCTAGACAGAGCTAACGTTGCCAGAGTAACCACAGATTTGCCCAAACCATAAGGAGGGGGACAAGGTCTGAAAGATACCTGACACTCGTAGAACAGGAACCGAGTGCTGACACACTAAGCCCCGTGCCAACGCTAGAACGCTAGTTCAAAATGTCGCCAAAGGTTTGCAGCACGCCAGAGTTAAAAATGGCAAACACCACATAGGCAAATGCTGCGCCGCCAATGCCACCTACCAAAAACATCCCAGCAAACTCGCTCCAGCCCTCAGAGGTGCCGAGCGCAGCGGGAGGGTTGGGGTTGGTGACTGTCGCGATGGGTTTTTTGACGCCCACACCGCCGTAAAGCGACAGGCAGAGTGTCAAAATGACCACTAGAATGATGGCTTCAATTAACCCTACGACCGGGCCATAGGCGGTGTTGCGAAATTGGCTGGTCAGCGCAAACGGCCCATAGAGCAGGTAGCCATGCGCCATGCCAATTTCTAATCCGCGCCGCTGCGCCGACAACCCAGGGCGGTAGGCCGGTAGGTTGTTGATTAGGGCTTTGGTGAAATCTGAGGAATTGATAGGGGTGGCAAGATTGCCAATTTGAGGATCGCCAGCGGGTTTAATTACGTCCATCGTCATCCTTGAATATCTCTCTTGAACAACTCTGTTGAATAACTCTCTTAAGCACTGGTTCAGAACGTCTGTTCTAAACGACTATCAATGAGAGTTAACTAAGGGGAGGCTGCCCAGAGGCAGCACATCGCCGCAGCATTAGTAAAATGCTACGCGTCGCTCTCAATGTAAATAAAGAGGAACGCCATCACTAGGGCTGGAAAGACCCAGCCAACAATGGGCACAAAAATGGAAGGAAGATAGGAGGCTGCCATATTGAGATTCCTACTATGCAGATAAGTACAAGCTTCAGAACCAAACTTACTGCGAATTAGAGACAAATTGCGGAACACTAAGAATTTTTAACAAACATCGCTAGGCGATCGCCCCACTCACGCGGGTTAACGCTCTAATAGGGTCACAAGCTTCAGCCCATAGGTCGATTCAAAACAGCTCTTTTTCTGATCTAGTCCCCACAGTTCTAATAGGCACTCATCCTGAGGATTTTGCGGCACTAGATGCATCATCAGCTTGCCATCGTCAGGTTGATGATGCACCTGCACCTGACGAATGGCCCCGATCTGACGGCGATCCAGCGCTACGGCCAGCCGCAATAGCGGGCTGAGCTGATCCACCATAAGTCGATGGGACTTGCTGTCGAGGCTGCGGTAAGTGTCGTGCTTTTTCTTAGGGCAGCTTTTGCGGTGGTAGCGGGCTAGGTTGGCGATCGCCTCGATCTCTACTTCCGTAAACCCGAGCAAATCGCCATTGCGAATCAAATAGTAGGAATGCTTATGGTGGGCCGAATGGCTCACGTAATGCCCGCAGTTGTGCAGCATGGCGGCTGCCCAGAGCAGTTCGCGGGCGTCATCACCCCACTCATGCAAAACGCCCTGAGTTTGATCAAACAAACTCAGGGCATGGCGAGCAATGCACTCGGCATAGGGCAGATTGACATGATACTTCTGTGCAGTCCGAAGAATGCTGCGCTCCCGAATGGAGCTTTGATACCGCAGTCGGTCTTCAATCAGCCCATGGGTCAGCATCCAATCCACCACGACGCCTTCTCGGAGCGATCGCTCACAAATCGTCACTGATTTCAGATCTAGGAGCGACATCGCCTCTAGCAAAATCACCGCGCCCGCCACAATAATCTCGGCTCGGCGATCATTCATCCCAGGTAGATTGCAGCGCTCGTCATAGTCCATGCGGCGCAGCTGCGATACCAGGTCGCGCAAGTCGCGCAAAGTAAGTTGATAGCCGTGCAGCGGGTCAGGCACGGTACCCAGTGTGTCGCGGGCGTGCAGTGCGGCTAACGCCTCAATGGTGCCCGAGGTACCCACCAACCGGGGCAACTCGTCCGGGCGAAGGTTTTGGCGCACTTCTTCTATAGGGCGCTCTAGCATGCCGCGCACATAGGCTTGCAGGGCCGCAAACTCAGTGTTGCTAATCGGGTCGGTAGACAACAACTCGGCGGTAAGCCGCACGGCCCCTACCTTTGTGCTGCTTAGCGTGCGCGGCTCATGCCCATCGCCCAAAATGAGTTCAGTAGAGCCGCCGCCAATGTCGATAATCACATGGGGCTGGTTATTGAACTCCACCCCGGACAGCACACCCAGATAAATCCGACGCGCTTCTTCCTGCCCTGCAAT
The DNA here is from genome assembly GCA_041742695.1 of Elainellales cyanobacterium. Lineage (GTDB taxonomy): Bacteria > Cyanobacteriota > Cyanobacteriia > Elainellales > Elainellaceae > Kaiparowitsia. Next base: position 3,339 of record JBGTOF010000450.1, on the reverse strand, counting down.
CAGATTAATGGTGAGCCCCAATTCTTGTTCAATACGCTGCAAGAAGTCGCGCCCGTTGGGGGCTTCTCGCGTGGCACTGGTGGCAACCGCTACGATTTCTTCCACATTCAAGCTTTTGGCGATTTCTCGGCAGCGTCGCAGCGCCAGGGTGGCGCGCTCCATTGCAGCGGGCGTCAAGTTGCCAGTGTCGCGATCGCGATCGCCCAACCGCACGGTTGCTTTTTCTTTGGCAATAATCGTGAACGCAGGCAAGGTGGGTTGAATCTTGACGACCACCATGTGAATGGAGTTTGTGCCGACATCAATGGCCGCGAGGATGCGATCTTGAGCAAAATGGGGCAGGCTTAACAGACGCTCTCTGCTATAAGTCAACGGAGTCATCCAGAAAATCACTAAGGGGTGGGCAGTCAGACAAGGGGATGCGACGTCAGACGGCTCAGGCCAAGACATAGCCTAGTTCTATCAGGGCGATCGCCCTCTACATCGGCTTACGGCAACAGCTAAAACACCGTTAGCCCTGCAGGAAGACAACGCGCTAATTCGTCTTAAATCTATTGAATTGAATTGCAGCGGTGCAGCTTGCTGGAATTGCAACCTGGTTGAGCAGGCTTAGACGCGATGCAGCAACTAAGAACTTGCTTCAGACGCAGACGCACAGCATCCGGGAATGTTTCAACTAAACCTGGCGCATGCTAAGCAGTTAGCCAAGCGCTAGCAAGCATTGTTTAGAGGTGGCATACCCTGTGATGAGCGCAGATCCGCATCGCTAGAGATGACACTCGGGATAACCCCGACAAACACCTCGATCTTATATCGCATCGGATTTTTTGTGACGCGCATTACAGTCAAGTTCCTACCCAGTTTCTAAAACCCAGACACCGCAGGTTTCTGTGGTCTGATGTGAGTTGAGTGGTGCTATCGCTATTAGGTTGAGCTTGTGGGTTTAATTCGCTACACATCAAGCCCGGATTCAGCCTAGATCAAGGAGGTCATTGTACCCAATGACTCTCGCTAGAATAGTGGCGCAGGGACGATGGAGATGGGCGATCGCCCGCCTGATCCCAGAATTTTAACGCCCCTCAAGGCTGCTCTGATCGCCTCGCTAGAAGACAGTACTATAGGCCAAACCCCCTACGTTAGGCGTTCCCGTTCGACGGTCGTAGGCTGTCCAGCCTACCGCCTAGACCTCTTAGAATAGAAACAGTCGATACGCTCTTGACGCCCCTGATGTAGGTTCCTCTCTTTCGTTGAATTCATCAAAGACAGGGAGGCGATCAGATTGGGCTGCGGTTGAAGTTCCCTTCTTGGGGTCACCGCAAGTCGCAAAGTGTTGCCGGTTTAGCCGATTAAGCAACACCAAAAATGGTGCAAGATGTGAGTATTACAGTATTAAGAAGTGTAAAGGCAGTTCATGGCGGATCATCTTATTCGAGCAACGGCAGCAGAGGGTGGAATTCGAGTCGTGGGTGCCATCACCACCCGACTCACTGATGAAGCCCGACAGCGGCACCAATTATCCTATGTCGCTACCGCAGCCCTGGGGCGCACCATGACTTCGGGGCTATTGCTCGCTTCGAGCATGAAGCGGGCGGGGTCGCGGGTCAACATTCGCGTGAAGGGCGATGGCCCCCTAGGCGGTGTGTTTGTGGATGCGGGACTAGACGGCACCGTGCGGGGCTATGTGGATAACCCGGCGATAGAATTACCGCCCAACGCCCGAGGCAAGCTTGATGTGGGCGCAGCAGTAGGACGCAACGGCTATCTGCATGTGATTCGAGATGTCGGGTATGGCTATCCCTACGCCAGCACGGTTGAGCTAGTATCGGGCGAAATTGGGGAAGATGTGGCGTCCTACTTAGTGACCTCAGAGCAAACGCCCTCAGCGCTGGTGGTGGGCGTGTTTGTGGAACCAGACGGAGCCACCGCTGCGGGCGGGCTGCTGGTGCAGGTGTTGCCCAAGGCCGCGCGCGACGAGGCTTTGGTAGAACTGCTGGAATCGCGCATTGGGGGGCTCTCTGGCTTTACGCCACTGCTGCAAGCCGGAAAAACGCTGCCGCAGATATTTGAAGACCTGATGGGAGATTTGGGGCTTCAAGTGTTCTCAGACACACAGCTGCTTCGCTTTCACTGTGGTTGCTCGTTTGACCGCATGCTGGGTGCATTGAAGATGCTGGGTGAAGACGAACTGCGTGACATGATTGCCAAAGATGATGGGGCAGAGGCCATCTGCCACTTCTGCAATGAGGTGTATCAGGCTGACAGTGACCATCTAGAACATTTGATCGAAGATCTGAAGGCGAATGCGTTGAGCAACGGCTAAGGATGGGGATCAGGGGCGATCGCCCGCTGTCTCAATGGCGATGTTCCGGGCATCCTGCGCAGGTTCTCTAGACGCGCCCGGTGATTGGCGGCATAAATCTCGTCCCGAAACGCTAGAAAGCTCATAGAATTAACCGTTAGAGTAAGGGCGGTTAGGCCTAGCGTGGGAATGTCTTGCGGGTTCTGGCCTTCAGGAGTTCGGTTGATTTTCTAAACGGCGGCGGCAGACTAGAGTATGTCCCCTTAGATTCAGCAGGCTCTCTACCCCGAGGGCATGGGGGCGAGAGACGACAGCGTAAGGAATGAACGGGTATGAGCAACGAGCGAAAGGGAGTGACTTCGAGGCAGTCGTCGCGGCGATCGCCCCAGCCAAGCAGCCAGCAGTGGGCACAGACGGTGCCCCCGGTGCCGCCCAAGACCGTTCGCCCCCCGGCAAGCCGTCAGGCAGAGCGTCAGCCTAAGGAGCAATCTGGGCGATCGCCCCAAGCCTCCTCTCCCAAAGGATTTGGGATGCCTGAGCCTCGGGATTCGCCCCAAGCGACTCGGTTCGCGCCGCTGCGGCGAGTTGTAACGCAAACCGTAGGTGCTGCTACTAGCTGGCAGTCGCTGCTGCTTGTGGGCTCAGCGTCGGTGCTGGGGGTTGGCTGGTTGAGTGCGGCGCTGCTGTTTAAGCTGCCGTCGTTGCCCAACTGTCCTGAGACCTTCTGGCCTACTTCATCAGCGTCGCTGCGGCTCTATTGCGCCCAGCTCGCCGCAAATAAGCAAACGGTAGATGACCTGCTGGCGGCGATCGCCACTGTCAACGACCTGCCCCAAAATCATCCGATGCGTCCAGAGGCAGAGCGCCACATTCAGCAATGGGCCAACGACATTCTTGATATAGCCGATGAAACCTTTCATCGCGGCGAACTGCAGGGGGCGATCGCCATTGCCCAGCGCATCCCCCAAGATACCGATGCTCATCAGGATGTCTCTCAGCGCATCGAGTCTTGGCAAGAGGTCTGGGCCTCTGCTGAGTCG
>JBGTOF010000390.1:0-12429 GCA_041742695.1 Elainellales cyanobacterium | reverse complement strand
CCCCAAGCGCTGCTAGCAATCGTTCCCAATCTGACGTGAATCTTAGGTGTCATTCTTTTCGAATAGGATCAAGAAGCGCGATCGCCCGTCTCCTAAATCCCTTTCTTGGTGGGAGGTGTGGCGCTCATGACCAGCGAGATGCCTAATCAAAGCCTTGAGCTGAATCGTTCTCGGCTACAGCATTTCTGGCTACAGCAAATCTAGTAGAGTGTGCCATCTTTGTGGGCGAATTGCCATTGCCCGTCTACCCACACGGCATCTAGGTCGTCGTCTGGATAGGTTACCCGGTCTCCGGGCGTGCGATCGCCCACCTCCAGATACACCACATCTGCCTGCGTGCGGTTCACCAACTGATGGGCATCCTCACTGCCCGCCTTAAACCCAGCACACATTCCGGGTTCCAACTGCGTCTCTCCGGCCTGGGTGATTAGTGTTGGCCTGCCGTCTATCACATAGATAAACTCATCTTGGTGAGAGTGAGCATGGCGCAGTGCCGACACCGCACCGGGCGGCAGCCGCGTCAGGTTCACCCCAAATTTTGACAGCCCAAACAGCGTTCCCAATGGACGTTTTTCTCTGCTAGCCATCTGAGACGCAAAGGGCTCGGGATAGTTGGAAGGGCGCGATCGCAGCGGAGCTGTAACCGCAATGATTGCAATCGGCGATGTGGGGTCTACCATAGTGGGTTCATCGTTAGTTCAGAGTGGGGTTGGGATAGGGGTACTGGGGGTGTCACATTAGGCATGGCATTCTGCCATGAGGCGAATCTCTCGGCTCTAGCTGCGGCGACAGTTTAGCAGAGATACTCGGGGATAGATGAATCCTGGCCCCAGAGCGGCGGGAGAAACCACCCGAGGCTTAGGGCGATCGCCCTCATTTGCATCGCCCTCGCGCCATCCCCCTATTAAGAAACCAGAATCGAGGGCACATCTGTGGTTCAGCCGGTATCGGGGCACCATCTCAATTTATCGAAACGTCTGCTGCGGGGGGCGAGCGCTGCGCTTGGGGTGCAGGTGGTCGCCTTGGGGCTCGACTATATTGCCAGAATTTTTCTGGCTCGGTGGATGGGCGTTGAACAGTATGGCGGGTTTGAATACATCCTAAATTTGGGCATGTTTTTAGCCTTTTTTGCCTCTCTGGGGTTGCCCAGCGCCGCGCTGCGGTTTGTGCCGCAATACCTGGCGTCTCAGCAGTGGGGGCACCTGCGAGGGCTGATATGGGGCAGTTGGTTGGGCACGGCGATCGCTAGCCTGACATTGGCACTCGGCGCGACTGGGCTGGCAGTGCTGCTGAAGGTAGAGCGCTCGTCCCCCCTGCTGCTGGGTCTATGGCTAGTGCCGCTGCTGGCGCTTACCCGCTTGCAGCTAGAAATGACCCGCGCGACCCAGCGCATGGTTTTGGCCTATGCGCCCTCGCTGATTGGTGGTCCGCTGCTGTTGCTGGTGGGGGGGTATGGGCTGCGGCGGTGGGGCACGGTCACACGCGAAGGGGCGATCGCCCTTCTTGCTGCCGCCAGCACCATTCTGCTGATCGGTCAGCTCTGGCTCTTTGCCCGAGCACTCTCACCCAAGCTCCATGCAGCCGCGCCGATTTTTGCCGTGCGGCAATGGCTGGGGGTGGCGCTGCCGTTGCTATTTATCGATGGGTCGTTTGTGGTGCTTAATCAGACTGATCTACTGATGCTGGGCAGCTTGGCGGGTGAAACAGCGGTGGGGTTATACGCCGCCGCGCTCAAAACAGCGGCCTGGGTAGGCTTTGTGCTGATGGCGGTGAATGCTACCGCGGCGCCCCTGTTCTCGTCTCTTTACAGCACGGGCGATCGCTCTGGGTTGCAGCATGTGGTCTCCACCGTGGCGCGGTGGATGTTTCCGGTTGCCTTAGCTGTGGGGCTGGGGCTAATGCTGTTTGCCCAGCCGATTTTGGCGTTATTTGGCCCAGAGTTTACCCAAGCTCGGGGAGCGTTGCTAGTGCTAGTGCTGGGGCAGTGGGTGAATGTGGGTGCAGGCTCCGTTGGCTATCTGCTGATCATGACAGGACATCACCGCTATTGTGCAATCGCCATGGGCACGAGCGCCGTGCTGAATGTGGGGTTTAATGCGATCGGCATTCCTCTCATGGGCATTGAGGGGGCGGCGATCGCCACTGCGAGCTGCACGGCGTTGTGGAATATTTGGCTCTATCGGGCGGTGGTGCACCATTTGGGGATCAATCCGTCTATCTGGGGGGCGCTGGTGCGATGGGGCGATCGCCCCAAGTCCTAATTTCTCTAGACGTTTGGTATGCGAAATGAATCTGCTGAACTGACGTTGATCTCGGGACGTATCAGGGGTTTAGGCTTATCCCGAACTCGGGTGAGTTGCAAAAATGGGTGTCAGAACCAAGCCTCGGGGGGGCGTCCCCCCGAACCCCCGCTAGGGGACGAAGCACGTCCCCTAGAACCCCTCCGCAAGGGGTTTGGGTGGGGATGGCGTTAGACTGGGCGGCGGCGAGACGGCTTGACTCGGGGCAGGCGGGATCGATTGCTGGGGGAAGGAACGTCTGCTCATCCATTGTCACGCCTATCGACGGGTGTGGGGCTGTGAACGGTGTGGACGGGCGATCGCCCTTAGTCTCCCTCTCTTCTGGCCTGCATCAGCCAATAGGTATGCATGGTGCCCTTGCCGCGAATCTCAATCGGCCCGCGGGCCAGAAACTCAAAGCGATCGTTCAGCCGTTCATAGACTGGGGCCGTTACCTGAATCCGCCCGGGCTCGCCCTGAAGCTCCATGCGGCTGGCTACGTTGACCGTGTCGCCCCAAAGGTCATAGGTAAACTTGCGTGTGCCAATCACCCCTGCCACCACCGGCCCGGTGTGAATGCCCACCCGCAGCGTAATGGGCTGGCCCTCTGGCGTTTTAAATTGGGCGATCGCCCGCTGCATTCCCAGCGCCATTCGCGCCACTGCTGCCTCATGCTCCGGCGTGGGCGAGGGAATGCCGCCCACCAACATATACGCATCGCCAATAGTCTTAATTTTTTCTAGATGGTAGCGATCCGCCAAATCGTCAAAGGCCGAAAAAATATTGTTGAGCAGGTCGATCAGCTCACGGGGTGAAATTTGCGCCGATAGACGCGTAAAATTGGCAATGTCGGCAAACAGCACCGTAGCCCGAGAAAAGTTATCAGCAATGCGCGTTTCGCCCCGCTTTAGGCGCTCTGCTACAGCCTGTGGCAGCACATTCAGCAGCAACCGCTCCGAGCGAATTCGCTGCTTGTGCAGCTCCGCTTCTGTAGCTTTGCGATCGGTAATGTCGCGAACGCTGCCCTCGTAATGCTGCAACCGACCCGCTATATCCTTGACCACACGCACATTTTCCGAAACCCACAAGACCCTGCCATCCTGGCGTTGCACCTGCGATTCAAAATCTTCTACTTCGTCAAACCCTTTTAGATAGGCCGACAGTTCCTCCCAACGACGCGGCTGCACATACACCTGCTGCCCCACATGGGCCACGGTCGCGATCAGATCTTCGGGCGAGTTATAGCCATAAAGCCTGGCCAAAGCCGGATTCGCCGCTAAAAACTGGCCCTGCGCTGACAATTGAAAAATGCCTTCCACTGCATTTTCAAAAATGCTGCGGTACATCGCCTCGGCCTGGCGTAGTTGAGCTGTGCGCTGCTCTACCCGCTGCTCTAGCTCCAGCGTTTGCTGGCGCAACGCCTCTTCTGAAGCACGCAGGGCGGCCTCGGCCTGTTTGCGATCGCTAATGTCATACAGCGTGGTCAGCAGGGTTGCTCGCTCGGCCAGCCGCAATGGTTGCGCCGAGGCAGACACCCAGAGCAGTTCGCCATCGGCTCGACGCACCTGCATTTCGTAATTGTGCACGAAGCCCTGCTGGTGCAGCACCTGCTGCATCTGTTGATAATCAGCGGGGTTTGCAAAATAAGCCTGAAGCGGCTGACCCAGCAGTTGCGACACAGCCAGCGCCAAACAACTGCCCGAGACTGAGTTGGCGTAGGCGATCGCCCCATCCGGCTCCTGAGTCAAAATCATCAACACCGACGTGGATTCTGAAATGGCGCGAAACAGCTCTTCGCTGCGGCGCATCGTTTCCACTGCTTGGGTGTAGAGCTGATATTCCAAAATATCACCATGCTCAGCCGTTGCCTGCAGCATCAGCTCTAGATCCGACTTATCGCGAGAGACGGTTTCTAGAATGGTTTGCAGCGTCGATTGGGCCCGGGTGCGTTCGGCAACTTCATAGTGCAGGCGTTGGTTAGCATTGTGCAGTTCAGCTTCGATCGCATCCCCATGCTCAACCGTGGTGCTCAGCGCAATGTGCAAATCCGATACCTGTTGCCGAAGCTGAGCATTCTGCGCCATCAGCTCGGCAACCTGCAATTCGAAGTCAGGTTGAGGGTGGCTATCGGGTTGGGCGGGCTGACCGGCCTCCTGCTTATTGACCATCGCGCTCTATTGAAGGGGGACTGTGGAATCGTGCCGATCTAAGACTAATGCTTCCAAATCTTCGCCATGAAGATTGCTCCGTGTCCCAATTCATTCCTAGATTCAGCCTAGGCTAGCCTGGGCACAGCTCTGTGAAATTAATCGAATACCAGAGTGATGTTGGGCATCAAGCGCTGCAAGTTTTTAAGAGATTTGGTTTGCCATAGCACCTGCTCGGATCCATGCAGTGTAAGGGCTAGGTCGCCTTTTTCGCGCACCTTCACCACAAACATTGACAGCATGCTGATCCCCGAACTGTTCAGAAACTCCAATTCACTCAAATGCAGCGTAATGACGTCGGCCTGCTCAATCACTGCCAACAGCAAATCCATGACCGGTTGATATTCAATAATGCCATCCAGCCGCAGAAATCCCCGGAAATAAACTGTGGATACTTCCAGGTCATACCAAATTTTGTAATCGTCTGTTTCAATTGCTTGCATTACTCCCCCTGCATTCATGCTCAGCCCTCAACTGGGCAGTCCCTTGCTCCTCTAACGGTAGTCCGAAACTCGTCAGGGTTTGGATGCGTATCGCACGTGTTGCCCTGAAGGTTCCACCTTCTCCACACCCTCTACACATCTAGATGCACCAGCACACTGACCCGAACGATCTCTGGGGCCGATGCCAGCGGTTCAAACTGCCAACCAAACCGAGCCGCGTAGTCGCACATCATGGTGAGTAGCCCCATACAAGAGTCGCCATGCCCCATCGCAGTTTTCTCTAATTGCTGCGCATAGACCTCGTCTAAATCCACTTGGGCATCGGTTACCTGATGAATGAAGGCACGATACTGTTCCGTAGCTGCTTGAGTGGCATGGTTTACCGCATTGAAGATGATGCGCGTGTCGTATAGATGGAGCGAGATGGTGATGGGATGATTGACATCGCTAGCGTTGTACTTTACGGCGTTTTCTAGCAATTCATTGGCGATGAAGCTCACGGTGGCTTTAACACTGTCACGCCGGTTAATTTTGCTGTCGGGCAAGGCATCTCCCGGGAAAAATGCGGCAAAGTAATCACCCAAAAAATCTGCCGATAGCCCATAGTTTGACCACCGCTGCTGACGCGGGCCAGAGGCAGGAGAAAAGTTTAAGGTCAAGTACTCTTGGCTGGCGGGGATATGGTGTGGCGTCTCTCCAAACAGTTGGGGTATCAGGGTATCAGTCATGGGGTAGGAAATAGAGAGATAGACAATGGAGAGAGTCGCTAACGGCTATTTTATAGCGGCAAGAGACTTCTATAATGCTTGAGGGGGTTGAGTCTTATGGATCTTTCAGAGTGCGCAGGTTCTGCAAGACTCATTTGGGTTGACTCATTCGATCAGTGCTAGGTGGGTCAACTCGCAGATTGCGAGCTTTTAGCGCTAAGCGGCTATCTGGTTCCGTCCGCACTGCTTTGCTTTGTAGAGTTGCTGGTCGGCCTTGTCGAGCAGCGTGTTGGGCGATCGCTCCATCTCAGGCACCATTGAGGCAATGCCAATGCTAATTGTAAGGTGGGGGCTAATGGGCGATTGACTGTGGGGGATATGCAAATTGGCGATCGCCTGTTTTAGGTTTTGGGCCACCTGAAACGCGCCATCTGCTTGGGTATGGGGCAGCAACACCCCAAACTCTTCACCGCCGTAGCGCGCGACTAAATCTCCCGGACGCTTGACCGCAGCGTGAAGCGTCTTCGCCACGTCGCGCAGACAGTCATCTCCCACCAAGTGACCATAGGTATCGTTGTATTGCTTAAAGTAATCGATGTCGCAGAGCAGCACCGTAAGTGGCAGTTGTTCACGCGCTAGCTGCCGCCACTGCTGCTCTAGGTATTCATCAAACCGCCGCCGATTTGGGATCTGCGTTAACCCGTCGGAAGTCGCCAAAAAGTTGGCAAGTTTCACCTTCTCGAGCCACTGGATATCCAGCACATCCCCATGCTCAGTAATGGTGTCGAGAATAATTTCTAAGTCACTCTTTTGCTGTGAGATTAGATGAACGATGGTTTCTAGAGTGGCTTCGGCGCGGCGGCGATCGACAATTTCTAACTGTAGCCGTTCATTCGTGCGGTGCAGCTCGGCTTCAATCACGTCGCCATGTTCGGTGATGGTGGTGAGTGCGATTTGCAAGTCTGTGATGCGCTCCTGTAGGGTACGAATCTCTTGACGGAGTTGCCTCACCTCACTGGAGGGCTCTTTCCTCGGGTCGGGTTCTAACTGCGAATCGCTCATGACGGGTCGTGACTGGGGAAAAAAGGCGCTCATAGCCTGCCTATTATTAATTAAAAGCATTGGCAATACATCAACTAATATTCAGTTTCAGTAATTGGACTATGGGCACCAGGGGCGATCGCCCTTCAACCCTCGTGGCTTGTGGCAAAAGCTCCTTATCGTCGTGAGATGAACCGAGGGATGGAGAGTGGGAAGGGGATGTATCGTCTGGGCAATCTCACAGAGCGCTCTTACAGTACCTCTCACAGAGGGTATCTGGGCTGGGCTAGCTCTGGTTATAGGTGTTCATCCGTCACAACGGCACTCTCAAATCTATGCGTTGATTGTTAGAGTTAGGCCTTCATCAGGGGCGATCATCCGATAATTTGCGGGATTACTTAGAAGTAGGGTTCCCATTTTTTGGCGTCTCGTATTATGCATCCAAGTAAATTTACGAAGATTCCCGATGTGTCTCCTGTGTCGGTTGAGTGGTTTGCAGGGCACCTCAGACTTTCTCGATGTGTAGCACTTTGGCGGGTGCTGCGTGGAATCATAAGTCGGGCGATCGCCCAGCCACGCCCCTACCCCGTTCACCCGCATGGGTTTTCCCTTCCCCTGTCTCAAGCAACCTTTGTAATCTCTTGCCTGCCGCCGCCTGAAATGAGGGCAGAGCGGCAACGACACGCACCCCTCACCGCATTCGCGTCTGAAATCAGCCTCTGAAATCAGACGATGCCAAAACTTCATCGCGATTCTTATCCTCGCCATCGCCATAGCGCCCCCCAGTTGGGAAGTGATCCCTTCGCCCAGTGCAGGCTGCGCCAAACGGGTTAGATGGCAGTTTTGGGCAAGAAGCGCAGCGATAAATGGCTACAACGATACCTACACGACGACCGCTTAGAGCAACGGTCTAGCTGCCTTGTACTGTGCTGGGCTCATGCCCCGCTAACTTCCTAGTTTCCATTGCCTCAGACCATCGTTCAAGACGGCTCTGATGGATACTGCATTTCTCATTACTCGCACAAGGTCGCACATTCATGAACATTTTGGGTCAGCGGATTCCATTGCGGATGCTTTTGGTCGTACCGTTTGTGTTGCAGCTCTTGGGCACAGTGGGGTTAATTAGCTACCTCTCGTTTCGCAACGGTCAGCGGGCCGTGAATGACTTAGCGGCTCAGTTGCGAAATGAAGTGACCGCACGCGTCAGTCAGCAGCTCGAAAACTATATGGCAGTGCCCTTTCAAATCAATGCTGTGGTTGCTGATTCCTATGCCAGAAACGGCATTGATCTCTCTGACCCATCTAGTTCATTCATCTTTTGGCAACAGGCCACAATCTTTGACACAACTAATTTGGTTTACTGCGGGAACGACTCAGACGGCATGTTCCTAGGTGTCGGACGTGAAAATGACCGGGGCGATCGCGTAGTAGAGTTGCAATACAGTGGCCCCAGCACCGATTATCTGTATCACTATCGCTACTTAGATGGCCAGGGCAATGCAGGAGATCTGCGGACAGTGGATGAGCGCCGCCCCTATGACCCCCGTCTCCGTCCATGGTATCTGGCGGCCCAATCTACTCGGCAAGAAACTTGGAGCGAAATTTACGTTGATTTTGATTCACGCCTCCCCGTCATTACGGCAAGTAACCCGGTCTATGACGAATCTGGGACATTGTTGGGCGTGTGTGCGACAGATTTTTTGCTCTCTGTTGAGCTGGATACGTTTTTGAGCGAGCTTCAAGTGGGTAAAACGGGGCAGGTGTTTATTATTGAGCGCGATGGCACGCTGGTGTCTAGCTCTACAGCTGATGACGAGGTGCTGCTGCTAGAGAATCAGAATGATGAGGTCTATCGCTTAAAGATGACTGGTAGCCAAAATACGCTGGTGAGCGGAACAGGTCTGTTCTTAATGGAAACGCTCGGTGATTTGACCAGCATTCAAGTCCCTCAACAGTTGCAGTTTGATTTTCAAGACTACACCCCGCTCAATCCCATTGATGATCGCCAGTTGGTGCAGGTCTCTCCGTTTTTTGACCCACGCGGAATTGATTGGCTAATTGTAGTAGTAGTGCCTGAGGCAGATTTTATGGGGCAAATTCATGCCCAAAACCGCAATACGGCGTTATTAAGTTTGGCGGCGGTGGCGATCGCTACAGGTATTGGCTTTTGGACGGCGCGCTGGATTTCTAAGCCGATTTCGTCTCTCACGTCAGCGTCGCAAGCCTTGGCCTCTGATGCTCAGCGTTATTTTGAGGGCGATCGCCCCCATCAGCGGGTGGCGGTGCGCGGCATTGCTGAGTTAGAAACCCTGTCCGCATCGTTTAACCAAATGGCATCCCAACTCCAGCAGTCGTTTCAAGATTTAGAAACGGTAAATGCAGAGCTAGAACAGCGGGTGGAGCAGCGCACCTACCAGTTGCGCCAAGCCAATGACGAAATCACCCACCTCAATCAGCAGCTCAAGGCCGAGAATCGCCGCATGAGCACGGAGCTAGATGTGGCACGCCAGATGCAGCAGATGATTTTGCCCCGTGCTGGCGAGCTGCAGAATATTCCCTATCTTGATATTGCTGGGTTTATGGAAGCGGCGACGGAGCTAGGCGGCGACTATTATGATGTGATTCACCAGGGCGATCGCACCATCATTGGCATTGGTGATGTCACTGGGCATGGGCTAGAAAGTAGCATGGTGATGCTGATGGTGCAAGCGGCCGTGCGGGCGCTTGTGGCAGAGGCCGCCATCCCTAATCCGGTGCGGTTCCTCAATGCGCTAAACCAGATGGTGTATCAAAACGCGCAGCGGATTAGCCCCGGCAAAAATTTGACTCTGGTAATGCTGGCCTATGACCAAGGCAAGCTCACTGTCTATGGTCAACATGAAGAGGTGCTGGTGGTGCGCTCATCGGGCCTAGTCGAGCGGGTAGACACGTTAGATTTGGGCTATCCCCTTGGGGTTGTAGATGATATTTCGGCGTTTGTCGCTGAGGCTCAGATTACCCTGGCACCCGGGGATGGGGTGGTGCTGTATACCGACGGCATTACGGAAGCAGAAGGGGGCGATCGCCAGCTCTATGGCATGGAGCGCCTGATGATGACCATTAAACACTCTTGGCATCTGCCCGCTGCAGAAGTCATCCAGGCCATTGTCGAAGATGTGCAGCAGCATGTGCAGCAGCACCCCATCCACGACGATCTAACGCTGATCGTGCTAAAGCGACAGGCAGACTCAGCCTGACCCGCACTTGGCCTGACCCGTACTTAGCCTGACCCGCACTCAGCCTAAAGATCGCCTTCGCCCTCAAACAGCGTCGTCAGCGGACGCGCATCAATGCCCAGCGTTTCTACCAAATAGCGCGACAGCACATCTGACTGGCCGTGGGTGACATACACCGTCGAGGCTCCTGTTTGGCGCACCGTGTTGACTAGCCCTGCCCAATCCGCATGGTCAGACAGCACAAAGCCCCGCTCGTAGCCCCGCCGCCGCCGTGCCCCTCGCACCGCCATCCACCCCGAGGCAAAGGCCGTCTGCGGCTGGCTAAACCGCTTCATCCACGATGAGCGATGCCCCGATGGCGGGGCCAGCACCAGATCGCCCGTGAACTTATGACTGCGGGGCATCTCAGAGGTAGGAATGGTAGACACCATCGGCACTCCCATCTGCCGATAAATTTCAGTCAAGATATGGATTGCCCCATGCACATAGACTGGGCGATCGGTAAAGTGGCGAAGCTCGCTCAGCACTCGTTGGGCTTTGCCAAAGGCATAGCAAAAAAGCAGAGAGGGGCGATCGCCATCCTGTTGCCACCAGTCATATATCTGCCGACAAGTTTCTCGCCCGCTAGCCCAGCGATAAATCGGTAGCCCAAACGTCGCCTCGGTGATAAACGTCGTGCAAGGCACCACTTCAAACGGCGCACAGGTTGGGTCAGCACAGCGTTTATAATCGCCTGATACAACCCATACCTCATCCCCATGCTCGACCCGAACCTGCGCCGAGCCCAGCACATGCCCGGCTGGGTGAAACGACACCCGGGTCTGGCCTAACATAATTGGTTCGCCATAGGCCACACCCTGCAGCGCAATCTGCTCGCCCAATCGTCGCCGCAAAATACCCTCAGATACAGCCGTGGCAATATATCGCCCCGACCCTGACCGCGCATGGTCAGAATGGGCATGGGTAATCAGCGCCACATCTACAGGACGCCACGGGTCGATAAAAAAATCGCCCGCTTCACAATACAATCCCTCGGGCCGCACCGTAATCAACGCCATCAGACAATCTGGTTTACAGATAATTTCGTCGGGTTCCAGACAGTCTCTCTACCTGCATCAAACCCTTAAGTTGAGCTACACGAGGCGCACACCCTATCGACACCCCAGTGATTCTCGCGTGTCTGCGCCTGTTATGGAATTGATACCCGAAGCCGTCTCGCAAAGCCGCATCGCTTGATCACGGTCGAGCATTGCGTAGCTAAAATCAGCTCCGGTTACCGTTGCATTTCTAAAACTAGATTTGAGCATCATGGCAGAGGTGAAAATGCCATCGCTTAAATCTGCACCAGACAGGTCAGTAATATAAGCAATGCCATCGCTAAAATCGACCCCGCGCAGATTGGCATTTTTCAGCACCGTTCCGTTGAAAACAGCACCCCGCATGTCGGCTCCTTCAAACGATGCCCCTTCGAGTCGGGCATCACTAAACTCAGCTCGCACCAAGCTCTGCCCTGCATAGTCTTTAGTTTGAAGCTGCACATCATCAAAGGCACGAATGGCGGCGGAACTAGCAGCATGGGCTGGAAGCGACAACTGCATCACCGTCCAACCCACTAAAATACATCCCAACAAAAAACGAATTGCGCGCATAACAGAGCAGAAGTGGGGTAAGTGATTACAGATCAGCGTTGATGGGTTAGTCTAAGATGCTTCGTGTCGTCAACCTTAAACTGATGTAAGGAAAAAGATTTCATGACGCAGCTCAGACCCTACCGCGATAGCAACCGCCATACATAGAATTTAACATTCTGCTGTGATGCATTGTGAAGTTTTTTGAGTGCTGCTACGCCTCTCATGCTCCGAAAAGCGATGCTGCACTCAAGCCGTTAGGCCTTAGAGCCCCGAGACTTGATAGGTGGGGATTGGCAGAAGCGGCGGGGCAGCCAGTCTAAAAATTCCTGATTCGTTCGGAATGTCATAGTGCGCCCGGTTGTGGGATCAAAGACAAAGCGGCATGGCGTACCAACGGCATCATGCCCCTCCCAAATGCGGGGGTTTTCGCCTGCAATTAACCGTGAGGAGAGAAGTCGATGCAGTTGGTTAAACCATCGAATGACAGGTGCTTGAATGAAGGCTGCAGGTCGGATGGCAGTCGGGAGCTGCTCAAGCTCTGCGTAGATTTGCCATTGGGTACTGTTATTCATGGTGACCTTATGGGGGCTAAGGGACGAGATTTGAAAGAAGAAGCTCTGAAAAACTGGGATTTACTCAAAACAGGAGGCATGAATGCTGCCTAGTGCTGTAGCGTTCTTTACAATTTAGTCATCACAAATATTGAATCACAAATATTGATTGGGATTCCGCATGACTTCAGTATTTCTAGCTAGGTCATGATGGTGGGTTATGTTCTAGACGTGTGGATTGAGGGAGAATGTCTTAACCCCTACCCACCAACACGCTTATGGTTTTAGAACCTGTTTTGTGCCCTACTTGTCAGGGTGCTGATGTCGTCAAGCACGGTCAATCTGCTGCGGGGAA
>JBGTOF010000386.1:0-22357 GCA_041742695.1 Elainellales cyanobacterium | reverse complement strand
GGACGTCCTGCTTTTGCGCCAGTTTTCGCTGACGGGCTTCCACATCCCAGAATCCTTGCTGTCCCATTGGCCTGCTCGCTTCACTAATTCAACCTTATGATCTCATATTGAGACCACTTGGGCTATTTTTCGAGGTGCCCTATATTTTTATGTCCAATGAACCTGTAAAAGCCGTTCCAGAAATTGACCCTACAGAAATAGAAGATCCCAGAGCTGTTATTGCTGATGAGCATCGTTCATTTCTAGAGCAGGTTTCTGTCAAAGGCGGATTTGCTGATTTGTATGATGCTAGAGACTTTAGCGAAGTAGTGTTTCGTGTAATGCGTGATCTAATGACCACTGAGGCCTCAGATTGCGTCGAGTCTGAGCTAAAAGGGCAGGTTATGCCCACTGAGGAAAAGGCGCTTCAAATGGAAGTTGCCGAGCTCTGGCATGATACTAATCCAATTGTGAGCTTTCTTAGCCGTGTGCGTCCACCTTGGCAAGGGCCAGGCATCTTCAAAATCGACTCTGATCGATTTTTATTTCGGGTTGCAAACGAAGGCGGACTGCCTCGAACCATTGATCGTGAGCAAGCCGTCAGCGCTGTTTTTTCTGCGACCAAGGCTGAGCTTTCAGATGAGCGGATTCAGGAAATTGCCGAATGGCTACCGGAGCAGGTGCTGCAATTGTGGCAACAAGCTTAATTTCAGAGAGAGCCTATTTGAGTTCTTATTGCAGAGCTAAATCCTAAACAGAAAAGGGGATTTGCACGGTTTGCAAACTTCCCCTTTTTTGTTCCAATACTGTTAGTTTTGCAACGTGGGGCTAGAACATTGTCAAACCGGTCGGCCGCGTGGCAAGCAGCACGATTTTGGGCATGTGCCAACCCAACATCAGTTTTAGTTCTATAGAAAAAGGTCATGGGTTAGAGATGATTATCCCTAACCCATGACCTTTTTTTGTTATGGCGCTTAGCGTGCTGGTTTGAGTGTTTATTTTGGTGAAACTCCCGCGTAGCAGGAGGCTTCACCAAAATGGTTTTCCTAATCAACTTTATTGATTGCAATAGCTAGAACCTAGACTGTGCTGAATTCTAGATGAGGTCAATCAAGCTGTCACGAGCGCTATGATTCTAGCCGCGATGGGAAGGAGTAGAGCGGTTGTTGGAAGAAGGGCGCGATCGCTTGTTTGGCTTAGACCGACTCCCAGGCCGTAACTTAGGTGCTTCCGTACTACCATGCTGTTTGTCTTCATCAACCCAGCTTTGCTCTTGCCGTGTCCAGGCAGGGCGTGTTTCGTCGTAGGCCATCTGTAAGGCTGCGGCGGCGATCGCCCGCATGTCATATTCTTCGCTCAGGTCGGTCGCAATCGGAAGGAACGAGGCGAGGCGATCGCCCCCTAGTGCTTCCCGCAACTGAGATTGCAGCTTCTCCAAATGCCGAGCTTCAATCTCAGCCCGAGTTGGAATATCGCCGATCTCCAACCGCTGCCGAATGTGGTGTTCGATGTCGCGCAGTTTGCGTCGATCAAACGGCAACACCAGCGAAATGGCGGTGCCTTCTTTCCCGGCGCGCCCTGTCCGACCAATACGGTGAACATAGCTTTCGACGCTGTCTGGCATGTCGAAATTCACCACGTGGCTAAGGTCATCAACATGCAACCCTCGCGCTGCGATATCCGTTGCAACCACCCAACGCACTTGCCGCTGACGGAACCGAAGCAACAGCCGCTCTCGCTGAGCTTGACTTAAGTCGCCATGATATTCATCTACGCTGTAACCTGCGGCTTGAAGCTGGCGAGTCAGATCTGCCGCTGTCTTGCGAGTGCGGACAAAAATTAGCGCTGATTCTGGAGCTTGAAGTTCCATGATGGGCTGCAGGGCGCGGGCTTTGCTCCAGCCCCGGGGAACCATGTAGGCTACCTGATTGATTCGGGTAGGAGCTGCCTTTGGTTGCTCAATGCTAACGGTGATGGGCGATCGCAAAAACTTTGCAGCCAACTCTCGAATGGACGACTCCATCGTGGCAGAGAAAAACGCAGTCTGCCGCTCGGGTGGCGACTGGCTAAGGATTTTCTCCACATCTTGAATAAAGCCCATGTTCAACATCTCATCGGCTTCATCCAGCACCAGCCAGTTCACTTGATTGAGGCGCAGGTCACCGCGATTGAGCAGATCGATCACCCGCCCGGGTGTGCCCACTACAATCTGCACCCCTCGGCGCAACTTGCTCAGTTGCAAATCGATAGCCTGTCCGCCATAGACAGCTAGTACTTTAATGCGGCGATCCTCATTCATATCGTGAATCGCCTGATACACCTGAACGGCGAGTTCGCGCGTTGGGGTCAGAATCAGTGCTTGAACTGCCGAATTATTGGGATCAATTTGCTCCAGAATCGGCAACGAAAATGCTGCTGTTTTACCCGTCCCGGTCTGAGCTAGTCCCACCACGTCGCGTCCCGATAGCAAATGGGGAATCGCCTGCGCTTGAATCGGTGTGGGGCTGGTAAACCCCGCTTTTTCGAGCTGACGCGCGCGTGTCTCAGAGAGCCCGAGGCTCGTGAATGAAAAAGTCATTTTTTCTCCTTATAGTGATGATACCGAGACACGGTCAAGCGCGCCCCGCAACTGCGTGGGCTTATCTGCCACGCGACCAAACAAATCGTAGGGATCTGCCGACTCGATCAGCACGGGCACTATGCCCCCTAATCGCGCCGTTCCCTGAACGTAAACCAACCCATCCACATCGGGTGAGGAGCGGGCCGATCGCCCTACCAACTCCCCAGTGCTGGGCCGCTCTTGCTCAACCAACACATCCACAACCTTGCCCACCTCTGCCTGGTTGCGCCGGAGTGAAATCGGCTGCTGCGTTAGCATCAACCGCTCACGCCGCTCCTCCATTACGGCCATAGGCACTGGATTGGGCAGCGCCACAGCAGGAGTTCCCTCTTCGGGTGAAAAGGTAAACACGCCCACATGGTCAAACTCATGCCGTTCAACAAAGGCCAGCAGATGCTGAAACTGTGCCTCTGTTTCACCGGGAAAGCCCACAATGAAGGTGGTTCGCAACACTGCATTGGGGATCGCTTTCCGCAACTGCGCCATGATTTTGTCATTGACATCGGCTTGCCAGGGGCGGTTCATGGCTTTGAGCACATCAGGATGGGAGTGCTGCAACGGCAAGTCTAGATAGGGCAAGACATTGGGCGTATCTCGAATGGCATCCAGCACAGCTGGCGTTAGCCCAGTGGGATACGCATAGTGAATGCGAATCCAAGGCACTTCGACCGCACCCAGCGCCCGAATCAACTCCGCTAGCTTGGGCTGTCCATACAGGTCTAGCCCATAGTTAGTGGTGATTTGTGAGATTAAGATAATCTCTTGCACCCCTTCAGCCGCAAGCTGATGCGCCTCAGCCACAATGGACTCGATGGTGCGCGATCGCTGATTCCCCCGCAGATGGGGAATGATGCAGAATGCACAGCGATAGTCACAGCCCTCTGCCACTCGCAGATAGGCAACCCCTTCCGTCGTAGTGCGATAGCGAGGAGTCGTCTCGTCAGCAATGAATGTAGGGTGTTGAGAAATGGCCGTGACCCGCTCCCCCGTTTCCACACGCTGAATCACATCAACAATGGTTTGATAGTCCCCAGTCCCCACTACCGCAACGGCTTCAGGCAATTCATCAAGCAATTCTTGCTGAAAGTGCTGAGCCATACAGCCCGTAATCACAATCTTTTTATCGGCTTCTGCCAGTTCTACCAAGGCGCGAACCGACTCTTCTCGGGCAGCCTGAATAAAGCTACAGGTATTAACAATCACGTAGTCTGCCAGTTCTTCGTTGGCATCTACTGGATACCCTGCTTGCACCAGCAGTCCCAGCATATGTTCTGTATCAATACGGTTTTTTTCGCATCCAAGATGCGTAACCGCAATGGTTGGTTTTTGCGCCATGTCGTCTAATTCAACAAAAGATTGAGAAGATAGCCGAGCCAGATGCCTGAGCAAGCAATCCTAAAGGTAGGCAAGCCGACATCAGCACTAATCGACTTAAACAGCAGTCACAAGTTCTTGGGGTAAAAGCAATGCTGAACAAACAACTGTAAAACAGCGATGAATCACGAACTTAGAACTGGGATCTGGTTGAGTGTGGCGATCGCTCCAGACGCAGTAAGCTGAGTGCTTCTTAGCCAAAGCAGTTAATCTGCTGGGCCATGCTGTCAATTGCAATCGCAATGTGTTTTTACATAGCTCTGTGCACAGCGGCGTTTAATTCACGTTAGCTGAATCTCGCGTTTGCGCTCAGAGGCTTTTCCATAGTAGCGCAAAGCGATACAAAATTCATTACATAACTATACATTTGCGAAAAGACAAGTCAATGGACGGGTTAAGACACTCCCTGCCAAAGCAAATCTCTCTATTCATTCACAGGGCAACCGGCTCTCTACCCCGAGCAAAGAAATGCTTCAGAGAACTGGTCTCGGATGCTCGTCTACCCTGGCTCACGCCTCTACGTGCGCGTGGGCTGTTGTTTTTATAAAGTCTATAAACGCTAGAACCTTTAGTGGGATATGGGTTCGAGAGGGGTAGACCAACCAAGCTGCGGTATTAAATTCAGTAGCGGTGACTGAATACTGGGGGAAGAGGTTGATCAGCGTGCCTTCGCGTAGCGCGCTACCGACTAACCAGTGGGGTAGAAGCGTCAGACCCATACCCGCGATTGCACAGTGCTGTAGGGCGATCGCGTTGGAGACAAGGAGATGGCCCTGAACAGGAATTTCGCTCATGGTGCCCGTTTGGTCTTTAAATATCCACCGGGTGCGAAACCCCGCCAGCGGAAATCGTAGGCAATTGTGATGCTCTATGTCTCCAGGCTGTGTAGGCGTTCCCCGTTGCTTGAGATAGCCTGGGCTAGCGCATACACAGTAGCGGGTCGGGAATAACTGCTGAGCAATGAGGTTGGAGTCGGCCAACAGCCCTAGGCGCACGGCTAAATCAATGCGCTCGGCTAACAAATCGAGCGTGGCGTCGGTCAGAACTAAGTCAACCGTTAGGTCTGGATAGCGCGCATTGAAGTCACTCAAATACGGCACGATGCAGGTTAAGCCAAAAGCAACAGACGCCGTGACTCGCAGCGTTCCTTTGGGATGCTCAGTCAGATCGACGGCAGCCTGGGCGGCTTGGTCAAGAGTTCCTACTAGCGGCTCAATGCGTTCAAAGTAAACTGTTCCGGCTTCGGTAAGGGAAATCTGGCGAGTAGTGCGCTGAAATAATCGTAATCCGAGTTCTTCTTCGAGCCCTGCGATCGCCCGTGATACCGACGATGGATCAAGATTGCGATCGCGCGCCACAGCCGCAAAGCTACCTTTGCGAACCACTTCTACAAAGAGTTGCAGGGTCGATAAATCCATTCAGACCATTTGCTCAGAGGCGCTCAGAGATGCTCAACGGGCTGGATTGACGGCAGCCATTTCGGTTTTATGCTCGCGGGGGTGCTACGGGGCAGTCTGCCGCGCTGTGCTCCCCACATTCGTGTAAATCCTGCATGAGAGCACTGCGCTGCCTTCTATTTATTGCACGACTGAAGGCGCTTATGGTCAATATAGCAACCGTACCCCGAGCTAAACGTGACCCTTAAAACCGACCTCGACGCCATTACTGAAGCCGTGCGGCAGCAAGCGCCCCCCGATGTCTTTGCCAGGATGGAGTCTGCTACAACGCAGCTTGCGGCCTCTGGACTAGGCTCTCACGCCCTGAACGTGGGTCAGTCTATGCCTGATTTTGAGCTGCCCGATGCAACTCACACGATGCGGCGCAGTGCTGACTTGCGCTCTGATGGATTGCTGCTCATCACCTTCTATCGAGGACATTGGTGCCCCTACTGCAATGTGGCGTTGCAAGCCCTACAGGCGCGGTTAGGCGAGATTGAATCCTATGGGGCAACGCTGGTCGCCATTTCCCCTCAAACCCCCGACCAATCGCTCACAACTCAGCAAAAGCAAGAGCTGAAATTTCTGGTGCTCTCGGATTTGAGGAATCAGGTGGCGCGGCAGTTTGGGCTGGTGTTTACGCTAGACGAGCAGCTTCTGCCTATTTACCAAGCCTTTGGCATTGATTTAGAACTGCACAATGGCGATCGCACGTTTGAACTCCCAATTCCTGCCACATATCTGATTGCAACGGACGGCACCGTACTCAATGCTTGGTTTTCCGTTGATTATCGCGAGCGGTTAGATCCAGAGACGGCCATTCAATGGCTACAACAGGCGACCTCTCAACTCACCTCCTAGTTTCATGAGCCCATTCGGCTTGATAGGAACGTGAAAACTGGGCATAGCCGACAGATAAACCTTATTTTGGGCATTATCCAATGAAAAAGATTGCTGTGTTGGGCTTGGGTGCAATGGGGGGGCGAATTGCTCGCAACCTCATTCATGCAGGCCATCATCTCACCGTTTGGAATCGATCTCCGGCAGCGGCTACGCCTCTAGTCGAGCTAGGTGCCGCGATCGCCCTTTCCCCCAAAGCTGCGGCTCAAGCAGCAGACTTTGTTCTATCGATGGTGACGGACGACGCGGCATCGCGTGCCGTTTGGCTAGACCCGGAGGTGGGCGCTGTAAGGGGGATGCAGACTGGGGCGATCGCCATCGAATGCAGCACTCTCACCGTTGCCTGGACGCAAACCCTCGCTGCCGCTGTCGAGCAGCAGGGATCTAAGTTTTTGGATGCCCCCGTCGTGGGATCGCGTCCCCAGGCAGAAGCCGGGACGCTGATCTACTTGGTTGGGGGCAGTGCCGAAACCCTAGCCGATGCGCGGTCTATCTTAAAGGACGCAGGAGGCGCTGCACTGCATCATGTGGGCTCAGTGGGGCATGGCATGGCGATGAAACTCGCAGTCAACGCCCTGTTTGGCGTGCAGGTGGCAGCCTTGGCAGAACTGCTGGGGATGCTAGATCAGAGCGGTGTCTCTAGCGACTGCGCGATGAACTGTTTCAATGAACTGCCCGTGCTCAGCGCTGCGGCTAAGGTAGCAGGCAAGCTCATGGTCATGCACCATCACGCCCCGCTCTTTCCTATTGACCTTGTGGAAAAGGATTTGCGTTATGTGACGGCGATCGCTGCCCCAACGCCGATGTCCGATGCGGCTCACGCTCTGTATGAACGGGCGATCGCCCAAGGCTATGGCCCGGACAATATCACCGGTCTTGTTCAGCTGTTTATTCCAGAATGACGCGCGCCAACGGGGTGCGTAGGGCACTACACGAAATGCAGAATGAAGGGATAGCGGTAGGGTAGGTCGGGCATGGTGGCCGCGCGAACAGTGGCAAAAATGGGCAAGATCCAGCTGGCGATTAACACCAGCACCATCAAGGGAATGCCGACAATGAAAAAGAACAGCAGCACCGATGCAATCACGTAGAGCACGATGTTGATGGCAAAGTTGATGGCTTCTTTGGCATGGGCCTGAACGATTGGGTCGTCTGAGATCACGAGAATGACGATCGGAACCGCAATCGATAGGGCAATGGAGCTGAATAGTTGAGACACGTGGCACAGCACTGCCAGCAGTTTTCGACGTTCGTCAGGATCCATACAACCCCCTATTGCGCAGTTTGGGAATGGTATTTAAATCGTGATGCGTAGGGCGCAGCCCACTCGACGCACATGACCAACCTGGGCTGCTTTGCGTCTCTCTAGTAAGCCTCGGGTGACAGCGGGGCTTGCTGGGCGGCAATGCGCTGTTGCTCTAGCGCGACTCGCCAGTTGGCGATCGCCGTCTGCGCCTCCCCATGCCGAGGGGCTTGGGCAGGAACTTGCTGAGCTACCGCAATAGCAAGACCGGGATCCCCCCAATAGGCCTGCAGTTCGGCTAAGTCCATCATATCGCCGCTCCAACGCGCAATGGACTCGTCCGCCAAGGCGCGAATGCCAGGTCGATCGCTTGGGATCAGTTGGGCAGCGGCGATCGCCCCGGCAAAATTTTGGGCAGCGGTCAGCGCGTCGCCGCCGTTCGGGCGCACCGAGCGCAGTTCCGCTACATCTAGCATCATCTGGCTCCAGCGGTTGATTTCTTGTTGGGCATCCGCATAGTAACTATGATCGGCTGGCACCTGTCGCGCTTGCTGAATGGCATCCGCTAGCCGCGAAACCTGCGTATCCGCAGATACTTGGAGATCTTGCGTCATTGCACGAGCCTCGGCAAAGGCGCGCTCAGCACTGTCTGAGTCAGAGGTTATACCTGACTCACCGGCCAAGTCACTGCCGGACCTGCTGGCCGAGTTGCTGGGTGAGGCATTGCTTGCAGTTTCCGCAGGGCTAGCGGGTGCAGGGGCCACGGCTGGCGAAGGCTCTGCCGGAGGCCGAAACAAATTGCCAAATAGGCCGCGCCGGGGTTCAGGTTGCCGGGCAGACGCAGTGCCGGGCTGCTGGCCGACTGGCGGAAGCTCAGTGCTCGTCGGGGGAGTCGGTGCTTCATTGGACGCGGCTGGGTCGGGAGAGTCGGGTGCAAGCGGTGCCGCTGGAACCGCGCCCTCTGCGGCTGGAGTTGTCTCCTCCCTTGTCCCGTCAGGCGACTCTAACGTTGAAGGGTCAGTCGCTTGGGGTGGCGGAGCGGCATCGGGCGACTCTGAAGGCGGATCTGCGGGCGCGGGAGACCGCATCACCGTCGGTATATTGCGAGCGAGCACAAGCAGGAGCAGCGCCGCCAGGGCTGAGCCGCCGATTTTGAGCCAGCGCTGCCAGGTGAGATCATCCACAGGCGCTGGTTCTGGAGGTTGGGCATCGGGTGCGGGAGCGATCGCCCTTTCCTCAGGGGATCCCGCGCTAGTCGATCCCGCGCTGCTGGGCGGCAGTGGAGCTCCGGCCTCTAGAAAAGCGGGGGGGAAGGGAAGCCCTAGATTTGTATCCTCAACGTCTGGAGAGGTTGGATCAGAGGGCTTTCCGGGCAGCAGCAGTTGATAGCGTAGCGCCTCAGGCACCGCCGCAATCGGATGCTGCACCGGGCGACAGTGATGCTCACTCAGCTGAGGCAGGCGATCGCCCAAAAACTGCACCAAGTGTGCAGTCGTCGCGCACCCCTCTTGACGCAGCCCTTCTAGCACCGCCTGGGTAAACAGCCCGTGCCGCAGCACCAGTGTCTCATGCGAAAACTCATCCGGTCGGCAGGACAGAATCGTAGGCATGCCAAAATCTTGCGCTAGAGCCAGGGTTTCCGCACCTGCGCCTGATCCGGCCAGCGTTCCCTGGCTGCGGTTCATGTCGAGCAATATCAGAATGTTGCGGGTGGCTGCCGCCCGCAGCAAGCTAAACAGCGCTTCGACCGCAATGCCTGTTTCAGGAATGCGGCTGGGATCAGCGTCGATGGGCAACAGATAATCATGGCCCTGCAACGTCGCGCCATAGCCGCTAAAAAAGACCCACAGCCCATCGTCTGCCTGGGTCGTCTGACACAGATCGGTCAGGCTCTCTATTATATTGAGCCGATTGGGATAGGCCGTGCTGCGCTTGCTATCGGGGCTAGAATCTGCCAGCAGCCGTGTTTGCTCGGGCGCAAATCCCATATCCGCAACCCAGGTTTGATGCAAATCTTGAGCATCCCGCTCTGCGTAATACAGCGGCTGGAATTGCTGATACTGATTAATGCCAATGGCGATCGCCCGATAATTCGTCATCTCACAATCCTGAATAACACGGCATTACGGGGAGCAGCGAGGGGTCTGCGTCTATCTTCTTCAGCATGCCCAGCCTACCCTCAAGAATTCGACGTCTCACTCGTCGCTCACTTGTAATGTTGTAGCGAATCCCTAGGATTTTGGATCGGCTATCTTGCACGAGTCGCACCCAAGATCACGAGGGGCGATCGCCAAACCATCCCAGGGATGCGAGCCCGGCCCACATCCTCGGCACCTACCTCGTCCAGCACCCAACGTGATGCACGGCGGGCATGGGCCTGACTAGTAAGGTTATCCAGAGGCATCACCGACTCAACCGATTGGTCAAACCGATTCTCCATTCATCAATCCATCCCGTTGACCACGCTCCCCTCAACCTGCAATCCGATACAATGCTGAAAAGCCGTTGAGCAGGTGCGAATGTAAGGTATGGCAGTTAAAAAAGGCGATGTAGTACGGGTGGTGCGCGAAAAGCTAGACAATAGCCTGGAAGCAGAGGCGAGCGATCGCCGCTGGCCTTCCTATATCTTTGAAACCAAGGGTGAAATTCTAGATACCAAGGGCGACTACATGCTGGTGCAGTTTGGTCATGTGCCCACGCCGTCGTTCTGGCTCCGGGCTGACCAGCTCGAAGCCTTTGAGTAGGTTGACCGAATGTATCCTCACGCAACGCAAGAGTCAGCATTCAATCCATCGCCACAGGTTACGGTGATTGGGGCAGGCAACGTGGGCGGCACGCTAGCCCAGCGCATTGCCGAACGCAATTTAGCAGATGTCGTGCTGTTGGATGTGGTGTCGGGCCGACCTCAGGGCGTCGCGCTGGATCTGATGGAGGCACGGGGTCTGGAGGGGCATGATCGCACGATTCGCGGCACCACAGACTATCACGACACGGCGGGGTCTTCCATTGTGGTGATCACCGCTGGGTTGCCGCGCAAACCCGGCATGAACCGCGATGACCTCACGAAGACCAACGCACAAATTGTGGTCGAGGCGGCTAAACAGGCGATCGCCCAATCTCCCAATGCCTT
Source organism: Elainellales cyanobacterium (assembly GCA_041742695.1). Lineage (GTDB taxonomy): Bacteria > Cyanobacteriota > Cyanobacteriia > Elainellales > Elainellaceae > Kaiparowitsia. The sequence goes on along the minus strand of JBGTOF010000386.1, from coordinate 11,675 downwards.
GCTGCTCATCGTCACCAATCCGCTGGATGTGCTGACCTATTTGGCTTGGGAAGCCTCGGGGCTACCGCCAGAGCGAGTCATGGGCATGGCGGGCATTCTAGATTCCTCACGGTTCCAGACCTTCATTGCGTTGGAGTTGGGTGTATCGAGCCGGGATGTGGATGCAATGGTGTTGGGCAGCCACGGTGACTTGATGGTGCCCCTGCCCCGCTACTCCTCTGTCAACGGCATTCCCATTTCTCAACTGCTTGATGCAGCGGTGATTGACCGTCTAGTCGAGCGCACTCGCAACGGCGGTGCAGAAATTGTGGAATTGATGCAAACTGGGGGCGCGTACTATGCTCCGGCTTCCTCAACCTGCGCCATGATTGAGGCGATTGTGCAAAACCGCTCGCGGCTGCTGCCAGTGGCGGCGTATCTCACCGGACAGTACGGGCTGACCGATGTGTTTATTGGCGTGCCGACGCGGCTGGGACGCAACGGTGTAGAAAGCGTGCTGGAACTAGAGCTGTTGCCCGCAGAACTAGAGGCCTTGCATCAGTCAGCAGAGGCCGTGCGGCAGCGCACCCAGGCCGCTCGCGTGCTATTGAGCGAGTAGCGCTTGAGTCGCTGATAGTTGTCAGAAATTTTCTAACGCCGTTTTTCTCCACTTAATTGGGTTAGCCCCCGTTAAAAATATCCAGTTGCTCTGTTGCTGTCCCTATTTCAGGCTCTGAGGCGGGGTTAGAGGAATGACGGAGGGGCGATCGCTCGCGGACTTTAGACGAGTTGCCCCGACGTAGCCCGACCGCAATGTGCGAATGCTGCTCAATTTGCCTCATCACCTGCTTTGCCCGGCGAATCACCGAGGGCGGCAGACCCGCTAATCGCCCAGCCTCAATGCCGTAGGATTTATCTGCACCACCCGGGCGCACTTGGTGCAAAAAGATAATTTGATCGGGCAGTTCTTTGACCACCACCTGGTAGTTGGCCACGTTGGGCAAGAGCGCGGCTAGCTCGTTTAACTCGTGGTAGTGGGTCGCAAACACCGTGCGGGCGCGCAGATCGGTCGCTAGATATTCCGCCACGGCCCAGGCAATAGAAAGCCCATCAAAGGTGGCAGTGCCCCGTCCAATTTCATCTAGCAGTACGAGGGATGTGTCGGTAGCGTGGTTGAGAATATTGGCCGTTTCGTTCATTTCTACCATGAAGGTAGATTGGCCTGTGGCCAGGTCATCCACCGCGCCCACGCGGGTAAAGATGCGATCGCACACGCCTAGGGTTGCCTGCTGCGCGGGCACAAAGCTGCCGACCTGCGCCATGAGCTGAATCAGCCCAATCTGCCGCAGATAGCAGCTTTTGCCGCTGGCGTTAGGGCCTGTCAGGATGACAAGATCGGGCGCGGTGGCGGCATCAAGCGCTCGCGAATCGAGAGATAAGTCGGGGGATGAGTCAATCCCAGCCATCGCCGCCGGATCGCCCAGATGACCTGCGCCTAGATGGGCGCTATTGGGCACAAAGAAGCCCGTCGGCAGCGATTGCTCGACCACTGGATGCCGCCCATCCACAATCTGAATTTGGCGAGTGGCGGTAATGGTAGGACGGCAGTAGTTGTGGTAGACCGCCGTTTCCGCAAAGGCGCAGAGCACATCGACCGCGGCGATCGCCCCCGCCACCTCACGAATCGCGTCAGCATGGTCTGCCACTTCGGCCCGCAGCGCGGTGAACAGGTCATATTCCAGCTTATTAATGGCCTCGCGAGCCGTAAGAATGGCGTGTTCTTTGTCTTTTAGCTCTTGAGAAATGTAGCGCTCTTCGTTGGTTAAGGTCTGCTTGCGGGTGTAGCCGTCGGGCACCAGGTTGCCACCCTTTGCCCGCGAGATGCTGATGTAGTAGCCAAAGGCTTTGGTATAGCCGACCTTGAGCGAGGGAATGCCGGTGCGATCGCGCTCCCGACTTTCCAACTGAGCAATCCACTGCTGATCGGCCTCAAGCTGCTGCCGCAGGTCGTCGAGTGGGGGATGGATGCCCGGGCGAATCAGGTTGCCCTCGGTGAGATAGAGGGGCGGATTCTCTAGGAGGTGATCTTTGAGGCGATACCCCAAGTGTTCGAGCTGGGGAGGCACCGTTTGCAGACTGGTGAGCAGGGGCGATCGCGCCTGGGCCACCAGCAGAGCCAGATCCGGCAGCTTTGCCAGAGAATCTGCCAGCGCCACGAGATCGCGCGCGTTGGCAGTGCCGGAACCCGCACGTCCCGTCAACCGTTCGAGATCATAGATTTGCTTTAACAGCTGCTGCAAGATCTGCCGCCACGCGCCCTGCTGCACCAGCTCATCCACAGTGTCATGCCGCTGCTGAATGGTTGACAGATCAAGCAGGGGCTGCAGCAACCAGCGCCGCAGTGCCCGCCCACCCATGGCCGTCACCGTCCGATCGAGCGCCCACAGGAGCGATCCGTGGAAGGTGCTATCTCGCTGGGTCTGGGTGATCTCGAGGTTGCGACGGGTCTGATGATCAATCACCAGATATGCCGACAAGGTATAAGTGCAGAGGCGCTGGAGGGGCACTTTGGGCAGACTGGTCTGATCGGACTCAGCCTGCCGCCCGGTCACTCGTTCCGACGTGTCTTCGACATATTGCAGCAGCCCGCCCGCGGCTCGCACGGCCAGCGGCAGGTGTTCGCAGCCCATGCCTTCGAGCGATCGCACCCGAAAGCGTTCGAGCAACCGCTGCCGTGCTTCGCTCTGCAAAAACGACGGCTGGGGCCGCAGAGTATAGCAAAATTGGGAGGGCAGGCAGTCGGGCAGGTGCTCACCGCGCTCGCCGGGGCGCAGCAGCGCGCCTAGGTCTGGGGCGTTAACGGGCACCAGCACCTCTGATGGCTGAAGCCGCAGCAGCTCTTGCGTGAGCGTGTCGAGCCCGCGATGCTGCGTGGTGAGAAACTCCCCCGTGGAGACATCGGCGATCGCCAGACCCCAATGGTCACCCGCCATCACGACAGCGGCCAGGTAGTTGTTGCAGCGGGCATTCAGCATCCCTTCTTCCAGCACAGTGCCGGGGGTGATCACCCGCGTTACCTCACGCTGCACCAACCGCCCCTGCACATCGGCCGCATCCTCTGTTTGGTCGCAGATGGCAACGGCAAAGCCATGCTCTACCAGCAGCCCGCAGTAGCGCTCTAGGGCGTGGTGGGGAATGCCAGCCAGCGGCACCCGGCCTACTGATTTCCCCGCATCTTTGCTGGTGAGCACCAGCTCTAGCTCGCGGGCAACGGCGATCGCATCCTGAAAAAATGTTTCAAAAAAATCGCCCACCCGGTATAGCAGCAGCGCATGAGGGTAGGCATCTTTTAGATCGGCATAATGGCGCATCATTGGCGTCAGCAACTCCCGATCAACTGCACGGTGGTCGGCATAGCGAACCTCGTGCTTAATCAGGCGTTCCGGCAAATCTCCCAGCGGAGATGGGGCCGCCGCCCCCAGTTCGTCACTCATGACCCCGCAAGTAGACTCGCATCTCGTAGTTCTTTCTGACTCTATCGCACTTGCTGGGCGATCGCAGAAGTCGATTCAACTCGACCGGTTCCTCAGCCCTAACTGGCAGGGGTAGTGGTCTTAAGCTAAGGATTTTGAGTGGGGTTGGCACAGTCCACACCACTCAAAATCCTTAGCTGGTTGGACCTAATCTCTCAGGAATACACCTCAGTCACTTCAATCTCATCGTCATCAGACTGGGCTGTGGGCGAGGCAGGCAGCAGACGCTGCTGTTCTTCTAGTTCAACTTTATAGCGCTGCACATTCTCTTCCAGTTCTTGAATGCGCTCATCTCTTTCTTGAAGCTGCTGTCCAGCCTGCACGCCATACTGCAAGCGATTCCAGACGCTAAAGATCCAGGCCAAGACAGCCCCCAGCCCCATCGCCAAAATCAACTCAATCGACAGTGGCGCACTGAGATTCTGACCTTCAATCACATGAATGGTGGCTGGCTCTGCGTTTTCGATGCCAAATAGCACCAGGGCCAAGCAAATCACAAAAATCACAACAAAATTAATTTGGCGCATGATGGCGATCCTCAATCCTGCACTGCAGTTTCATACGGTTGTGCACAAACACGATTAACTAATCCAGTAAATCGCCTCAGGGGGCACCGGCGTCAAGTTGAGGCCCCCCATCTGGAACAAACTGTAATAAATATAGCGGTTGTCCACACAGTGAACCTAGAACACGCTGCTCCCAATCTAGATAGGCGTCAGGTCGGCTGTCTGCTAAACCTCAAAAAATCCGATGCGACAGTCCCAGAAAGAGTCTATGAAATCTTGATAGAAACAGGTAATTTACGTTGCTTGCGTAAAAACTCTGGCATTCACTCGCAATGCAAGGTTAGAAATATTACATTGTTTCCATAAATCAAACGAGCGAATTAGACCGATGGGCGATCGCCCAAGTCTCAGCGGCCCGTCCAATTCTGCATTTTGAACCCACAATCCTGAAGGACAACCCTGAAAGATTTCAGTGATTTATGCATCTACCTGAGGCCGAGTTAATCCTGGGAGCCTTCAACTCAGCCGTCTCATAGAGAGAAGCTTCCAGGGCAACGGCTTGGGCGCTTCCGCTTTGTGTTTATCTCCATTCACTATCGCGCTATGACAAACGCTACGGCATCCAATGTCCCTATATCAACTCGAACCATACCTACGGGTTTATCCACCCATCCATCGACGCAGTGTAAAATCAAACGGCTAATAGATATTCTTGGCGCATTGGTTGGGCTCAGCATTACTGCTGTCGTAGCGGGACCCATTGCGATCGCCCTCTGTCTCGATAGTCCAGGGCCAGTCTTCTACAGCCAAGTGCGCTGTGGCCTCAACGGTCGCCCCTTCCGCATGTGGAAGTTTCGCTCTATGGTGGTGGGCGCCGACAAATTGCAGCGGTTGATGAAGAACGAAGCCAAGGGGCATATTTTTAAGAACCGCAACGATCCGCGCATTACCCGAGTAGGGCGATGGCTGCGGCGCACTAGCCTAGATGAACTTCCCCAGTTTTGGAATGTGCTGCAGGGGCAGATGAGTTTGGTAGGCACCCGGCCGCCCACCGTAGACGAGGTGGCCGACTATGCCCCCCATCATGCCCAACGCCTGTTGGTTAAACCCGGCATGACGGGCGAATGGCAAGTCAAAGGGCGCTCTAGCATTGCCGATTTTGAGCAGATTGTGCAGATGGATCTGGCCTATCAAGCCAAGTGGTCGATTGGGTACGATCTCATGCTGATACTTCGGACTATAGAGATTGTTTTCAACCGCAGCGGGGCATACTAAGCTCATGAATTGATTGAAGACATAAAACTAGCCATTACTGCCGGGGAGATGCTGTCTCCCCGGCTTTTTGCTGTTGTAACCAATCGATGGATTAGGGCAATTCTTGTTGTAAACCCTTTGCATCGCACGAGGCTCGCAACAATGAACCCTCAAGCCCAGCGCATTGAGCATTTTGTAGGAATAACTGGGCGTAGCCTGAAGCTCATGCAGACATCCGTTCGGCCAATATCTAAAACCGCGTGGGCGCAAACCTTCTACGTTGTACATATCGGTGCGCCACTAAACGGGCTGGCTTAAAATTCGCCCGCGAGCGCCCCCACACAGCGCTCGCAAATGGTAGGATGCTCTGCCGACTCGCCCACATGGGTCGAGTAGTTCCAGCAGCGATCGCACTTTTTGCCCTCAGCATCCACTACGCCAATCCCTAAGGTGTCAGACCGATAGCTATAGGTCAGGTCTTCTAGCAGCCCTGGTGAATCTATCAGATCGACCTGCGAGGTGATGAATAGGTAGCGTAGTTCGTCTACTCGGTTGCCAGCCAGCGTATCCGCCGGATTGAACGCGGCCAACTGCTGCCGCAGTGACTCATCCGCCACATAGAGCAGTACCTTGGCTTCTAGCGAGGCCCCAATGGCCTTGTCGTTTCGGGCTTTTTCGAGCACTCGGTTCACTTCATCGCGAATGGTGCGAATCTGCTTCCACTGGGTCGCCAAGTCAAGCTGCACCCAACTGGCGTCGGTCTGTGCCCAACCGGATGCAAACACTGAGTTGTGTGGCGTCGCGTAGGGAAGATTTTGCCAGATATCTTCTGCGAGATGAGAGAGCACTGGGGCGATCGCCCGAGCTAAGTTTTCGAGGGCGATCGCCAGCACGGTTTGACAACTGCGCCGACGAACCGAGTCAGCCGCGCTGATATAGAGCCGATCTTTGGCGGCATCTAGATAAAAGTTTGACAGATCCACCACGCAGAAGTTCTGCACCGTCTGAAAGAACCGGAAAAATTGATAAGTCTCAAAGGCATCAGTAACATCGGCAAACACCTCTGTCATTCGATGCAGCATATAGCGGTCTAACTCAGGGAGCTGATCGTAGGCGATCGCATCCGTTGCCGGGTCAAAGTCGTGCAGGTTGCCCAATAAGAACCGCGATGTGTTGCGAATCTTGCGATACACATCCGACATCTGCTTCAAGATAGTTTTGCCCAACGGCACATCGGAGGAATAATCGACCGACGATACCCACAGCCGCAGCACATCGGCCCCATAGGGTGGCTCTTGCTGCTGATTTTTGCCGCCGTTGATCACAATGGCCGGGTCCACCACGTTGCCAATGGACTTGCTCATCTTGCGCCCTTGTTCATCTAGCACAAAGCCGTGGGTGAGCACCGTTTTGTAAGGCGCGTGGCCGTTTACCGCCACACTCGTCAACAGGCTCGACTGAAACCAGCCCCGATGCTGATCAGAGCCTTCTAAATACATTTCGACAGGATAGTGGAGGTGCGATCGCTGCTTGGCAACCGCTGCCCAAGACGACCCCGAGTCAAACCACACGTCCATCGTGTCAGTGCCCTTGCGATAGCGGCGACCGTTAGAGCGGTAGAATTCCGGCAGCAACTCGTCTACAGACATCTCCCACCACGCATCAGACCCGCGCTCGGCCACAATCTGCTGCACATAGGCGATGGTCTCCGCTGTCAGCAGCGGCTCGTTTGTCTCCTCGTCATAAAACACCGGAATTGGTACACCCCACGTGCGTTGACGTGAGATGCACCAGTCTGAGCGATCTTCCACCATAGCGGTAATGCGATTCTCACCCTGAGCTGGGATCCACTCTACCGCCTGAATGGCTTTTAGCGCCTCGTCTCGGAAACCTTCCACCGAAGCAAACCACTGCTCCGTCGCGCGAAAAATGGTCGGCTTCTTGGTGCGCCAATCATAGGGATAGCGGTGGCCATAGGCCTCTTCCTTCAGCAGTGACCCGGCCTCGCTTAGCGCCTTAATCACGGCCTCGTTGGCGTCGCCGAGCACATTCAGCCCCGCAAATGGTCCCGCCTCAGCAGTAAAGGTGCCATCGTCATCGACCGGGCTGAGGACGGGCAAGCCATAGCGCTGCCCCACAATAAAGTCATCCATGCCGTGCCCCGGTGCCGTATGTACCAGCCCCGTACCTGATTCAGTGGTGACATAATCGCCCCCAATCACCACAGGACTCTCGCGGTCGAATAAGGAATGGCGATAGGTGGAATGCTCGAGCGCTTTTCCGGGTAGCTCTGCCACAACCGTCAAGGAGGTGTCAAAGGTTTTCTGGAGTGTTTCTACCAAGTCCTTCGCCACAATCAGGTGCTTAAATCTGCTGGGTGCGTCGTCCCCTACCGCCACAACGGCATAGGTCAGGTCGGGATTCACCGCCACGGCAAGGTTTGCCGGAATCGTCCAAGGCGTGGTGGTCCAGATAGCGACGCCCAAATCGGCTGCGTAGGGCGAAAAAGCTGCTGCAGTCTCTGCCAATCCTGTGATGGAGAAGGCGGTAAAAATACTCCGAGAGGTATGACCCTCGGGATATTCCAGCTCTGCCTCGGCTAGCGCGGTTTTGGAACTGGGGCTCCAGTGAACGGGCTTGAGTCCGCGATAAATGTAGCCCTTCAGCACCATGTCGCCAAATACGCCAATCTGCGCGGCTTCGTAGTCGGGCGTGAGGGTAAGGTAGGGATGATCCCAATCCCCCCAGACGCCGTAGCGCATGAAGCTCTGACACTGCTGCTGTTGCTGCTCGATCGCCCAGGTTTTGGCCCTCTGGCGCAGTTCGAGCGGGGTGAGGTTATGACGCTCTTCTGGCGTCATAGTTTGCAGCACTTTTAACTCAATGGGCAGACCATGACAATCCCACCCGGGCACGTAGCGCACCTTGCGGCCTTTGAGCAGCTGATATTTATTGATGAAATCTTTGAGGGTTTTGTTGAGGGCGTGGCCGATGTGCAGCGCTCCGTTGGCATAGGGTGGGCCATCGTGCAGCACAAACACCTCGCCGGGGTTGCCCTCTGACAGCGTTTGATAAATCTGATGGTCTGTCCAAAACTGCTGAATCTCTGGCTCGCGCTTGGGCGCATTGGCGCGCATGTCGAACTGGGTCTGGGGCAGGTTAACAGTGTCTTTGTAGCTTGCAGGTGCTGTCACGATCGCTCACTAAAATTGGTGTTGCAGTATCTACGAATTGTATCGAACCCGCTGCGGTTCAGTATAGAGCGGCGGCTAGTCTTGAAGGGGGCGATGATCTTCGAGGTCTGGCTGGCGATCGCCCTCAGCCCACAAGTCTGCTGGCTCTACCGCCTCTGGCAAATTCACAGGCTCTGACGATGCTGCCGCAGGCGAAGACCTTGGAGGGTTAGCAGGGTTAAATGCTTCAGCCAGGTCGGCTGATACTGAGTCAGTCATGGTGTCTGCCAGGGTCGCTAGGTCTGCCAACCACTGACCGGGGTCAGGGTCTGGTGCGACATTGGGGAACTCTACGTCGGGAGCTGAAGCCCCTGCGTCGCGGGGATTTGAGGCTAGAGTAGGCGGCTCCTGCGCGGTGGGCATCTCATCATCAACCATCAAATCATCGGAAATCAGATCAATGGGCTGACCGGTGATGTCGTCAATGGCATACACCGGATCATCTGGCTCTAACTCAAAGATGGCTCTCGAATCATCGCCCGCATCTGCGTCTGATTCTTCACGTTCTATGGAATTTTGAGGCGCATCTGGAGTGGGGGCTTGGCTTGGGGTGGGCGAGCTGGGTTGAGGGGAGAAGGAGGGGCGATCGCTCATCTCTGGCGTGCTGACGGGCAATCCTACGGGTGACACCGCTCTCCTTGCATCCGATGAAGACGCTGGAGACGAGGCTTCGATGGGGCTGCCTGAACCCTGAGGGTTAAGAGGCTCAGGGCTAAGGGTTTCCTGAGTCAAGTCCTGAGTCTGCGGCCCAGTTGGAAGAGGCTCCGGCAACGCTGTTGCATCAACCACAGTCGAGTCCCCCCCGGGCGCATGCAGAGTCTCGCGGCCCATCAGCATGCTGACCGACCCTGCCATAGACTGATCCCCGGCGGTTGATGAAATCTTGGTGGTTAGAGCCGCGTCTGGAGACACTTCCTCTGACGGGTCTGCAGTCTCACGTGCCGCTTCAGCAATAGATTCAGCGACGGATTGTGCCATCCCTGGCGGATTTGGCGACTCTTGCACCCCTGCTTCTGGGATAGGAGATTCTGCTGATGTGGTATCAGGGGGTGGCACAGGCTGGCTATCCACAGGCGGAGCCAGCGGCCCACGACGCAGCGGGGGCTTTGTCTTGCCTACCTTCTTCTGAGTGCGTTGCTGCAGTGTGGTGACGGCGCGTGTTGCCTGCTGCGGCAGTTGGCGAATGGGCGCAGGCAAGGGCAGCCGCTCCGCCTGTCGTTGCAGCGTTGCCCAAGCATCTGAGGCATTGTCTAGCAATGTTTCCCCAAGCGATTTTGAGCCGGGCACCCAGGTTTGCTGATCGTAGGGCGTCAGCGAGCGACGCATTTGCAGGGTTTGCCAGCCCAGCCAACCTAACAGTGTCACGCTGGCAATCTGGCCCAGTAGCACCCCTCCAGTAATGCGCCCTGCGCATACCCACAGAACCCAGGCATAGAAGAGCGTAAAGCCGCTCCAGACAAAGTCGTTCTTGCGGTGCACTTCGGGGAAGAAGAAGGCGGCCATGTAGAGGGCGAACCCGCCGAGGCCAACTAAGAGGGCTAAGAGATGAGCAAGCATAGAGTCTCTCTCCGTGAGAGCGGCATCTCCATTTTGCGCGAGAACGCCACAATACACCCGTTTGATTTGGCAGCGCGCCGACTTAGCTAGCCTGCCCCGTATCTTCGAAGGGCGTTTGGAGAACCGACCACCATATGAAAGCGGATAGAAATTGAACGGTGCAATCGAATGTTTAAGATGGGCGATCGCTCTATCGTTTTAGCTGCAATAACTCTTTCATCGTTGCCAACAGTTTAACGTTAACCGAGCAAATTTCTGCTTGACTATTTAATACAAATAGCCAACATACATTAACGGTAAATAGAGAGGTTTGCACAGAGCCTAAAACATCATATTTGCTGTGATCGCTCCCGTCTTCTAGTCGCTCACCTGTTTTTTTGAGGGGCTGCAGGTGCAAACCCTTTGCTTCTTGACTGAGATAAAGGGCGATCGCCTCAGGGCCAGTCAATGCCGAGTCAAAGGGCGGGTTGAGCACTCCGTCTGGAGAAAACAACGCAGCGGCGGCCTGAAAATCTCCTGCATTGAGTGTGTGAAAATAACGCGAAAGGGTTTGCTCTTTAGGAGTTGAATCAAACACAAGAGGCTCAGTGGCGCTCACAGAGGCACTCGCAGAAACAGATAGTTTAGCTGTGGAATTCATAATGAAATAGGGTACGCAATACGGCGTATTTCTTTTGTTTTTATTGCTTTTACAGATATGTTTAATCCTTCCAGGAATTTAGGCATTGCAAATCCATCCCTAGTTAGACTATCTATCTCCACCCTTTGCTAGGTTCTATAACGATACAGGTTTATTATTGTGATTTTTAGTTAGCAGATTAGCAATAAAAAAAGCAGAGAGAACGTTTTTATGACCTATACACCAAATGCCAACGGCCCCATGGTTGAGGCATTTCAAAAGCTAGTGCAGCGTCAACGCTAAGAATTAGGGTTGACGGGAAGACAGAGGTAACCTGTTCTGCATGGAGTGAGCAGAATGCCATGCAGAAGAAGTACATTGTTCGCCTGAGCGCCGACGAGCGCCATCACCTGCAAGCCGTCATTAAGAAACTCAGCGGCAGCAGCCAGAAAGTACGCCGAGCGCAGATTCTGCTAAAAGCCGATGCTGAGGGACCCAACTGGACAGACCGTCAAATTGCCGAAGCCTTTGACTGCCGAACGAAAACCGTAGAGAACATTCGACGGCGACTGGTCGAGCAGGGGTTTGAGGTGACTCTCAACGGTGTCAAGCGGGCTAACCCCCCAACAGCCAAGCTGTTAGATGGGGAACAGGAAGCACAGATCATTGCGATGCGCCTAGGGACACCCCCGGCAGGCTATGCCAAATGGTCCTTGCGTCTGCTGGCCCGCAAGGTTGTCGAACTTGAGTTGGTTGAGGCCGTTAGCCATGAGACCGTGCGCCAGACGCTGAAAAAAACGGCATGACGAACCGCAAGATTGAGTACTGGGTGATCCCGCCGGAGGCCGATGCTGAGTTTGCGGCTCAGATGGAAGCGGTTCTAGATATTTATGCCCAGCCCTATGACCCAAGCCGTCCGGTTCTGTGCATGGATGAACAACCCGTGCAACTGCAACGGGAAACCCGGATACCGCGTCCCGCTACCCTTCAGCAC
>JBGTOF010000362.1:0-3674 GCA_041742695.1 Elainellales cyanobacterium | reverse complement strand
AATTCCTCTGTTGTTGAGCGCGCCGTGATCGTCAGGTTTGATGACAAGGGCTTGGTCATAGGCGGCGATCGCCGCCTTGTATCGGCCTAAGTCAGCCAGCGCAATTCCTTGGGTGGTGAGCGCTTCGTGTTTATCAGGTTTGATGGCAAGGGCTTGGTCATAGGCGGCGATCGCCTCTTCATAATCTTGGTTTGCGATAAAGACACTGCCTTGTTCAAATAGCAAATCTGCTTTGCGGTCTAGTGTTTGGTTTGGGTCATCAATTAGATTTCGCAACTCGGCCAACTTTTGAACTCGCTCAGCAGAGGTAAGTTTCCGATACTCGTCAAAGTCTTCTGTGTATGCCGATAACGAACGCTGCTGTAGTTCTGCTTGATCAACAGGCAGCTCAAAAATACCCGATCGCCAATCAAAAAAGTCTGGAGCACGATGAATGAGATAGTTTTTAGTAAATAGCGGAACGAGAAAGACAAAGCAAATGTTGAAGCTGTCGCGAAAGTTTTCGCGCTGTTGGTTCAGGTTCACCATCACAGGAGGCACGCCTTTCCAGCTATAGGAGCGCACCTCTTTCTCTGTCCAGCCCAGGTGTCGCTTAGTGTCTTCGTAGGCATACAGCGAATGCTCTAACCCTTGAATAAACACCACATCGAGCGATTCTTGCTCGGCCAAAAAATCTTTAATTTCTCGATAAATATTGCCGTCTGGGATTGCGTCGGTAAACCTCAGCGTTGCCATGCGCTTTTGCGGCACATCTTCCTGTAGCCGCTTAATAACCTGCACTCCCTCGGCAGGCGAGCACTGCACAAACAGCAGCCCAAACCCCTGGTTGCGGCGAATAGCTCGTTGCAACGCGGCATATTCTTCTTCTGGCTCAGGGGAAAGGTCGCTATCCCAGTCAATTTCAAGATCAGCCATGGATTCTGTACTCCTAAGACTGGTTTGAGTCTGGTTCGAGCAGGGCAAGCGCATCCTTAAACTCCTGCACTCCTCTTAACAAAGGATGCACGTCATACCACGGGCACAGCTCGTCCTCATCATCCAGATACCGATATTCTAGAATGCACCGTCGAAACATGAGATTGCGGTATGCCGGGTCATTTTCAATGCGGTGTGTATAGGCAACCTTGGCCAGCAGATCCCATTCTTGGTGCTGAGGCACGGGGCGGTAGGTGGCACGAGTTTCTGTAATCGCTCGCTGCACAGCTCGGTTAGAAATTGGTAACTTATCACTGCGGTTTGTGGCTTCTTTCATTAGCAAAAATAACTCACGCATGTGACCACCGCTCATCAGGCAAAGTTTTTCTAGAGCTTCTGCAGACTCAAAAATCTCTTCTTCTAAAACCGCATCCGGCAGGACTGTGTGAATTCGTTGGAGAATGAGCTGCTTCATCCGAGCCAAACCCGATTCATGGGTAGATCCATCCGGGTTTCGCACCATCACCATCGGCAACAGTCGCGGATTGCACGCATAAACGGATTGCAAATCGCTAGACCGATTGGAATGCACCATTGAAACGGGAATGGTGTAAATCAAATGGCACTTTAGACCGCGCAATTGGCCACTCCGTTCGATAAAAATTTCATCGTGATTGCTGCGACCATTGTCTCGGTACACAGGCACAATTCGATCCAGGTTATCGGCAATCATCACCAGCTTGGTCTTGCCTTTGGGCAAATTGCGCTTGCCATCTTCAATAAAGTCATTCAGCGCTTGAATCAGCGACGGCGTATCTGGGTTCACCAAATTTCGAATCTTTGTACGTTCTGAAGGGACGGCCCGAATCGTCGTGCTGAGCTTGGTGATTTCTTGGATTCCTACCTCTACACCTAAGTCTTGCGCTTCGATTTTGGTCAAACCTAGTTCATATAAACGTTGCCACCGTTCTCTAAACCAGCCAATCACGGGTTGTGCATCTGCGAGCTTCAACTGGGTTAGCAAATGCCGCGTACAGGAAAACAAGATGTCGGTGTATTCAGCATCTTCTGGATCAACGTCCTCTGTTTCACCCACCGCAGCAAAATAAACCACAAAGCAGCCATTTTCTTCCAAGTATTGCTTCAGCCGCAACAGCTCAGTCGATTTTCCTGCGCCCCGGTGCCCAGAATAAAGCTGACAGGTGCGATCCTCTCCGCGCAAAATTTCGACACCCAAATCCTCGATAACGTTTGTATCGCCACGCTCATCATCACAATCCACATAGGTGGGGTCGCCAGGTGGCACAGGTTCTGATGGGTTGATGGCTCTCGCAATTCTGGTCAGAATATCGGGTTCGCTAGACATGACGTATCGAGGTGAGGGAAAGGGCAGGCTGACTGACGTGCCTTAAATTCTAGTGCTACTTAGCTATTGAATGAAGAACGACGGCGATGCTAAAGCCTTTTTCAAGGAATAAAACGGTTGTACTAAACTTGCAGTACACTATCAGCAGTATTTAGCAGCACGGGCTCATGCATTGAGAGGCTGCTGCTCTGGCAAATTGTGTCGTGATTGTGCGTTGCTGCCCCCGCAACGGAAGCCTAGGCGATACAATCGTTAAGATGTGTTACTGACTTGGCGATCGCCCCTTATGCCACCCCGCACCCGCAAAGCCACGTCCAAGCAAGATCCCAAGCCTGAGGTATCGCTGAGCGATGCGCTGCCCAACGGCAACGGTCAGCATTCCAACGGCAAGCCGCATGGCAAATCCGATGGCAAGCTAGGCAAGCTGCAGGTGCCCAAGCGCAAGCCCAAGACTGTCCCCATTGATCCCGAAAACTGCATTCGCATTCGCGGCGCGCGACAGCACAACCTTAAAGATATTGACCTAGAGCTACCCCGCGATCAGCTGATTGTGTTTACCGGCGTCTCGGGGTCTGGCAAATCTTCTCTCGCCTTCGACACCATCTTTGCTGAGGGGCAGCGTCGCTATGTAGAATCCCTCAGCGCCTATGCGCGGCAGTTTTTAGGCCAGGTCGATAAGCCCGATGTGGATGCCATTGAGGGGCTCAGTCCCGCCATCTCCATCGACCAAAAATCCACCTCCCACAACCCCCGCTCCACAGTGGGCACTGTGACGGAGATTTACGACTACTTGCGCCTGCTGTATGGACGGGCGGGTGAACCCCATTGCCCCGAGTGCGATCGCTCCATTGCACCCCAGAGCATTGATGAAATGGTCGATAAGATCATGACCCTGCCCGATCGCACGCGGTTTCAGATTCTTGCGCCCGTGGTGCGGGGCAAAAAGGGCACCCACAAAAAACTGCTGTCTGGGCTAGCCGCCGAGGGCTTTGTGCGGGTGCGCGCCGATGGCGAAGTGCGCGACCTAACCGACAACATTGAATTAGATAAAAATCACTCCCACAACATCGAAGTGGTGGTGGATCGCCTGGTGAAGAAAGAGGGCATTGAGGAGCGGCTCGTGGATTCGCTCTCGACCTGCCTCAAACGGTCAGAGGGCATCGCCATCATCAACGCCACCCTTCCCGAGGCCGAAACCGGGGGGGATAACGTGGTGCCGTTTCCCACCAATCCCGATTTGCAATTGGCGGTGCTGCCCCACATGGCGGCAGAGCCTGCGGGACGCTATGGCAAAGCCGAAGACGACGAGAAGAAAAACCAGGTGGATTTGGTCTTCTCTGAAAACTTTGCCTGTCCCGAGCATGGCGCTGTGATGGAGGAGCTATCACCTCGG
>JBGTOF010000306.1:0-1560 GCA_041742695.1 Elainellales cyanobacterium | reverse complement strand
CGACTCTCGATACAGGGTGAGGATTTCTGATTTGTCTGAATCCGACAGTTTTTTTGGAGCCATGCCGCCTTCTATGATTTGCGATCGCGCACTAACAGGAACCATGATCAGGGCATAAGCCGCCCCTTTACTCAAGCCTCGACGCCCTCGAGGTAAGCCATTTCTCTACACGGCAGCCACAGATAATAGTTGAGGGATTGCTGAAAACAGCGATGGTTCAACCATTCAGAGCCTCTTGCAGAAATGAACGACCCCTCGCTTTTGCAAGAGTTCATGCCGTTAATTCAGCCATGCTGGGGTTGAAACGCGCTCGCAAGACACAGTCCAAACCCCTTTTCGACCCGTTTTTAGAGATGACTCTCTGGGAGCCAACTGAATTAACCCCAATCAACAGCCTAACCGAGGAACACCCCGGCTTTGCAAAATCATGCCTACTCGACTGATGCAAAGAACTTTAGTCGCGGATCAGGCTTACGCTCGCCGTCGAGTGGTGCGGCGCGATCGCCCTGATAGGTCGTACTCCAGCGCAGCCCCAATGGCAAATAGACACCCACTAAAAATCCAAAATACCTCAGGCAGAGCGCCAGTTTGATAATCTTCAATATTGCTAGTGGCATAGAGAAACCACATGTCAGCAATGTAAAAACAGATTGCCGCTGCCGCAATGAACCGCCAAGACTGAGAAAATCGCCCGCCCCAAAAGGCCAACAGCAGCGCACTAGCTGCTAGCAGCAGCAGGATATCTGACACAACATAGAACAAACCCACAATATCGGAGTAAGGCGCAAGCGCTTCATCCAGCGATACCGCCCACGCTGGGGCACGACTAGCAGACTCGTCAGCTGCTGTCGGCTCGCCTGGCTCAGGTGCAGATACAGCAGGCGCTTCTAACGGTGCGTCCGCAGGTGCTTCTGGGGCTGGGGCAGGTGCTTCTGCGGGTGCCTCTTGTGCATAGGCTGGCGCATTCAGCCGCAGCGCATCGCCAGTGACTTCACTGTTATAGATAAACCAAGAAATCACGATCCCCAATACGCCGATGCCCAGCAAGATCACCCACTGGAGCGGCGCTAAGTTAAGCCGACGCGAGGCGATCGCCAGCACCATCCCAATGCCCACCAGCACATACATCAGCAGAAAAAATAAGTCTGCAGGCGATACATCAGGCGAATTGCCCCAGCCAATTTCCCACTGACCTAGCAACAGGTTGCCGACAAAATAGCTCAGCATCCCTAGCCCCAGCAGCAGCCACACCGTGCGGCCACTCACTATTTGAGGACTGCGCCAGTTCCGCAGACATAACAGGGCTGCCGCAAAAATCGCGACGGTTTCTAGCACATAGGTGCTGATGCCATACCACTCAGGCCGACCCTGACCCGGCAAGGGCACGCTAAACAGTAGAAAGAATAGGAGCGACAGCACCGCCCAGGCTACAGATGCAGCCACAATGAGCTGAACGGGCAAACCAGATGTTGTTTTACTCATGAGACTGCTCCCAGGTGACGACGGCAGATGCGATAGATGCAGACGTGCGGGGAATCGTGCACATCGGGTTAAATCTTA
>JBGTOF010000285.1:0-34591 GCA_041742695.1 Elainellales cyanobacterium | reverse complement strand
GATGACTAATTCTCAGCCGATACCAAGCGAATTTTTGACGCCAGAGGAATGCGCCACCATTGACCAATCGCTCATGACCGCGCGCGATCGCTTTTCGACTCGGGTAGCAGTGTATGCACTGCGATCGCTCAAGGCAATCTCTAAAGAAACGGGCGTGGCGATCACCCACTTAGAGACGCAGCAAATTGCCGAGTGGATTAACACCGACCCCAGCTTGTCGCCTAAGCATGGTTTTGACAGCAACTTCCGAGGGTTTTTTCTGCAACTGGTGATGGCCTCTTTGCGTCCGCTGCGGCAGGCGGCAGACGTCCTAAACATCCCCGTAGAAGCGCTCACCCTCGATCAGGTCATTGCCTGGTTTGAGCAAGAGGCAAAAGCCCGATTAGATAAGCCCGATTAGACAAGCCCAATCAAAGCAGCGTGGGCGGAGTTAAAACCTAAATTACGAAAGGTCTAGATTTTCAGAGTTTTGTTAGTCAGCCAGGTGCCTAACAGTCTTCAGGTATCAGGTGTCCCGATCGTTTGGTTGCTGGAAAAACCCAGCACCGAGACTGTCTTAGTGTGTCCTATCTAGTCAGTTTAATAGTGAGTCAGCTTCGTTCTAACCGGTGATGCAGACAGCAGCAGACAATCAATAGTGAGTTTGGGTACAATACACGCTGACGTTGCATCTGCAGCTGACGTTGCATCTACAACTGACCTAAACACGCCTGACACGAAACTACGGTATGGTATGGCGATGCGGGTTGTGGCGATCGCCCGCCAGAGCCCATTCTGCTCCACCGACGACACCGCGTCCTTATTCTCTTTCATTTGTCAGTTGCATGATCGAAGTTGACCATCTCAGCAAGACCTACGGCACCACCGCAGCCATCCAGGACGTTACCTTCTCGGTAGAGCCGGGAGAAATTTTGGGATTTCTTGGCCCCAATGGTGCAGGCAAAACTACCACCATGCGGATTTTGACGGGCTATCTACCCGCCAGCAGCGGCACAGCGCGGGTGGCAGGCTTTGATGTGCATGAGCATTCCATGGAGGTGCGCCGTCATATTGGCTACTTGCCGGAAACGCCGCCGCTCTATACCGATATGACCGTAGAAGGATTTCTCTATTTTGTAGCGCGATTAAAAGGTGTAGCTGTGGGCGATCGCGCCACTCAAGTGTCTTCCGCACTCCGCCGCTGCAACCTAGAGGAGAAGCGAACCGTCTTGATTCGTAAACTGTCAAAAGGGTTTCGGCAGCGGGTGGGGCTGGCTCAGGCAATTGTGCATGATCCCCCCGTCATTATTTTGGATGAGCCCACGGTGGGTCTCGACCCTCGCCAGATCATCGACGTGCGCAATCTGATTAAAAGCTTGGCCGGAGATCACACCATCATCCTCTCCACCCACATCCTGCCGGAAGTAAGCATGACCTGCAATCGCGTTGCCATCATTAACCAAGGGCGTGTGGTAGCTACCAACAGCCCCGATCGCCTGATGGAGCAGTTGGTCGGCAGCAGCGGCTATGAGCTAGAAGTGGAAGGGCAATTTGAAGAGGCCGAAGCCGCTCTGCAGGAACTCACAGAGGTGAAATTGGTCGAGGCGATCGCCCGGCCTAACCTAGATGCAGGCCACTGTTTGCTGCGGGTGATCACCGAAGGGAGCACCGACCTAGGGCGACACCTCTCGGCTAAGGTGGTAGGCCGGGGACTAGGACTGTATGAAATGCGACGAGTAAAGGTCAGCTTAGAAGATGTCTTTTTAGAATTAACGACTGAGGAACACGCCTTGGACGGCGCGATGACGGAACTAGAGGAAACAGCAGGAGCGGAACGTGCCGCTAGCGATCCCCTTGGGGATAGCGCAGCCCGGCTCTCGTCAGCAGACCCTGGGGAGAGGGCTGACCCGTCTAGCAGCGACGCCGCATAGAACAGAGGAAGGATCTTCATGATTAACAACATTGTGGCGATTGTGCGGCGCGAGCTGCAAAGCTATTTTGCCTCACCGTTTGCCTACGCCATTGCCGGAATCTTTTGGTTGCTGAGTGGCTTTTTCTTTGTGGCCGTGCTGCTAGGGCCAGAGGGCATCATCAGCAGTGTGGCATCGCGCGATCAGCTGGGAATTGTGGATCCGCCGATTGATGTGCCCTACCAGTTTCAGAGCGTCTTTCTGAACCTGCTGGGATCGCTGTCGCTGTTTTTGCTGCCGATGCTGTCCATGGGGCTGTATGCTGACGAGCGCAAGCGCGGCACCCTAGAGCTTTTGGCGACCTCGCCCATTACCAACTGGGCCGTTGCCGTGGGCAAGCTCTTGGGCGTGATCGTATTTTTCTTCACCATGACGCTGCCACTGACAGGGTTTGTGGCGATCGCCTTTTCGGCCTCTTCCCCACCTGCGGCCTATACCGTGCTGCTGGCGGGACTGGCAGGGCTCATGCTGATGGCAGCAAGCGTGCTGGCAATGGGCATGTTTATTTCATCGCTGACAGACAGCACCATTCTGGCCGCCATTCTGACGTTTGCCCTCATGCTGCTGCTGTGGGTAGCCGATCTGCTGGTTAACAGCATTGGCGGCCCCGTAGGTGAAACCATTAGTCACCTGTCGCTGATTAAGCATTACAACAACCTGATTCAGGGCAAGCTCGATACGAGCGGCTTGCTAGTCTTTATTAGTTACATTGCGCTGGGGGTGTTTCTCACGGCGCAGTCGATTGATGCGCTGCGGCATCAGCGGTCGTAGGCTAAAGTGAGAGATTGGGTGTTCTGGTGTAGAGTCCATTCATGATGAAATCGCTACAAACCTGGAAATATCGGCACTACCTGGCATGGCTGGGGCCGTTTTTTCTAACGATGGGGTTAACGGCAGGGCTAGTAGCAGGGCGCTGGAGCGTGCTGCCCCTGAGTTTGCTAGGGCTAGGATTGCTGATTTGCCTGGGCTGGCTGCTGACGCGCACCTCAGGGCTGCGGCAGATGCTGAGTCAGCGTTCTACTCAAGAAGGCACGAATGCTGCGATCGCCACAGTGGCTGTGCTCTGTATCTTTGTGTTCGTCAACATGTTGGGCGATCGCCTCAATCACCGTATTGATTTAACAGAAAACCAAATCTTTACCCTGGCGCCGCAAACCGTAGAGCTGGTGCAAACGTTGGAGCAGCCCACGCGTGTGGTGGTGTTTGACGTAGCACCCAACGCTCAAGATCGCGACCTGCTGCAAACCTACCGCCAGCGCAACCCCACGCAATTTAACTATGAGTATCTTGACCCGCAGCTAGAGCCGGGGATCGCGCAGCGATTTGGGGTGCAAACCTTTGGCGAGGTGCATGTAGAGCAGGGCGATCGCCGCCAACTGGTGCAAACCGTGAACGCGGGGGAACGCCTCACCGAACGACGGCTGACCAATGCTCTAGCGCGCATTACGAGCGATCGCCAGAGCCGCATTTATTTTTTGCAGGGGCACGGCGAGCGCTTGCTGCAACCGGGTGAGGGAGGATTGTCTGAAACATTAGCCAATTTGGAAGCCGACAACTTTAGCGTAGAGACGCTGAACTTGGCCGAAAATCCCCGAGTGCCCAGCGATGCGGCGGTGGTGGTGCTGGCGGGGCCAGAGCGATCGCTGCTGCCCGAGGAAATTGATGCCTTACAGCAATTTCAACAGCGCCGCAGCGGACTATTGGTCATGGTAGATCCCCAAGTGAATCCAGAGTTAGAACCGTTGTTGGATGACTGGGGCGTGCGCTTGAGCGATCGCCTGCTGTATGATCCCGTTGCCGGGCGCGATGGCGTCGTCACGGTGGTCACAGCCTATGGCCCCCACCCCATCACCCAAGAACTGCAGAACGGAATCTCGTTTTATCCCCTAGCGCGCCCGCTAGAAATTTCTAACAGCGAGGAGGTGCAGGTGACGCCGCTGCTGATCACCAGCCCCGAAACGCAAGCGCGTCGCATTGACGATGAGGGCAATCTGCTGCCGCCCGATTCTACGAATGAACCCGCAGGAGAGATGGCGCTGGGCGCTGCGTTTAGCCGCCCGATCGAGGCAGAAGATACGGCTGGCCCCGCCGAAGCAGCCGAAGCCGATTCCCTTAATGAGAGCGACGACGCACCACCCGAAGCGCGCCTTGTGGTAATTGGCAATTCCACGTTTGCAACCGATGGCCTAGTAAACCAACAAGTGAATAAGGACGTGTTTCTTAACGCCATCAATTGGCTTAGTCAAGATGACGGACAGTCCTTTGCCGTGCGCCCGGCAGAACCAATCAACCGCCGCATCACCCTGTCGAATGCTCAGCAGATTTGGCTGGCGCTCGGCTCTACGGCGCTGCTGCCACTCTTTGGGTTAGTGATGGCGATCGCCCTGTGGTGGCGGCGACGTTAGTGTCTTTATTTTTCATCTTGCTATTGTTGTTGGCATCTATGGCGCATCCATGCAGCTAAAACCGCTTAACCTTTTTTTGATCACCATTGCTTTGTTTTTGGGGGCTACCGTCTATGCCCTCAATTATCGTCAGCAGAATCCTACTCCTTTGCAGTCGGCATCCTCGTCTCAGCGACTATTTCAGTTTGACGAACGCCAGGTGCAAGCCCTAGAAGTCACGACTCCCGTGCGATCGCTCACGGTGATCAAAGACGACAACGGTCTGTGGCAATTGGTAGAACCCGAAACAGCCCTCGCCAATCAAGCCTCGGTGGCCTATCTGGCGAACCTGTTGGCCTCGCAGCCGAGCGATCGCACCCTGACCATCTCTTCGGATGACTTGAGCACCTACGGACTGAATCAACCGCTGGCAACCTTGCAGGTTACGGTAGAGGGCGATCGTTCTCATACCCTGGTGCTCGGCACGTATAATTTCAACCGCACAGCGCTCTACGCCCTTGTGGATCCACCAGAGGATCTGCTTTGGGATGTGTTGCCCCGACCAAGCGCCAATGCAGTTGATGAGTCTACAGATGCAGACGTAGATGCAGACGTAGACACTCCAACAGACTCTACGAATGACGCAGACGAGAACGGATCTACAGCCATAGACTCGGATTCAGCCGCTAATGCAGACGTTGATACAGTTGAAGACTCAGATGCAAATGGTTCTGAGAATTTGGCTGTGGAGCCAGGGAGAGAGACGGCTGGCAGTCGTGAGCTGTCTTTAGTGCTTGTGTCGCTTGATTTTGAAACCGCCGTCACTCGCCCCCTCAATAGTTGGAAGGAAGACGAGGCCGGAGAAGCGGGAGAGGACTCAACAGAACCCAATGCAGATGGTCCCGAGATTGATCCAGAGGTTGCCCCAGAGGGAGTGCCCGAATAGTCCCCAGCAATTGCTATAAGTATCGTTGGCTCGTTCGCGCTGAGGGCACCAGCAACCCGTGGACAGGAGGAACTCGCAGACTGGCGTGTAGCGGTCACCGGAGAACTCTCCGATGGAACGTTTTACCGGCAATAGTGATGACTATAATAGGGCGATCGCCTCATTGAGTGCCCCTACTCATGCCTCCTACCGCGACGCTGCTGGTGTCTTGCCCCGACCAACCGGGTTTAGTAGCCAAGTTTGCTAACTTTATCTACGCCAATGGCGGCAACATCATCCATGCCGATCAGCATACTGACTTTTCAGCAGGCTTGTTTCTAACGCGAATTGAGTGGCAACTGGATGGCTTTAACCTACCTAAAGACATTATCGGAGCAGCATTTGGGGCGATCGCCCAACCCCTCAAAGCCCAATGGCAACTGCATTTTTCGGATGAGGTGCCCCGTATTGCCCTGTGGGTGAGCAAGCAAGACCACTGTTTGTTGGATCTCCTGTGGCGGCAGCAGGCAGGGGAACTGCGGGCTGAGATTCCGCTCATCATCAGCAACCACGAATCCCTAGGGGCGATCGCCCAGCAGTTTAACATCGACTTTCACCACATCCCCATCACACCCGACACCAAGCCCCAGCAGGAGGCCCAACAGCTTCATCTCCTACAGGATTACAATATTTCGCTTGTGGTGCTAGCAAAATACATGCAGGTGCTCAGCGCTGACTTCATTCAGCAGTTTCCAAGCGTCATCAACATTCACCATTCGTTTCTGCCGGCCTTTGCCGGAGCCAACCCGTATCAACGCGCCTGCGAGCGCGGTGTCAAAATCATTGGCGCTACGGCCCATTACGTTACGCAAGACTTAGATCAAGGCCCCATTATTGAGCAGGATGTGGTGCGCGTCAGCCACCGTGACCAAGTGGCCGATCTTATCCGCAAGGGCAAAGACCTCGAACGGGTGGTGCTAGCCCGAGCAGTGCGACTGCATCTGCACAACCGCGTATTGGTGTATGGCAACCGCACTGTGGTGTTTGCGTAGAAAGGATGCTGAGTGAAGTGTCGTTACATCCTGGAGCTAAATTGAGTAATCTCAACCGATTTTGGTGAAAGAGTGGACAAAGCCTCACGCCAAATGTAGTATGAATAAGCCACTCTTGTATTACGCCAATCTCAGGCGTGTCCATTTCAATATTTGTTCCGACCGCTACTCCAGCAAAAAGACTCAAACTTTCCATGAAGCACCTTCTCTTCACCAACCTCAATAGCGCTGCGCAATGCCATGTCCTGGGCGGGTTTGGCACGGCAGCGCTGTGGTTTGGTGCAGGCAGGTGTCGAGCAAATCATCGGCTAGACCAGTGGGCGTTATCGAGTGGTCTGAGACCGCTGTTGTTCGCATTTGCAGGATTCTTGTCTGCATACGTCACCCTTGGCATAGATGCAGAGCTACGGATCGGATTGGGATTACGAATTGATCGAATCGTCTCAAGCGGGAGGTGCAGGGCAACCCTGGCACCAAGCTAGCGCAAGTGCGCTTGGCTTTCCTACTACCCCCGCTTCTGAGGCCAGAAGCGGGGGTCTTTTGTTTGAGACACCGCAACCAGATTGAACGAAATGGGTCACCACTAGTCGCCTCAGGGAGGCAATTCTGTGTTGAAGTTGAACTATACCGACGTGGGGCTGCATATGGAGCGGATGCAGGCACCCTTAGAACAGCTGATTGCGCAGCGAGTGACGCTGGCGATGCGGCTCGGGCATACGCTTCAGGTGGAGGTAGGGCAGGCGTCGATGTTGCTCACGGCGGCGCATCCTGACCTGCCGCTGCTGGCGGCGGCGCTGCGGCGGGAGACGGGCTGGGTGGGGGCGATCGCCCCAGTAGATGCCGACTGTGTAGAGGTCAGCCTTTGCGGCACTTGGTTATCCGACAGTCCGCTGGCGGCAGAGGGCACGTTCTTTGTGGCCTTAGGCGATCGCACTGAGCATCTGCTCTACCAGCTGTGGCACAGTTCTCAAACTGCGATGCTGCCAAAAATCCGGTAGGATGCGGGGATGGATTGAATCAGCTAAATCGAATCAATAGGCCTGTGGCGGTCGATTCGAGGATAGCTTCATCCGCCGTTCATCGCAGGGTTCAACCGTTTCAACCCCGAGAGTCAGGTGAGGAGTGCGCTCTGCATGCCCTCACCATTCCCTGGGGTTGCCCCAACCAAAACCTGCTGCAATCTCCTGACCGTCCTAGGACTTACGCAACTGGGCGATTTTGGGGAGGCTTAGCTTCCTCAAAATCGCCCAAGATTCTCAGGACGCCGCACGACGTGCATAAGTCCTGTGTCTATTCCCTTCTATTATTGAAACTCTTCGATTGAGAACAGCTATGGCGTCTTCCCCCATGCGGATCTGCATCATTTTGGGCACTCGCCCCGAGGCGATTAAACTCGCCCCAGTGATTCGGCAATTTCGCCAACACCCCCAGTTCGACACCCAAGTTGTGCTGACCGGGCAGCATCGTGAGATGGTGCAGCAGGTGATGCAGTTGTTTGATCTAACGGCTGACTATGACCTAGACATTATGCAGCCGCAGCAGACGCTGACCGACATCACCTGTCGCAGTTTGCAGGGGTTAGAAGGATTGTTTCGTGACCTGAAACCGCAGATGGTGCTGGTGCAGGGGGATACAACCACGGCGCTAGCAGCGGCGATCGCCGCCTTCTATCAGCAGATCCCCATTGGGCATGTCGAAGCAGGGCTGCGCACCGACGACTTGTACAATCCCTACCCTGAAGAAGCCAACCGCCGCCTCATTTCGCAACTGGCGCAGCTCAACTTTGCCCCGACCGACCAGGCCGAGGCGCACTTGCGCGCGTCTAATATTGTGGGTCGCATTCACCACACCGGAAACACCGTCATTGATGCACTGCTGTCGGTGGCGGCCCAGCAGCCCGACTGCACAGTGCCGGGGCTCGATTGGCAGCAGCATCGGGTGCTGTTAGCGACCGTCCACCGGCGTGAAAATTGGGGCGCACCCTTGCAAGAGATCGCCACGGGCTTTCTCACTATTTTGGAAAAGTGTTCTGATGCGGCGTTACTGCTGCCGCTCCATCGCAACCCCACCGTGCGCGACCCCCTCACCCAGCGGTTGAGCAATCATCCCCGCGTGTTTCTGACCGAGCCCTTAGACTATGGCGAATTAGTGGGCGCGATGCAGCGCTGCACTCTGTTGCTTACGGATTCTGGCGGGTTACAGGAAGAAGCGCCCAGCCTCGGAAAGCCGGTGTTGGTGCTACGCGACACGACAGAGCGGCCGGAGGCGGTGACAGCTGGTACCGCAAAACTGGTGGGTACTGATGCCGGGGCGATCGCCCACGCGGCCACCACCCTGCTCACGGATGCCACCGCCTACGCCGCCATGGCAAATGCCATCAATCCCTTTGGAGATGGGCAGGCCTCTAAACGGATTGTGACGCTGGTGCAGCAGTTTTTAGAATCCTGAGCAATCGCAGGATGGGGCACTCACAACTCACAGAATGTTAAGGACAGCCCCAAATTGCCCTAATCAGAAAGATTGCATTCTTTAATGTAAAAGACAATGTAAGAGACGGCAGCAAGAGGCGGCGCTGTGAATATTTTGCTGGTAGAAGACGATCTGCCGACTCGGACACTGTTGGCAGCAGCATTGACAGCACAGCATTATCGGGTGGAGCAGGCAGAAGACGGACAAACCGGATTCGCGTTAGCGGAGCAGCGAGCTTATGACCTGATTCTGCTTGATGTAATGCTACCCAAGCTGGACGGCATCACCGTTTGCAGGCAGTTAAGAGATGCCGGACAGAGTAGCCCAATTTTGCTGCTGACGGCCAAGCATCATGCATCAGATCGCATTATGGGACTGGATGCCGGTGCGGATGACTATGTGGTTAAACCCTTTGTGCTGGATGAAGTGCTGGCGCGGGTGCGAGCACTGCTGCGCCGAGAACGGACGATCGCCCCCGCTAGCATTATCTGGGAAACCATTCACCTTAACCCCGCCAATAGTGAGGTGCGCTGTGGCGATCGCCCTTTACACCTCACCCCAAAGGAATACTGCCTGCTGGAGCTATTTCTGCGGAATCCTAAACGCATCTTTAGCCGACAGGCCATTCTCGACCGCCTGTGGGATTTTGCCGATTCGCCTGGAGAGGCCACCGTCAGCACCCACCTTAAATGCCTGCGGCAAAAGCTCAAAGTAGGGGGGGCAAACGACCCCATTGAAACAGTACATGGTCTAGGCTATCGCCTTAGGCCGTCGCCGCAGCCCCAACGGCACCCGGCCCCTCCTCACGATTTAGACTCGCTGGACTCGTCAGACTCCTCAAACTCGCCAGACGTTGAGCCAGACGCTGAATCATTGGCCGCCAATCTTGACTATCGCCAGCGCATTGCGGCCAATATCGCGGCCATTTGGGCGAGATCAAAGGCCACGTTTCTAGCCCAGGTTGAAACCATCGCAGAGGCGATCGCCCGTCTCTCTCAGGATCAGATCAGCCCTGCGATGCAGCAGCAGGCGCAACAAAATGCCCATAAACTTACGGGTGGGTTGGGCATCTTTGGGCTGATGGAGGGATCGCATCTGGCGCGGGAACTCGAAGCTGCGTTGCAGCAACAGACGAGGCTAGAGCCCGCCCAAGCGGTGCACCTCACCGAGGTGGTGAACAGCCTGCGGCAGCTATTGGTCGCCAAACCCATTGACGAGGTGAACATTACCGCTCCACCCAACCCGCAGAAGACAGACCCTGTAGAGAAATTAGGCTATCAGCCCCAGTTGTTGATTGTGGATGACGACGTAGATCTTGCGGAGCAGGTGCGGCGAGAGGCGATCGCCTGGGGGTTGCGGGTGGAGTTGGCGACGGATCTGGCAGTGGCGCGGGGGGCGATCGCCCAAGCCCCCACTGATGTCATCTTGCTCGATCTCAACCTCTCTCACCCCAACGATGGGCTAGAGCTACTGCAAGACCTAGAGCAGCGTCTTCCCCGTATTCCCGTGCTGGCGTTTACGGCAGGGGGGAGCCTAGCCGATCGGCTAGCGGTGGCGTGTTCTGGCGGCTGCGTCTATTTGCAAAAGCCCCTGCTGCCCCACGACATTCTCACGTCGGTTGCTAATGCGTTGCACCAGAGCCAAATGCCGCACCACAATCGGGTGCTGATAATGGATGATGATGCTACCGTGATTGACAGCTTGACGCATCTGCTGCAGCCGCTGGGCGTCGAGGTGAGTGGACTCAGCAATCCTCAGCAATTTTGGGATAGGCTAACGGCGATCGCCCCCAATCTGCTCGTGCTGGATCTTGAAATGCCTGATGTCAACGGGATTGAATTATGCCGCACGGTTCGTAGCGATCCCCACTGGCAACGGTTGCCCATTCTGTTTCTGTCGGCTCACGCCACGCCGCCTGAGGTTGATCGCGCCTTTGCAGCCGGGGCTGATGATTACCTGAGCAAAACAACCCCCCAAGCAGAGCTCGCCACGCACATTCTGCATCGTCTCCAACTGCGTCAGCCCTGATTTTACTAAACACAATTTCCTGAAAATTCCTGTGAACGAACATGATGACCTTTGCTCGCTATCAGCCTTGGGTGATGTACGGTGCGGCGATCGCATCCACCGCGATTGCCGTTCTTCTGACCCTAGGTCTTAGTTCATTCCTCAGTCGCACCATTGGCGCATTCTTCTACGTTGCGATTCTGCTCACCACTCAGATGGGTGGATTGACGAGTGGATTGATCACGCTACTGCTGTCTACTTTGGCGATCGCCTATTACTTTATTCCGCCTGCCTATCAATGGGCACTGGCGGATTCGTCAGACTATGGGCGAATTGGATTTTTTATCCTCACCGGATTGATCATCAGTCTCTTGAGCGATCGGCTGCGCGTCAGCAGAGATCAGGTTGCCCGTCTCAATCAGCGGCTCCAGCAAGACACTGCCGAGCAATTGCAAATGGTGCTAGCCGCAACTCAAGTCGGCATCTGGAATTGGGATCTGGAAACCGGGGTGATCACGTGGTCAGCCGAGCATCACCTGTTGTTTGGGATACGTCCAGGTCTCTTTGATGGGCGCTATGACACCTTTGCCAACTGCATTCACCCAGACGATAAAGCCACCCTGTCGCAGCGGGTTGAAATGGCGTTGCAAACCCACAGTGCCTTTCGCCATGAGTATCGCATCCTATGGCCCGATGGCAGTATTCATTGGATCGAAGGCAGAGGCTATGGGTTTTATGACTCAGCCGGAACGCCAACGCGTATGGTGGGCACTGTGCTAGATATTAATGAGCGTAAGCTTGCAGAGCTATCAGTATATGAAGCCAAAGCGACGCTAGAAGATCGCGTTCAAGAACGCACAAAAGAACTTCAACAATATACGGCTGAAGTCGAAGATCTTTACAACAATGCACCCTGTGGTTATCACTCGCTGAATGCTGCAGGTGATATTGTCCGCATTAACCACACCATACTGACATGGTTGGGATACGGACGCGATGAGGTTTTAAATCATCCCTTTGTCCAATTTCTATCCCCTGATAGCGCCAGTCTATTTGAACAGCAGTTTGAGCTGTTTAAGCAGCATGGTCAGCTCAACAATCTAGAGCTTGAGATGAGGTGCAAAGACGGTACAATGCTGCCGGCAAACCTGAGCGCAACGGCCATTTATGATGCAGATGGTAACTATGCAATGAGCCGCTCAACGGTGTTTGACTTGCGCGATCGCCGTCGCGCAGAAGCAACGCTGCAATCGTCTCAAGCCCGACTGGCAGGTATTCTCGATATTGCGAGTGATGCCATCATTTCGATTGATGCCCATCAGCGAGTCACGCTGTTTAACCAGGGTGCAGAAACAATTTTTGGCTATCAGGCTGACGAAATCATCGGGCAACCGTTGAGTGTGCTGCTGCCGCAGCGGTTTCAAGCAACGCATCAGCAACAAGTCAGTGGGTTTGGGTCGACCACACGCACGGCTCGCCGCATGGGAGAACGCAGTGAAATTTTTGGCCGTCGGAAAGATGGCAGCGAATTTCCTGCAGAAGCCTCAATTTCGCAGTTAGAGCTAAAGGGCGATCGCATTCAAACGGCTATCTTGCGAGATGTGAGCGATCGACGGCGGGCAGAGGCCATCACGGCACAGCTTGCAGCTATTGTTGAATCCTCCGATGATGCCATTGTGAGCAAAACCCTCAGCGGTATCGTCACCAGTTGGAACGCAGGAGCTGAGCGCATCTTTGGCTACACGGCTGCCGAAATGATTGGACAACCGATCATCTGCATTATTCCGCCCGAGCAGCACCATGAAGAGATCGAAATCCTGTCTAAAATTCGGCAGGGAAACCATGTGCAGCACTACGAAACGGTGCGTCAGCATAAAGACGGACACCTGGTGGATGTATCGCTGACCATTTCGCCCATGCGCGACGAGGTAGGCACTATTATCGGCGCGTCGAAAATCGCTCGTGATATTACCAATCAGCGCGCGGTTGATCGGATGAAGAGTGAGTTTATCTCTATTGTCAGCCACGAACTGCGAACCCCACTCACCGCTATTCGCGGATCGCTAGGGCTTGTGGGGCGTGGGGTTTATGACAGCAAACCGGAGAGAAAGCATCGAATGATCGAAATTGCGGCGCAGCAGAGCGATCGCCTTATTCGCCTAGTCAACGACATTCTCGATCTACAGCGGTTGGAATCAGGCCAGATGAAACTGGTCAAGCAGCCCTGCGAGATCACCGCACTGATGCAGCATTCAGCAGAGGCGCTGCAATCTAGCGCTGAAGAGCAGGGCATTCACCTCGTTGTCACCCCACTGTCTGCAATGGTATGGGCCGCACCCGATGCCATCATCCAGACCTTGACCAATCTCATTGGCAATGGCATCAAGTTTTCTCCTCCCCACAGCACTATTTATATCAGTGCGACTGTTCTCGACTCGCCGTCTCAGCCGGAGGCCCAAGCGTCCAATCCGCCTCCCTCACTGGTCAGGGTTTGCGTTCAAGATCAAGGGCGTGGCATCCCGTCCGATAAGCTAGAAATTATTTTCGAGCGATTCCAGCAAATGGATGTCTCAGATTCTAGAGAAAAAGGCGGAACGGGACTAGGGTTAGCCATTTGTCGCAAGATTATCGAACAACACCGAGGGCGCATCTGGGCTGAAAGCCACATGGGTGAAGGAAGCTGTTTTTACTTTACGCTGCCGCTGTGGCAGCCCCAAAAGGCAGCTCAGTAATCCAGCGCTCAGCACCTTGGATAGCGCTTATCGGGCTGGCTTGCAGGTTCACAGCAGCAATTGTCCCAGTCAACCTATCGGCTGCAATCAGCTCAAACCTAGAGTGATCCTTACGCAATGTATAGAGATCACTCTAGGATTGGGTTGCATTGCGCAGTCAAGCGAATCAGCCAGTATTCCGCATTCCGGCAGCGATGCCGTTGATGGTAAGCTGTGCGCCACGTAGTAGTTCGCCTCGGCTATAGCGCGAGCGAATGACGCCTGCGGCATTTTGCGTTTTGTGCTGGCGCAGTCGCTTCAGCAGTGACACTTGCAAAAAGCCCAAAGGCACAATGGTTCCATTGCGGAGCTGCACTGAGCGCTGGAGATCAGGGTCACCATCTAGCAGGCGTTTGTGCCCGGCAATCTCTAGTACTAGGTCACGAGTCAGGCAATACTCTGTCGCAATTTGCTCAAATAGCGCTTGGAAGCGATCGCGATCTTCAGGTTGGGAAAGTTCTTCTACATAGTGTTTAGCAATCTGTAAATCCACTTTTGCGAGCGTCATCTCGCATTTTGAGATCACCATCTTAAAGAACGGCCACTTGTAGTAAAAGTAACGCAGCAGCTTTAGATTTTCGTCAGGGGCTTCTGTCAAAAACTCTTGTAGCGCAGTGCCTACGCCATACCAAGAGGGCAGCAAAAAGCGAGTTTGCGTCCAGCTAAATACCCAGGGGATAGCGCGTAGACTTCCTAAATCTTTTTTGCCACCCCGCCGCGCTGGCCGCGAGCTAATTTGCAATTGACTGATTTCTTCGATCGGTGTGACCTGATGGAAGAAGTCTACAAAATCGGGCTGTTCGTAGATTAGCGCTCGGTAGTGGCTGCGCGATCGCGTCGCCAACTCTTCCATAATTTCGTGCCAGGGCTGAATATCGTCAAACCCAGTGCTTAACAAACTAGCCTGCACGACGGCTGAGGCAATAGTTTCCAGATTATAGAGCGCCAGTTCGGGCAAATTATATTTGGAGGCGAGCACTTCACCCTGCTCAGTAATTTTGATGCGTCCGTCAATGCTGCGCCCCGGCTGTGCCAAGATCGCCTCATAAGCAGGGCCGCCACCCCGCCCCACTGAGCCGCCTCGCCCGTGGAAAATGCGAATCGCGACGCTGTACTCGTCGGCAAGCCGCTGCAGTGACTGCTGCGCTTTGTGGATTTCCCAATTGCTGCTGAGAAAGCCCGAGTCTTTGTTGCTGTCTGAGTAGCCCAGCATAATTTCTTGGAGCGATCGCGCCTTATCGACTCGGCCCACAGAGGCATAGCCGCCGGCCAAATGGGCTCGATAGAGCGGCAGGTCAAATAGCTCTCGCATCACCGCCGGAGCCCGCAATAGGTCTTCTACGGTTTCGAATAGGGGCACCACCAGCAAATCGCCCGCGCCTGTAGCAGGGTCGTAAAGCCCCGCCTCTTTTGCCAGCAGCAGCACTTCCAGCAAGTCGCTGACGTGGTGACTCATGCTGATGATATAGGTCTGGCAGATGTTGGGGCCAAATTCTTGATGAAGCTTTCGCACCATGCGGAACGTGGCCACAATCTCATTTGCTTTTTCTGAGAAGGGCAGCTCAGTGGGAATCAGCGGTCGGCGGGTTCTCAGCTCTTGCACCAGCCAAGCCGTTCGATCCTGTTCCGACAGCTCGTTGTAGGACTGCGGCAAAATTTGTAGGTAGTCTACAATTTCGCTAATTGTGTCAGAGTGGCGTGAGCTCTCTTGCCGAATGTCAAGATAGGCCAAGTTGAAGCCATAAATTTCTACCTGGCAAATCAGATTTTCTAGATCCTGGGATGATAGCCCTGTTTCCTTCAGGTTGCGGTGGATCATGTGTAGTTCGTTCAGAAACTCATCCCCTGACCGATACACCACTGCTGCATTGACATCGGGGATCTCGCTCTGGAAGCAGTCGCCCTCATAGAGCTTTTGGCTGCGCTCTAAGGTATTCTCTAGCCGTTTTTGGATGTAGCAGAGCTTGAGGCGATAGGGTTCTCGCCCATAGCGGAGGGAAAGAGCCTCGTAGATTTCGGGCATCTGCATCTGGTTTTGCTCGAGCGAGTCGAGCAGATCGGGCATGACGTCGCTCCATTGCAATGACACACTCAGCATGTTAGTCAGGTGCTTGACGGACTGAATGTATTTATTCAGCACCAAATTGCGCTGGTAGCAGGCGGTTTTCCAGGTGATATCGGGCGTGACAGAGGGGTTGCCATCCCGGTCAGATCCAACCCAGGAGCCGAATTTGCAGAAGTCATAGCGCGGAGGTTCCAGGCTAGGGAAGGTGCTGCGGAGCGATCGCCGAAACCGATGAAACAACTGCGGAATCACGTCAAACAGCACTTCCTGGAAGTAATGCAGCGTGTAATCAACCTCGTCTAGCACGGTTGGTTTGAACTGGTGCAGCTCATCAGTGCGCCACCACAGGCGGATTTCTTCGGTTAACTGCTCCCGCAGCATCTCGGCTTCCCAAGACGAGGCCAGATCAACCACCCCATTTAGCCCTTCTTCTACCTGGTCGAGCTGGCGTAAGATTTGGGCAATGCGGCGCTGCTTATCGCGAATCGTGTGGCGCACAATCTCAGTCGGGTGGGCGGTGAAGACAAGTCGAATATCCAATTTGTCTATTAGCTGCTGAATTTGCCGGGGTGGCACATTCAACGTCTTTAACCGGGGAAAGAGCCCTTGAAACGTGCTCGCCGCCCGGCTAGAGAACACGCTGTCTTGCAAGCTGCGCTCTAGGTGATTGGTATACAAGCCACAGCTTTCTTCTGATTCGGCATGGTTGGCGGCTTGCTGAATGGCCAACTGCTCGTAGGAAGCGCGATATTGCTGCTGCTGCCCTCGCTGTTCGTAATGCTGCTCTACGATATTAATAAGCTGAAAATAGAGCGCAAAGGCGCGCGAGGCGCGAATCGCATCCGGTAGTTCCAGATTTTCAATGAGATGAAGCACTCCTGTTTCGCCATCGTTAGCCACTTGCCCCTCTGGCGACGACAAGGCGCGTAACTGATGCAGCAAATCGACCAGTTGTTGACCACACTCTTGATGTAAGACAGATCCCCACAGGTCTTCGACAATTTTGAGACGGTGGCGAAGAAAGAGATCACTGGAGGAAGCAGCCGCTAGTTCTGGATCGGCATTATGGGACATAGTGCTGGGTGCGAACGCATCGTCAGAGGAGTGGAGGATCGAGCTCATGGTCTATCCTGACAGTTTTATTCGATAATTCTAGGGGTTTTTGGTCAATGGCGGTCATATAGCTTGCCGCGTTGGCTTTTTGATAGCTATCGAGTAACTGTCGAGTGAATGCTAACGTTCAGGGTAATTTTGCTAATGAGACTGGATAGAGTAGCTGTCTAGACATAGTTGGAATACTAAACCCATTGCTTAATCATTCATTGCCTCTGAAGGTGTCTGCATCCCGATAGCGTAGACCAAGGCCAAACAATAGAACCACTGATCATCTGATCACCTGTGGGTCAAAGGTATGAGGCTAAATCGCGCATGCCTGATTTCATACCTGATCCCAAGATTCTGAGAGTTGTCTCTCTTGCTCAGGCTTAAATGAACCATAACCCGATGAAGAGCGCAATTTATACTTACACGAATCTGGCACTTGAATCTGTACCAGATGCATCAGAGTGGGGCGATGGCCCGGTGGCATGGTATCAGGATCGGGGCGATCGCACTCAGTGGCAGCAGCTTTTGGCAGATGCACCGCAGCAAAGTATTACCCACGTGTGGCTGCGGCATCTGGCAGATCTGGGTGCGTCTCTTACCGAAGTGCAAGCGCGCTTGGCGCAATTAGAATCGCGGGGTATGACTTGGGCAATCTGGCCTGTTAACGCCGATGGAGCGATCGCCCATTGCCAATCCGCCTTACCCAACAGCCCAAAAGCGGAAGGGGGAAAGGCAGCTCTAGGCCCGTCGCCTCAGCAATTGCAGCAGATCCACCAGCTGCAGCAAGAGCAGCGGAGTCGTCGCATTCAGGAAGGGCACGCCCAAAACCGGATTCAAGCTCTGCCGCCGCCGGGTAAAGCGCCTTATGGCTATCGGCGAGGGAGCGATCGCTACCTCATTGACCGCACCACAGCCCCGATCATCAAAGACTTTTTTGAGCATTTTTTGCTCTATGGCTCACTGCGGGGCAGTGTCCGCCATCTGCAGCAAACCTATAACAAAATTATTTCGGTGTCTACCGGCAAGCGCTGGCTCACGAGCCCTGTCTACCGGGGTGACTTGCAGTATCACACCGGAGATGTGCTGCGCGACACCCATGCTGCCCTAATGACTCGCCAAGAGGCAGCACAGGTCGATCGACTGCTGCGCCGCAACCGCCTCCTTGCGCCCCGCTCAGCCAGCGCTCCCCGTTCTCTGGCGGGGCTGACCGTCTGCCAAACCTGCCAATCGCCCATGACGGTGAGTCGTGTGACTGCGCCCCGGCGATCGCAAGAATACTTGTATCTACGCCCGACTCAGTGTCCGTTAAAGCCCAAATGCGCCGCTATTGCCTATGATGCGATTCTTCAATCCACCATTGAGCGTATTTGTCAGGATTTGCCCCGCGCTGTGGGTAGTTCTGATACGGCTCTGAACCAGAACCGCCCTATGCCTGATCTCGATGCCGTCAAACAGAGCATCACCCAAACCATTGACCAGACGCGGCACATCATCGAGCAACTGCCCCCGTTGGTTGATCAAGGAATTTTGGACAATGCCACCGCAGACCTGCGAGCTTATGCGCTCCGCAGCGAAATCGCCAGATTAGAGGCTCAATTGGCCGAACTCCCGCCAGTCAATCTAAGGGCGATCGCCCAAGTTGCATCATTGCCTCAGTTTTGGCTCGACCTTTCTGAAAGCGAGCGCCGCTTCTATTTCCGAGAATTCATCCGCCAGATTCAGCTAGTTCGGAACGAAACGGGATGGGCGATCGCCCTCGACTTTATCTTTTGATTTCTTTTGCAGCCAATAGACTCCCCTGGTATGCGGTGCGATCGCTCCGTATACCAAGAGTGTGAGCTTATTCCATCCCCGTCTATGCACTCAACGAGATACCGATCCTCCTCAGACTCCCAGCAACTCATCGAGCGCATCAAGCGCTTCGCAAGGTTGGTCAGGAGAAGCAGCCATCGGGGGCGATCGCCGCAGCCATTGGGGTTGCGAGAGCGCTTCATTGACGGGAGGCGTAGACACCCCAGGGGCAGGGGCACGGCCATTAAGATAGTCGTCGGCATAGCAACGGAACACCGCTTCCACTGCCGCACGGGCGTTTTTTAGCCCCCACTCTTGGGCGATCGCACTGGCCTTATCCAGCACATCGCGACTTAGTCTTACTTTGTTGTCATGCATAGTTGCGTATCACTCGACATCAAAAACAACCCGCGCACATTGGCAAACTGAGGATCGCCCATCACACTAAACAGTCGATGCCCGTTTAACCGTTCTGAAATCAGGTGGGTGCTGCCGCCCGTAATCAAAAAGCGCGTTACCCGCGACATAAAGGGCGTATATTGAGCCCGCACCGTCTGAAAAATGCCCTTGAACCAGGGGTCGAGGTGCTCCTCCAACCAATCCCCCCAAGTCAACCCTGTGTCAGCATAGCCATGCCCATGACGGAAGCCATCCATAATCAGGCTAGGGTCTGCGGTGGTACCCAAGACGGTGTTAAGGCGCTTGTCAAAGCTAATGGAAACGGCTAATTCATAAGCCCCGCCTCGATCCATTACATTTTCATCAATCACCTCGCCATCTTCGTCCACCAAGCGGCTCAGCCAAGTGCCGCCCCCAATATCAATCACGATGGTGTAGCCCGTACTGGGGATCAGACCCAGCTGCTTGCCATAGCGATACGCACCCATACCCTCTCGCTCAACTTCTACATGCTCTACCATGACGTGATAGTCCAAGCCGTTGCGGCGGAATTCATGCATACCCACAAGCTGCTGTCGAATCGCGTCAGCGTTGCGACTGGGGTCGGGCGTAGAAACATAGAGTTGAAGCGCAAAGTCTGTTTGCTCTTCCCACGGCTCCAAACAGGCATAGAGATGCAATTGCGATAGTTCGACCTTATTTTCTACCACCGTCTGCTGCTGCCGCCGATATTTGTAAGCCTGAGCGCCAAAGTGATAGCGGCTGCCATCCGGCAGTTCAATCAGGGGTGAGGCCTCGGAATAGCTCACGGCATCGCGCCCTTGGGGCAATTTGT
The DNA here is from genome assembly GCA_041742695.1 of Elainellales cyanobacterium. Taxonomy (GTDB): domain Bacteria; phylum Cyanobacteriota; class Cyanobacteriia; order Elainellales; family Elainellaceae; genus Kaiparowitsia. The sequence continues at coordinate 14,840 of JBGTOF010000285.1, read as the reverse complement.
AGCGCACAGAGCGAATGGCCTTGGGGTGCCCGATGCCATCAAAAAATTTAAGGTCGTAGTTGCCTGCATCAAGGGCCAACACTCGACTGCCAGACGCCGAGGGGCTGGGCTGGGCTTTACTCGGTCGCCGACCTCTGGTAGCTATAGTCATAGGAATCTCGCTGTGACTGATGGAACTGATTGGGGATAGGGTGGGGCATCTGTCCCCATTAGTACACATATACTATAGCACGGATGTTCATGTCCGTATCTAGCGACGAGTCGTCTTCCGCGTGTTGAGGCCGAGGGTATTGCCCAGCAAACACAGCAGTAGTAAGACTTATGGGCGATCGCCCTCCGATTCACACACCAAATTCCACGCAACATTCTGCTAGAAGACCCGCCTCACGTCTACGCGACACTAGCCTAAACACAGCAGTACTCATTCAGCTGCGTTGGGAGAGTGTTACCGTATGTAAAGAAATCCTCACCTGCCATCGCCCAAATCCTAAAAGAAATTCTCTCTTTGGGTTGGTAGGCTTCACGGCGCAGGAGGTAGGAGCTTTATCCAAGGTTTAGGCATCGCTATGACGGCAGAAGTTTCGCTGCATCATGTCTCTAAGGTTTATGGCAATACGCCAGTGGTCAACGATCTGTCGTTAGACATCTTGCCAGGTGAGATTTTTGGACTGCTGGGGCCAAACGGGGCCGGCAAGTCTACGACCATTCGCATGCTGACCACGCTCACGCAGCCGACGGAGGGGCACATCTCCATCGCCGGGTTTGATGTAGCGAAGCAGCAGATGCAGGTCAAGCAGCAGATTGGCGTGGTGCTGCAACAGATGAGTGTGGATGTGGATCTGACTGTGTGGGAGAACATGGAGTTCCACGGGCGCATGCACCATATCCCAAATCCCCAACGGCAGAAAGAAATTGATACTTGGCTGGAGTATGTGGAATTGGGCGATCGCCGCGATGACTATGTCAAAACCCTCTCGGGCGGCATGAAGCGGCGCTTGCAAATTGCCCGAGCGCTGCTGCATCGACCCCGTATTCTATTTTTGGATGAACCCACTGTCGGTCTAGATCCGCAAACCCGCCGTCGCCTCTGGGAAATTATCAAAGGGCTCAATCAACAGGGCATGACCATCCTGCTCACCACACACTATATGGAAGAGGTGGAATATCTCTGCGACGCAACCTTCAGCAGTTCTGAAACGCCTAACCGCATCGGCATTATGGACAGTGGCAAGCTGATTGAACTCGGCACCCTGCCTGAGTTTCGCCGCAAGTATGGCGAGGGACTGGTAATGAAACAGCAGGGCGATCGCTGGGACTACCAATTTTTCCCAACTTTAGAAGACGCCAACACTTATTTTGAGGAGCAGCCCCACAAAGGGGGGATGATGGTGCGCCCCTCTAATCTAGAAGACATTTTTGTAGAGCTTACGGGACGACAGTTGGATTAACGTCAGTTCGGGGCAAGCCGAGTTTGGGGCAGAGCGCGACGCGAATGGCATGCTGAGGATTTGAGTTTTGCTCAAGTTCATGGATTGATAGATCTCTTCCAATCCATATCCTATCGATTGCTTAGCATAGTCCAGTCATCTACAGCGGCGTCTGTCCATAGCCAGTTGTCGCGCAACTCAGTCGGTCGATATTGCACCGGTCTGTTGAGTTTGATGAGTTGGTATAAATTAGACGCTTGGCTAAGTCGAATCGATTGGTTTTGAGCTTCTTCTGGATTTAGCGCAGCCTGCTGAAGCGCTAGTGCAATGCCAGCATAGGCAGTAGCGCTGGCATCACTGGCAATAGGCTGAGTGGGCACTTGGCATGCGCTGCCATTAGTCGGATCGACCGACTCTGTCGCGTTAGTAGCAGCGCTGTTTGCAGTGCTGGGATTTAGAGAAACCGCCCGGCACCAGGTTCTTGCAGCCTCGCCCAGTTTGCCCTGAGTGTAATAGGCAAAGCCCAGTGCGTTGAGGTATTCGGGGCGATCGCCCTGCTGAGACACCGCTGTTTCCCAAAACCGTTGGGCATCGTCTACTGCAAAGTCAGGATGGCCTGCATCAGCTCGCTGCCACGCCAGACGACCCCGCAAGAATATGATTCTGGCATCTGATCCTTGTTCGGAAGGAATAGTATTGAGTACATCCTGAGCCTCGTCTAACGCGTTGCGATCGAGCAACTGCTCTAGCAGCACAATCCCAGCGGCGATCGCCTGGTTCTGAAAGTGCTCAGTGGCCGTAGCTGCCAACTGCTCAGGGGTGGCGGTTTGCTCATCGCTCGACACTAGCGGGGCTTGGGTAGCAGCAGGCTCAATTCGATCAGGCAACAGATCTGCCGGGGAGGGGCGAGAGTTGAGCCAAGGCGGCGACTGCAACGCTAGCAAGATGAGCGCGGTTACTCCTGCACCCAGAAATGGCAGCACAAAATACAGGCGTCGGATCAAAGAGGGAGGTTGGGCGGTTGCAGGCGCCATTCCTAGACCTGCCCCATTGCTCAAAAAAGCCGCTGAAGTCCGATCTACGGGATAGGCTTCCAACTCTTCTTCTGCCGTGTGCGGGGGAGTTAAAGGGGCGATCGCCCCAGTCTGAGCCGCAGAGCGAGAGGTTCTAACCGCATTGACTGCGGCGATGCTAAGGATGGTCTGTTCAGAGGTTGCGCCGCCCAGTGAAGGCGTAGCGGGTGGCAGCGACAATAGAGTAGAGGAGCCTGCAGCGCCATCGCCAGAGGTTGTGTCTGCCATCAGTGCGGCTGCCAGTGCCGCAGCTGAGTCTGGATCGAGCGTTTCTTCATCTTCTAAGCCATGCAGGGTAAAATCCCCGTTCGCTGCATCTAACGAGGCATCCTCTAGGAACGCGTTGTGGCCTGCAGGATTTGGATAGGCGGGCTCTAGAGACGTCGGCATCTGCCCAAAGGCAGCCGATAGCTCTGCATCTGCTAAAGGAGTCATATCATCCTCAAGCAACACGGCGCGGGTGAGCATTTCCAACTCATCGTCCACGTCATCATCTATGGCGGTCCCCGATTCGTCTAGTTCTTCCCCAGCCAGCAGAGGAGGTATGTCGTAGGTGTTGGGCAACAGCAACAGCCGATCCGCTGGGTTCACTAAGGTGCGATCACTCAACGTCAAATATCCGTCGCACTCGGGGTGCAGATAGAGCACCGGCAAAGCCCAGTAGAGTTGATGCGAGCCATAGGCTGAAATGAGCCCCTGCCGGGCTCGGCTAAGGCTAAGATCTAGAGGATACCCCTGTTTTAGGTTGCGGTAAAACAGGCGGGTGAGGGTGAGTGCGACATCATCGGGAATTTTTTCTGCCATAGCCAGAACCGCAGGAATGCCGCGACTGACTAGGGCTTCTGCCAGGTTTCGCTCTTGGGGGCTGGCGTCATTGGCAGTGGTCGCAGTGTGCGTCCCCCGGCATGAGTTAAAGACCACCATGCGAATGCCATTGTTAACCAGCAGCCCCGCCAGATCATCCCCACTCAGCACCTCGGTTAATCCGGTTTTGGGATTAACCAAATAGAGGTTGCCCCCGGATACTCCCAGGTTGCTGTGGCCTGCGTAGTGCAAAATATGGAACCGACCCTGCTCAAGGGCTTGGGTCAACTGTTCTCGCCCGGGCTGATCCAGCACGGTCACCTCAAATTCAGGAGCGGCGGCATAGCCCTCTCCCGAGTTGGGCTGAGGACGCTGTAGCTCTTGCTGCAAGTCCATCGCTTCGTGCCGCAGCTCTAGCCGTTCTTGATCAGTAGGAGCGGCGATCGCCAGCAAAATTCGAATGGGCTGGTGAGGATCGAGCGTCGGCAGGGCTCGACCATCCATCATGGTGATGCCAGGCTGGTAGCGCGAAAATACGACATCAGTCCCTGTAGCGATGGGACGATGGAGCGCTGTGCCATCCCGATTACTGGCATACATTACTTCCCAGGGTAGACGAGGCAACGCCCCGCCTTTCAGCCCCAGCCGCAACCGCAGCATCTCTCCTCGGTGCTGAGCAATGCCTTGGGCTGTCATCCAGCTATCGCGCAGGGTGCCTTGAAACAGGTGATTGTAAAGCACTTGTCCCAGTTCAACTAGCGTCAACTCTGGTGCTGCCGTCTGCACCGAGGCACGAGACGGCTTGCCCCCTGGGGAGGCTCCGCCCGCGCCAGGCAATTCATAACCGCCGACTCGGCTACGGTGTCGCCCCTGCAATAGCTCTAGCAGCGGGTCGTTCATTAACTGGCGGGCCTGGATGAGCCAGTCATCAACGCCCCAAACCATTTGTTCTTCTGCCAGGGGAACCCCCGGTGCGACCCGTTCAGTCCGCACCAGATGCTCATTATTTCCGACTGGTGTTACCGAAATGTGAAACTCTTGGGTCACGGGTGTAGCGCACTCCTCAGTCGTAATTCTGTCCCAACCGACCTGTCAGCCCTTAGCTCAGAGACTGAATGTATCCCCTCGCACTTCCTCTCGCATTCCTAATTAAGGTTCCCTTCTATCTTGACTAAAAGACATCCGGGATAAATCATGATGCCCTGTAAGGAGGAAATAGGAGATAGCTGGATGCTTTACTAGCCTGATTGCCCCAACCTCCGAACATGCGCAGATAAGCGCACATAGATGGCCTGCCAGAAAGAGGCCGCGCCAGCATGTTGTTAAAGCCAGCTGAATTAGCTGAACCCTTGTTGTTAACTCGCAGGTGGGATCTGTTTGGTAGGTTGTAGCGTGGGATGGCTAGTATGGCAATCGCTCGATTGGTAGACTGCGCCCTTGTGATCAGCATAGCCTTAACTAAGGCCAGGCGCTGTAGGCATAGCAGTCAGATTAACTGAGTTTTACCAGGTCTTTATGTAAACCTTACATAGGCGATCGCACACCAGTATATCCATCTAAAAAGACAGGGATACTCCTGATGTTACAGACCGCTTTCAGAGAAAAAAGTTTCAGTCCGTAACAAAACTATCCGGATTACATACCCCTTGCTGGAAAAAGAGAATGGTAGATGCACCCTGATTCAAAGTTCCCTAAAGCCTTTACGGCTTTTTGGGACTTTTTTTTATGTCAGTTCGACACATGCCTAAAGGGTAGTGCTCACGTTTTTACCCAAACTGGACGACCTTGTGAGCTAGAACTGACTAAAACCTAATGAACTCAAGTAATCTCTCTGATGCGATCTGTGGTTCTACTCCCATTAGCCGCATCTGGTTTAACAACGGGTTAGATAGCTAAACCGCCTGCTGCCGCAGAAAAGGCAACAGTGCAGCGCTCACCTTTTCAGGCCAGTCTTGCTGAGGGTAGTGCCCGACCTCGTTTAGCACCTCAAAGGTAGCGTTGGGGAGGGTTTCAGCAAAGGCTTTAGCGGTTGCAATCGGCAGCCAAGGGTCGCGATCGCCCCAGGCTAGCAGCAGCGGGTGCGGCCAAGCCGTGAGTCCAGCTTCAATCTCAGGCAACACCTGAGAGAGCCGCAGGTTTTGAACCGTAGCAAAGAGCGATCGCCCTACATCTGAGCTTTTCAGAAACGGTCGCCGATACACATCCAGGTCGGCATCTTCTACCACATAGCCGCCGCCGCCCTCCAGCGTCCGATCAACCAGAATTGGATCTTGGGTCAGCATTTCGCCTAAGAGGGGCACACCCAACTGCTTAATCTTCCAGGGCAGCTTGGCAGAGGTCACAATTGGCGCATTCAGCACCGCCAGTCGCGTCACCTGTTCAGGGTGGCGCAGGGCATATTGCACGCCTACCGATCCCAAAAATCCCTGAGCCACAATCACTACCTGCTCTAAGCCCAGCGCGGTCAAAAACGCTTCGAGCGCTGAACAATATGCGTCGGGGGTATAGCGGAAGTCGCGGCGATCGGGTTTGTCAGAAAAGCCACAGCCGGGCCAATCAGGGGCGATCGCCCGAAACCCATACTCAGCCAGCGTAGGCATAACCAAGCGCCAGCTATAGCTCTGAGCTGGCAACCCATGTAGCAGCACCACCACCGGCTTACTCAACGCATCACTGGCCGATTGCGGTTCTACCTCTCGATAAAACCAGGTGAGCCCTGCTACATCTTGCGTCTTTTCTACAACCGCAACCATCGAACCCATCCTCACCAGTAAAACTACGGAACCATGGCCCTAAACTCTATCGCTGTAGGGTGGTGTTTGCCGAGCTTACCCTTAGCCGCTACCCCTTATGGATGAACATATATAAGTTTTCTAAAATTTGATTGTTTTGTAGCTCTTGATACAGAACTACTTGTTATATTGGATTCAGGCGAGCGCAGGATGCATAGGTCATCAGGCTCCCGTAACACCCAGACCTTCTAGGAGTCGTCTTAACCATGTCTACACAAGATCAAGCTCGGGCACTCATGCACCGCCATCACCACCAGATCAAAAACCGCCAGCAATCTATGCTGGGCCGCGTGGCTGCAGAAATCGGCTGTGAAGCAGAAGTCGCTGGCTATTGGAATACGATCCAAGGGAAGCCCCACCCAACCTTTAGCCACGACTATGATCGCAGCGGCTCATCCATGAGCTAACTCATGCCCAATTTGTGATGTGTAACGGGTTGGTGGATACGTGAATGAGGCACAGCTGACCCGTTGAAGCTAACCCCTATTGATGCCAACATCCGCCAACACTCATAAATTTTACAAAACTCAATAAATAACCAGGGCGAGTTCTGCAGTGAACTTGCCCTATTTTATTGGGCGATCGCCCTTCAGAAAAGGACAAAGGGTAAATGGATAGGGAGGGAGCCTCGTCGCATTTTCCTAGCCATCCCTAGAGCTGCATGATTTGCTATGTTTTCTGCGGCAAGTTTTGGATACACTAGGCTTCATTCTTTGGGTTTGTCTTAAACACACGCGCCGGTTGGGTCAACGAACACCCTCTTGCGCCTCACAGGTTTAGACCCCTTGTGACACAGCCCATATCCACAGGCAAAAGGCAGGACACTGGCATGGCAGATTGGCAGAGTGTAGCCGGGGGCGTGACCGCTCCCAAAGGCTACAAGGCAAGCGGGATTACAGCGGGGCTGAAGCCGTCGGGTGCGCCCGATTTAGCGCTGATTTGGTCAGAGGTAGAGGCGATCGCCGCTGGAGTCTTCACCACCAGCCAAGTGCGCGCGGCCTGTGTGGACTATTGCCGCCAGCGGTTGCAGGCCAAAGCCAGTGCGAATGCCATCCTCTGCAACGCCGGGCAGGCAAATGCGGCCACGGGGGCACAAGGCTGGGCTGATACGCTCGAAAGTGCCCAACTCTTAGCAAAAGAAATTGGCTGTGCCCCAGAGTCGGTCTTGATTGCGTCTACAGGGGTGATTGGGCAGCGCATTCGCATGGAGCAGCTCCGGGCGGGAATTCCCAACCTGGTGGCTGCGGCCTCGCCAGCGGGGTCAGACGATGCGTCGAAGGCCATTATCACCACTGACCTAGTGCCCAAGTCCATCGCCCTCGAAACCAGCCTCGACGGTCGCCCGGTGCGGATTGGCGGCATTAGCAAAGGGTCAGGGATGATTCATCCCAATATGGCCACGATGCTGGCGTTCGTCACCTGCGATGCGGCGATTTCGCCCCACCTGTGGCAGCAGATGGTGAGCCGCGCTGCCGACAAGTCCTTTAACCAAATCACGGTGGATGGCGACACCAGCACCAACGATACGCTGCTGGCGCTGGCCAATGGCGAGTCGCGCACGCCTGCCATCACTGAAATGAACGACGATGCCGCCAAGCTAGAAGCGATGCTAACGGCGGTATGCATTCACTTGGCAAAGGCGATCGCCCGCGATGGCGAAGGCGCAACCTGCCTGCTCGAAGTGCAGGTGGCAGGCGCACCGGATGATGCCGCCGCACGACAGGTGGCGCGCGCTGTAGCGGGGTCGGCCCTGCTCAAATCAGCCATCTTTGGCCGCGACCCCAACTGGGGACGGATTGCCGCCGCTGCAGGACGCGCCGGTGTCGCCTTTGACCAAGGCAAGCTCGCAATTAAGCTGGGCAGCTTTTTGCTGATGGAGCACGGACAGCCCTTGCCCTTTGACCGAACTGCCGCGAATGCCTATCTTAAGCAAGCCGCTGCAGGGGACTATCTCACAGGTGATACCGTCTTGATATCGCTAAACTTGGGGAATGGTGGCGGCGTGGGCACGGCGTGGGGCTGCGACCTTAGCTATGACTACGTAAAGATCAACGCCGAATACACCACCTAATGTGGCATTCCTGCTAGAGCCCTGGGGGCTGCCCGTTAGGCGGATTCATACTTTAGATCCGCACTTATGGAGCATTACTGATGGATCATCCATGAGCCAGCTGTTCTTCTAGCCGTCGGCAGCCCTGGAGCCCCTGACTGGGGTCTTCGCGATAGCTGTCTTGAGGGATGTAAATGCTGACAGTGCGATCGCCCTCAATTTTGTAGATATATTCAGCCCGAGGGTCGAACCCTAGCCCAGCCTTCAGGTTAGAGAAATCGTCTTCCGAAAACTCAAACCCAAACCGCACAATCAGCTGAGCTACAAGCACATCAGGCGTTTCATCTGTTTCGCTAGAGAATTCACGCTCTTGCCAAAACCGCTCTAAAAACGGCGTCAAGATGGGAAGCATTTTTGTGGGTGCCCCGTTGCGACTGGCGTAAATCACAATCGGGTTGCCGTCTACCAAAATGTGACAGGGAATCGTAGGCATGGCATCTCTCCTTGAGGCTGGGCGTCAGTGGGGGAATTGGGGTCTTCTATACAGGCGCAAGAATCGGCGTTGCTGAATACAAGTATGATTTACCCTCATCCTCAACCCTTCTCCCTAGGGAGAAGGGAGTAGAACTCTGGTTCCCTCTCCCAAAGGGCGAGGGCTAGGGTGAGGGCGGACTTTTGAAGTCATATCTTCATTCAGCAATGCCCAAAAATCTATAGCTTGAGCAATGTAAGGGTGAAAGTCGGTTAATCATCTGCTTCAGGAATTGGCACTCGGGCTGCCGTTCGCAGAATTTGCCCTGCTAATATCGCTGCGCCAAATCCATTATCAATGTTAACGACCCCGATTCCAGCTGCACAGGAATTCAGCATGGTTAACAGCGGCGCAATGCCGCCAAAGCTGGCACCATAGCCAATGCTGGTCGGCACGGCAATCACAGGGCAGTCTGCTAAACCCGCTACAACGCTAGGCAATGCTCCTTCCATCCCCGCTACCACAATCAACACCTCCGCCGCTTGGATGTAGTGCTGATTGCCCAAGAGTCGATGGATGCCCGCAACGCCCACATCCCATAACCGCTTAACGGCAAAGCCTGATAGCTCAGCGGTGATCGCGGCTTCTTCGGCAACTGCCAGATCAGCGGTGCCCGCCGATAGCAGGGTAATGGTGCCGGTTCGGGAGGGCAGGGGCGCGCCGCTGGGCGTGCGATCGCCCGGGGGCAGCAGGGCACAAATGCGGGCCATTTCAAAATAAACCGCATCAGGCAGGTGCGATCGCACCTGATCGTAAACGTCTGGCTCAATGCGTGTGGACATCACCACGGGCGATCGCCCCTGCATGGCGGTCATAATCTGCACAATCTGCGAGGGCGTTTTTCCTGGCCCCCAAATCACCTCAGGGAACCCCGTTCGCAGTTCCCGGTGATGATCGACTTTGGCGAAGTCAGCGATGGGTTCATAGTCGAGATACTTCAGTTTGTCTAGCGCTCGCTCAGGAGTCAGATTTCCAGCAGCAACGGCTTGCAACAGGTCTCGGAGTTGATCGGGATGGGTCACGGTTTAGAATTTGGCAGTGTTCAGGTCTTTCATGGTCTATTGTGCCGCGAACGCACCGTTAGCGGTACAGCGATGCACTAAGGAAGGAAGTGCAGCTGCCCTCGATCGCCATCCAGGTGAACCGGCACGCCCACCGGCAGCGCGGCGTTGTCGCCGTCATGCCCAAACGGCAGCTCCGACACAATCGGAATTCCTAAGTCTGAAAGGCGATCGCCCAAGACTTCTGGCCCACTCAAACTGGGAACGGTAGCCGGAGGTTGGCATTGGCTAAAGCGCCCCACTGCGATGCCTTTTACCTGCCGCAGTGCGCCACACAGCCGCCACTGAGTCAGCATTCGATCAAGACGGTAGGGGGCTTCGCTCACATCTTCGATGGCTAAGATTACATGATCGAAACCCGGCTGTAACGGCGTGCCCAGAAGGTGGGTCGCTACGGTTAGGTTGGCAGGCAGCAGCAGCCCCTCCGCGCTGCCGCCCCAGCCGTTTCCGGTCAAGGGCGGCAACGGTTTGCCTTGCACCGCATCAAACAACCGCTGCTGCGACCAAGTGGGCTCTGCGGCCAGAGTGGTCACCAGTGGCCCGTGGATGCCCGACAGCCCCTGAGTAGCGAGGCTCCACAGCAAGCCGGTGATATCCGAAAAGCCGATTAGCCACTTGGGGTCTGTGTGGGGCCACTGCCAGTCTTCTAAAAGGCGCATGGTGCCATAGCCGCCCCGGGCGCAGAGAATGCCGCGGCAGTCGGGGTCTGCCCATGCGGTGGCAAGCTGCCGGCGGCGATCGCCATCCTTGCCCGCCAGATAACCCCACCGCCCGTCATAGCCCGAGCAAAGTTCAACCCGATAGCCCTGGGCTCGCCATAGCTCAAGTCCCTGCTCAAACGCCGCCTGCTCGCGCAGAGTGCCACTGGGGGCCACGACTCGCAGCAGATCACCCGGTTGCAGCGGCGGGGGAATGCGACAGGGTTGCATGGTTACTTCACCCCACGGGCTGTTTAACATATTGCGCAATGCCCAGGGCGATCGCCCGGCCCATGCTAACGCGATAGGTGGGGTTCGCCAATTTGGCGGCATCCTGCGCCCCCGTGACAAAGCCCACCTCTACCAGTGCCGAGGGCATCGTCGTGGTGCGCAGCACAAAGAAATTCGCTGACTTCACCCCTCGGTTTGTGGGCTGCAACGACTGCAAAATGCTGGTCTGAATCGCTTGAGCCAGCTTGTTGCCCTCCACTGAATTGGGGAAGTGAAAGGTTTCGAGTCCATTGACCTCTGGTCGGTCTAGGCTAAGCGCGTTGGCGTGGATGCTGACAAAGATTGCGGCTTTGGCGGCATTCGCCAGGGCCGTCCGTTCTTCCAACGACAGGGTGCGCTCATCACTGCGGGTCATCGCGACGCGCAGATTGTAGGATTGCAGCACCTTTCTCGTTTCTAAGCTGATGTCCAGCACTACATCTGTTTCTCGCATGCCGCCAATGCCGATCGCGCCGGGGTCATTGCCTCCGTGCCCCGGGTCAATCATGATGAGCGGCAATTCTGGCTCTGGGTCGGGGGGGGGTGGGTTGCCGCCAGAATTCTGGTCGGGTTTCACAATGTAGGCGGATGCCAGAGCAGGCGATCGCCCGGCCTGAACCAACGCCTGATACACCATCCCGGCCACTTCGGCCCGAGTTGCATCGCGCATGGGGTTCAGCCGCGCAGGGTCAGGATAGTTCACCACTAGTCTATGGGTAGTGGCACTGGCGATCGCCTTTTGCAAGGCATCATTGGTGATGGCACCCAAGTCAGTAAACCGATTCAAAAGGGCAACATTCCCGGGCGGCAGCTCTAGCCCATTCACCAACGACAGCAGCACCTCAATCCGCAAAATATTTTTATCAGGGCGAAACAACCCGTCGCTGCCGCCCGACAGCAGCTTGCCGCGATAGGCGCGCTGAATGGCTGCCGCCGCCCAGTGGTTGCTGGGCACATCCCCAAACGTCATCGGCTCACGCTTCGGCAGAGGGTTAAAAGTATTTACCAGCAGCGCCGCATATTGCGCCCGCGTCATCGGCCCTTCTGGCATAAACTTGCCATCTGAGAAGCCGCTGACCAAGCCCTGGCTCGCCAGCCCTCGAATAAACGGCTCGCTCCAGTGGCTATCTACATCTGCAAAAGACACGGTGAGCGAGTCGGGCACGACTATATAGGGTGAGGGAATCACCCGGGCTTGTCCGGTCACCACTAGTGCCTGATACACCATTGCCGCAATCTCGCCCCGGGTCACGTCTACCATGGGCGAGAACCGATTGACCTGGGGGTAACTCACCACCATGCGCCGCTGAGTGGCGGCTGCGACTGGGGTGGTGGCATAGGTAGGAATTTCAGCGCGATCGCGATACACACTTAAAAATTCAGGATTGCCTCCGCTCATCTCTAAGCCACTTACCAATGACACCAGCGTTTGCACCCGGGTCAGATTTTGCATGGGGCGAAAGCTGCCGTCGGGGAAGCCGGTCAAAAAACCCATCGATTCCGCTCGGGCGATCGCCTCTCTAGCCCAAAAATCCCCCGGCACATCCACAAAGCCACTATTGGGCCGACGAGACGGCAGGGCAAACGCTTTGGCCAGCAGCGCGGCATACTGCGCCCGGTTGATGGCCTGTAGGGGTTTGAAGGTGCCATCGGCATAGCCCGTGAGAATGCCTCGCGCAACCAACTCGCGGATAAACGGCTCCGCCCAGTGCCCAGCAATATCGCTAAGGTTGACCTTGGCGGCATCGGGGCTGAGTTTGGGAGCGGGCGGCGTTGGCAGGGGGGCTGGGGCGGGCGCGGGCTCCGGTCTGGGCACTACCGTCTGAATTTGCTCCACCACCGTGCTGGCGACAAAGTCAACGCGTCGAGCGTTGTCTGGCGCGCCCAGGTTAACTCGCACCGGGTTAATGTGATTGCCAACTGATAGCAGCGGTGTGGTACTGAGGTTGGTCACGTCGGACCGTCCACTCTGCACAAACACGTTTCCTCCGGGGTCTTGAGGCTTGCCGATATCAGGAACGGCGCGATCGCCCACCCGCAGCCCCTCTTCTGCACTGCGCTCTACATGGTTATTGCGCAACACAGGCCGAGCTGAGCCAGAGATCACAATCCCTGCACGGCTATCGACAATTCTGTTGTTAGCCAGCAGGGTCGCCGCGTTGTCACCCAGGGCAATGCCATAGCCCGTGCGCCGAAACTCACAGCGCCGCACCTCCCCTTTTGAGTTGCGGGTAATCGAGAGGCCGCTGGCGGCGTTTTGCTCAAAGACGCAATCCACAATCTCAGGATTGGCGGAGCCTGTGGTGAATATGCCTTCGCGTCCGCAATTGATCAGCGTGCAGTAGGCGATCGCCGGATCGGTCGATTCGACCCACACCCCGGTGCCGCGTGGGTTGGGATTGCGCACCGTGACGCCCCGCAGTTCTGCCCCCGCCTCTAGCCGCACCGTCGCATTCTGCCGTGCAAAAATAGCGCTGTCAAAATCACCGCCGCCTTCAATCGCAATATTCTGCCCCTTCGTATTCTCATTGCCCAGCAGCATCACGCCTTGGGGTACCACGAGGGGAAACACTTCCCCCGCTGCCGCACTAAAGCTGCCGAACCCGAGGCGAATGGTGGTGCCTGCCGTGGCGCGGCGCAGGGCGCGGGTAATCGTTTTATAGGGCTGCGCTTCGCTGCCGCTGGCGCTGTCATCGCCGCCTGGCGCTACAAATAAAGTTTGGGTTGACATAGACTGCACCATAGGGCTCTCCATCAGAAATCAAGACGGGTGCGATTCAGAAACGGTGCCACAGGCCTGCAAGAACTATCGAGAGATGTCGCAACGCTCACCCTGTTGAAGCCATAGAGCGGTAGGTTAAGCACCAGAGAATCGCGCGATGGCAGACCTTACCATGACATCCTTGGAATCATGGCATAAGAATTGAGTTCCGGTGCATGGTTTTAAGGATTCGAGATGGCTGGAGGGGGCGATCGCCCCCAACTCAGCAGTTCGGCTCAATCCCGACGCGATTCTCCTCCCCCACAGCCCTCCGCGACATAGCCCTACGCCAGTGCTATCGCGCTAAAGGACTGGTCGTAACCTCGAGGTGCCAACAGGGGATGAGTCAACGCGTTAGCTAAAGTCGCGCAGCATTTTGCGAAGTTCTAACGTGTGCAGCTCTTCGTTGCTGATCATCATGCGAGCAAACTCTTCGAGATATACACTGGCATGCTCCACTGTCTCTAATAGAGCTTTATAGAGCGACAATGCCGTTTTCTCATGGGTCAAACTTTCATCCAACACGTCTCGAATGGAATGGTGAAAACTCTCTTCGATGGGGGCAATTTTGAGGCTCGGGTGCCCCCCTTCTAGTCCCGTAATAATTTCGCCAGCCTGTTGAGCATGCAGCAGTGATTCATTTGCTTGCGATTTAAAGAAGCTAACCAACGGCAGGCGATTGGGGCCTGTGACCATGAGAGAGTAGTGCGTATATCGCACCACTCCCGCTAGTTCAAACTCCATAATCTTGTTCAGCAGGCCAATGGTTTTAGGAAGATCGAGTTCTTGCATAAGGGCACCTCGATTAATTGCCTCATTGATAATCTTGGGAGCCCAGAACCACTGGAATCTCATTGCCATTCTCAACAAGATTTGTATTTTTCGAGGTGCCCATAAGAAAAAGAATGACAGCGTGAAATTAGAAGGGATTATTGAAACATATTAAATATACTGCGATCGCCCCATAAAATTTCATCAACATAGGGATCGAACAAATGCCAGGACGTTGGATGTAATGCTAGTAGTACTAAACCAATTGTCCCAATTAAAACAGGATAGGTGCAGTTATTGATTAGAGTGCGATCGCACTCTAATCAATAACTGCAGTCCTTAAATTCGCGATCTTCTTTTCTCAGAGTAATTGCCTCTAGTTTCAGAGCGCGTCTCCTGAAAATTAGGACCTAGCCGAATGCATGACACTAGGGTAAATCTGCATTGGTGATGGCCTATCGGGCGTTGCATAATGAGGATATGAAATCAGGGTAAAATCCATGGAATGTCCCGAATGTGGCTCGACTAACATCAGTAGGAACGGGAAGCAAAGAGGTAAACAAAATTACCTCTGCAAAGACTGTCGGCGGCAATTCATCGA